>CAYUZY010000041.1:0-15485 GCA_964448645.1 uncultured Flavobacteriaceae bacterium
ATTTTACATTTTAAAAATTTTTCAATATTTCCTTGCTGAGCTGGACTTAATTCATCGTCAAAAATTACAGATGACACATTATTAAGTTTATTAAATTCAAAAATTTCATTTAATTTACCGCTTCCAATAAATGTTTTAGGATTTGGTTGATTTAAATTTTGAGTAAAACGTTTTAAAACCTTTCCCCCTGCAGTATAAGAAAGAAAATCTAATTCATCTAAATACTCATTAGAAGTTTCAAGGTTTTGATTTGAATTAACAATTCCAACAATAACAGTCTTTTCATAATCTAATGATTTCTTCTCAATCATTATTCAATGAAATTTTCCACTTTTTTATTTCAAATTTATTACCATCAAAAACTCCATATGTATAATGATTTATCCAATCACCTAAATTAATATATTTAGAATTTTGATTAAGCTCAATTTGAATTGGTAAATGTCTATGACCAAATATAAAATAATCTCGATGTTTTTCTTGAAGTTTTTTTCTAGAATATTTAGCTAACCATTCTTTATCATCTCCAAGAAAATTAATATCCTTTTCTCCAGAGAGAATTTTATTTTTTTGAGAAAAATATTGACCTATACCAATTCCTATGTCTGGATGAATTATTCTATATAAAAATTTTGCAAAAGAATTAGTAAATACTTTCTTCATTATTTTATACCCTTTATCATGAGGGCCCAAACCATCTCCATGTCCAATATAAAATGTTTTATTCATGATATTAAAATCTTTAGGTTTTCTAAAGACTTTAACTCCTAACTCCTTTTGAAAATAATCATTCATCCATAAATCATGATTTCCTACAAAATAATGAATAGGTATTCCATTATCTGAGATTTCAGCAATTTTACCTAAAACTCTAACAAAACCCTTCGGAACAACTTTTTTATATTCAAACCAAAAATCAAAAAGATCTCCTAACAAAAAGATTTCTTGTGCATCTTTTTTAATAAAATCTAACCACTGAACAAAATGTTTTTCTCTTTCCAAACTTGAATTATAATCTGGAGCTCCAAGATGATTATCTGATGCAAAATATATTTTTTTATTATTATTACTTTTCATAATAATTAATAACTATCCAATTGCTTTATCTAAATCTAACATTAAATCCTCAACATCTTCAATTCCAACACTTAATCTTATTAATGAATCAACTACTCCGCTTTTTTCTCTTTCAATTTTAGGGATAGATGCATGAGTCATGCTAGCAGGGTGACCCGCTAAACTTTCGACTCCTCCTAAAGATTCTGCAAGAGTAAATAATTCTAGTTTTTCAACAATTTTAACAGCAGATTTATAATCTGATCCTTTTGGTATAAAAGAAAGCATTCCTCCAAAGTTTTTCATTTGTCTTTTAGCAATTTCATGATTTGGATGATCCTCAAAACCAGGCCAATAAACTTTTTCAACTTTAGGATGGTTTTTTAAATAATTTGCAATTTTTTTTGCGTTTTTACAATGTCTTTTCATTCTCAAATGAAGCGTTTTAATTCCTCTTAGAGTTAAAAAACTATCCATAGGTCCAGAAATAGCTCCACTAGCGTTTTGAATAAATCCAATTTTTTCAGCAATAGTATCATCATTTAAAACAATTGATCCAAGAATTACATCAGAGTGTCCAGCAAGATATTTAGTCGCAGAATGCATAACTATATCGGCTCCTAAATTCAAAGGTTTTTGCAAATATGGTGATGCAAAAGTATTATCCACTGCCAGTAATATTTCATTACTTCTTGATATATTAGAAATTAATTCTATATCTATAATATTCATCATAGGGTTTGTTGGTGTTTCCACCCAAATTAATTTCGTTTTACTTGTTATTAAACTCTTAATTAAGGATATTTTATCCATCGGAATAAAATGAAATTTAATTCCAAAATCTTTAAAAATTTTATCAAATAATCTATATGATCCTCCATAAAGATCGTTCGTAGATATAACTTCATCTCCAGGCTTTAATAATTTAAGTATTGCATCCATTGCTGCCAAACCTGATGCGAAAGCAAAACCATGATTACCATTTTCAATTGATGCTAGTGCATTTTCAAGCGCAGTTCTAGTTGGATTATGAGTCCTACTATATTCATATCCTAAATGTTTGCCGGGAGAGGTTTGAGCATAAGTTGAAGTTTGATATATAGGAGGCATTACTGCTCCATAACCTTTTTCTAATAATTGACCTCCATGAATAACTTTAGAGTTAAATTTTAATTTTTTTTTCATTTAATTAAGACCTTCAAATCATTGCAAATGTATTGGATTTTGAATCAAATAATCTTTTTTTTAATAAAAATGAATTTTATTTGTGCAACTTATTTATTATGAAAGTATTCTTCTATCTAAAGACATGTGATACATGTAAAAGAATAATTAATGAACTTAATTTAGGTTCTGATATAGAACTTGTAGACATAAAAGTTAATCCCTTGAATAAACAACAATTACAAACTATACGTTCTTTTTCTGAGAGTTTCGAGGACCTTTTTAATAAAAGAGCCCTATTATACAAGCATAGAAATTTAAATACTAAAATACTATCAGAGTCTGATTATGAAAAATTAATTCTAGAGCATTATACTTTTTTAAAACGTCCTGTATTATTATATGATAATAAACTTTTTGTTGGAAATAGTAAAAACACCATTGAACAAATAAAAAAGTTTTTAGATGAGAAATAAAATTTTTGCTTTATTAGCTGCTTTTGCTGCAACAACTATCTATGGTTTAAATCATACCATTGCGAAAGTTGTAATGCCGGATTATGTTGCTGCTTTTGGCTTTATAATGCTAAGAGTTGTTGGAGCTTCGATTCTTTTTTGGACTGTAAGTCTATTTTTACCAAATGAAAAAATTGATAAAAAAGATTATTATCGAGTTATTGGAGTTGCCTTTCTTGGTATGTGTATTAATATGTTAATGTTTTTCAAGGGTTTGGAACTTTCAACTCCTATAAATAGTGGGGTTATTGTAACTCTAACTCCAATAATTATTCTAATTTTATCTGCAATTTTTTTAAATGAAAGTTTAAATTTTCCTAAAATTTCTGGAATTGCAATTGGGTTTGCAGGAGCTGTAATTTTAATAATTTATGGAAATCAATCAACAGTAATAAATGCTCCAAATGTTTCTCTTGGAAATATTTTATTATTAGGAAACTCTATAAGCTATGGAGCTTACTTAGTTTTCGTGAAAAAACTGACTGAAAAGTATCATACTGTTACCATAATGAAATGGATGTTCTTAGTAGGTTCTTTTATGACTTTTCCAGTCACATATCCAGATTTTATAGAAATTTCATGGTACAATATGCCTTTTTATGCTCTTTGGAGAATTGGATTTGTAGTAGTGTGTACAACTTTTTTAACATATTTTTTAAACGTTTATGCTCTTAAAACATTACCCCCAACTACGATTGGAGCGTTTGCATACCTTCAACCAATAATTACAATTATTTATGCTGTTTTAACTGGAAATGATACTCTTGATTGGGTAAAAATTCTTGCTTGTATTCTCGTTTTTTTTGGTGTTTATCTTGTCTCTTTTAAGAAAAAAATAATTAAAGTATAATTTTTTTAAAAGTATTCTATAATATATTTTTGCCAAGTGAAAATAAAAAAATTCCATTCTAATATTAATAAAAAATCTGTCATGAAAAAGATTATTATTTTTTCAATATTAAAGAAAATTGTTGTGTTTTTAATATTAATTTCAATTACCTCATGTGGAAACAATGATAAAAAAAAGAAAGAAAAATTTGAATATAAAAGAACTAAAACAGAGCAATCAAAGGAATCAAAAAATAACCCTTCTTCATTAGAAAAAGAAATTACAATTATCATAAATTCTGATGATTTTTCGATGAAATTTGACAAAAAAGAAATTATTGCTTATAGTGGTCAAAAAATTACTGTAACTCTAAATCATACAGGGAAACTAGACAAATTAGTGATGGGACATAACTTTGTTTTACTTAAAAAAGGAGTTAACACAAATGAATTTGGAATAAAAGCATCTTCAAAAAAAGAAAATGAATATATTCCTGATGGGAATCTAGCTATAGCTCATACAAAACTCATTGGAGGAGGAGAAAGCGATACAATAACTTTTGATGCTCCTGAAAAAGGAGTTTATGACTTTATATGCTCATTTCCAGGACACTATATGTCTATGAAAGGTAAATTAATAATAAAATAATTATTGTCCAGTACCGGACCAAACTAAACCTCCACTAGCTTCATTAAGATCAACGCATCCTTTTTGTTGACCTGGAACAGGATTATAAGCCATGAGCTTTTCTCCTACAAATTCATTGATTTTATATGCTCCAACTGTTAATTTTCTTATGTCTTTAATTGCTATAGTTATTATATCACTATTGCCCTCTGAAATAAGAATTTTCTTTAATTGATCTTCCCACTCTTTTACTGAGATTTTATTAATTTCCTCTTTTTTGGTTTTTGATTTTACTAGATCAATAAATTTATTTAAACCATCCTTTAAAATTTTATTACTACTAATATTATCTTCATCTATAACATTATAAATATAAGCATCAATAAATTCAGGTAAGTTAAGAGAAATTGCCCCTGGAGTTTCAGTTTCAGGAATAATTATTTCCATTAGTTTAGAAACCACTAAAAATTGTTCTTTATTGAAAAAAACAGAATTTAAAGTTGTACTATTTTGACAACTCTGAAACAGGTTTAAAATGCTAGGGGTTATAGTAATAGTCCCTATACCCTTTCCTATATTTTTTAAAGCATTTCTTCTATCCATATAAATTACAAGTTCATTTTTTTCAATTCACTAACTGCATGATTAGCAGCCCTAGCTGTAAGAGCCATATATGTTATGGAAGGATTAGTACAGCCTGATGAAGTCATACAAGCTCCATCAGTAACATAAACATTAGGTACACTATGTATCTCATTATATTTGCCTAAAACTGATGTTTTTGGATTTTTTCCCATTCGAGCGGTACCCATTTCATGAATTCCAAGACCTAAGGCATATCTCTCATCCCTTACTTTTATATTTTTAAACCCAGCATTTTCTAACATTTCAACTGCTTGTTCTTTCATGTCTTTTCGCATATTGATTTCGTTTTCTCGAATAGAAGCATCAAATGTAACTGTTGGTAAGCCCCATTTATCTTTCTTATTGTAATCTAAAGTCATTTTATTATCATGATAGGGTAATATTTCTCCAAATCCGTTTAAACCCATTCCCCAATTACCTGGTTCTAAAAGAGCTTTTTTAAATTTTTTTCCATATGCCATCTCTTTTGTATATTCTATCCAAGCTCCTCTACTCCCACCTCCTTGATAACCATAACCTCTTATAAAATCTTTTTGGTTTGTTTTTCCTCCTAAATTTCTAAATCTTGGCAAATAAAGTTCATTTGGTCTATTACCAATATAATATTTATCCTTAAAAGAATCAATTGTACCCCTTGCACCTGCTTTAAAATGATGATCCATTAAATTATGTCCTAATTCTCCCGAATCATTTCCCATTCCATTTGGGAAACGATCAGACTTTGATTGCATTAATATAGATGTAGAAGGAATCGCAGATGCACAAAGAAATATAACCTTAGAAAAATAGTCATAAGTTTTTTCAGTTTCAGAATCAATAATTCTAACTCCGGTTGCTTTTTGCTTATTTGAATCATAAATTACTTCATACACTACAGAATTAGGCCTTAATGTCATATTTCCTGTTAATTCAGCTGCAGGAAGTGTTGAAGAGTTAGAACTAAAATATGCTCCATAGGGACATCCTCTTCTACATCTATTCCTATATTGACAACTAACTCTTCCTATACCTGGTTTAGTTCCCTCTGTTATATGAGCAACTCTTCCTACGGTTAATAAACGATCATTATAATTTTTGGCTATTGAATTTTTTAAATGTTCTTCCACGCAATACATTTCCATTGGTTTTAAAAATTCTCCATCAGGAAGTTGAGGTAAACCAAGTTTTTCTCCACTAACACCAATATATTCCTCCACATAACTATACCATGGTGCGATATCCTTATATCTAATTGGCCAATCTACAGCTATTCCATCTTTTATATTTGCTTCAAAATCAAAATCACTTAAACGATAAACCTGTCTTCCCCAAGTTAAAGATCTACCTCCAACATGATAACCTCTTATCCAATCAAAAGGTTTTGTTTCATTATATGGATGTAAATTATCATTAACAAAAAGATGCTTTGTAGATTCTTTATTAACATAACCTGTTCTGCTTTGTTTAGGTTGGTTTTTTCTTATTTCATTAGTTATTACATCTCCATGAGGATAATCCCAATGATCATTAAACATATTAGAATAATCTTCAACATGTTTAATCATAGGGCCCCTTTCTAAAACTAGAGTTTTTAGTCCTTTTTCACAAAGTTCTTTAGCTGCCCAACCTCCACTTATTCCAGTTCCAACAACAATAGCATCATATTTATTATCCATAAAATAAAATTTTGAAGCTTTACATGTCAAACCAAATATAGAAAATATCTTTAGATGTGAAAATATTGTTTATTTTAGAAAGATTAATAAAACTTTATTTAATATGAAACGTAAAAAATTTATTACAAAAATAATTAGTTTAAGTCTTTGTGTTTTTTTTCTTGGAAATTTAAGTTGTAACGATCCGAAAACTAAATCTAATAGCTCCTCAGAAGTATCTCCTCTTTTTTTTAAATTATCTCTTGCTCAATGGTCTAATCACAGAATGATAAAAGAAAATAACTATGACCCTTACAAATTTGCTTCTCTTGCAAAAGAATTAGGGTTTGAAGGTATTGAATATGTTAATGCGTTATATGATGATGTAATGAAAAGTGATGATAAAAAAAGTGCTATAGAGGTTTTTATTCAGAAAAGTAAATCTCTTGCTGATGAAAATAAAATTAAAAATGTTTTAATTATGATTGATGGTGAAGGAGATCTATCTTCCTCTAACCCTATAAAAAGAAGCGAAGCCATTGAAAATCATAAACTATGGATTTATGCAGCTTCAAAAATAGGTTGCAGTTCTGTGAGGCTTAACCTTTATGGTGAAAAAGACCCCAATAAATGGATTTCAAATTCAATTAAAAGTTTATCGGCATTATCAACTTATGCTAAGGAATACAATATAAATGTAATTGTTGAAAATCATGGAAGAATTACCTCTAATATACCTCTATTAATGCAAGTTATTAATGGAGTTAATATGAATAATTGTGGTACTCTTCCAGATTTTGGAAACTTTTGTATTAGCGATGAAGGTTACGGTTCTATTTTTGATGGAAGTTGCAAAGAAACCTACGATATATATAAAGGGATATCTGAAATGATGCCTAAAGCTTTTGGAGTCAGTGCAAAATCTTATGATTTTAATTCTGAAGGATTAGAAACAAGTATAGATTATCAAAGAATGTTAAAAATAGTTAATGATCAAAATTATAAGGGATTTATTGGTGTTGAATATGAAGGTAATAGACTTTCTGAAATTGAAGGTATAAAAGCTACTAAAAATCTTCTAGTTAATATTGGAAATGAAATGTAAATTTTAATATCTGATGAGTTTTAAAATTTCGGTACGACTCTCATTTTTAATGTTTTTCCAATTTTTTATTTGGGGTGCTTGGTTTGTAACTATGGGAACTTTTCTTTCTCAAGAATTTAATTCTTCTGGAAGTGAACTTTCTCTTGCATATGAAACCCAATCAATTGGAGCGATTATTGCCCCTTTTATAATTGGCCTTATTGCTGATAAATACTTTGCAGCTCAAAAAGTATTAGGAACTATTCATTTAATCGGTGCATTTTTACTCTATAATGCTGGTGTTTCAGAAAATTTTTCTCATTTCTATCCTTATATTTTAATATATATGTTGCTTTATATGCCAACACTAGCGTTAGCAAATTCTATTGCTTTTAGACAAATGAAAGATCCTTCTAAAGAATTTGCTCCAATAAGAATTTTTGGAAGTATTGGATGGATAGTAGCTGGTCTTTTAATTGGATATTTTTCTTGGGAAAGTTTAAACACACTAAAAAACACATTCTACATGTCTTCTTTTATTTCTTTAATTTTAGGGATATACAGTTTTACTCTTCCCAACACTCCTCCTACAATTGAAAAAAATAAAAGCAAGACTTTTAGTGAAATTATAGGATTGGATGCATTAAAACTATTAAATGATAAAGCTTATCTTGTTTTTTTTATAGCTTCTATTTTAATATGTATTCCATTAGCCTTTTATTACCAGCATGCAAATCAATTTTTAAATGAAATTGGAATGGAAGCTGCTGCAGGAAAAATGACTCTTGGTCAAATTTCTGAAGTACTGTTTTTATCACTTCTCCCTTTTTTTATTAAAAGGTTTGGTTTTAAATCAACATTAATTGTTGGAATTTTAGCCTGGGGATTACGTTATTTACTTTTTTCTTTAGGAGCAGATGGTGTAAATAGCTGGATGTTAATTTTAGGAATTATTTTGCATGGTATTTGTTATGATTTTTTCTTTGTCTCTGGTCAAATTTATACTAATATGAAATGTAAACCCGAATATAAAAGTTCTGCTCAAGGTTTAATAACTCTTGCCACTTATGGCCTAGGTATGTTAATTGGCTTTAGAATAGCCGGATATCTAACTGATTTATATGTAATATATAATGGTCATAATTGGGAAAAAATATGGATTCAACCTTCAATTTTTTCGTTTGTTATTTTAATCTTATTTATATTCACATTTAGAAATGAAAAAATTGAAACTAAAAATCTATGAATAAAATAAAACTTGGAATAATTGGTGGAGGTGGAGATTCTCTTATAGGTGTTCTTCACAGAGTTGCATCAAATATGTATGATAAATATGAAATTACTGGAGGGGTATTTAATCCTGACTACGAAGAAAATATAAATTTTGCTAAAGAAATTGGAGTAAACACAAATAGAATCTATAAAGATTTTGATGAATTTATTGATAAAGAATCGAAGCTTCCAGGAAAGGATCGAATTGAAGTAGTATCTGTCTTAACTCCAAATTTTTTACATTATCCAATGTCTAAAAAGCTATTAGAAAATGGATTTAACGTTATCTGCGAAAAACCTTTGACCACAAATTTAGAAGAAGCAAAAGAATTGTATTCTCTTCAAAAGAAAAATAATTTAATTTTTGCTGTTACATATACATACACTGGATATCCAATGGTTAGACATATGAAAAAGTTAATTTCTGAAGGTGTTATTGGAGATATTCAAAAAGTTGATATTCAATATTATCAAGGATGGATAAATAGTTTTATCCATGAAAAAGAAAAAAGAAAAACTGTATGGCGTCTTGATCCTGAAAAAGCTGGAATTAGTTCTTGTATTGGTGATATTGGAACACATGCATTTAATATGGTAGAGTATGTTACTGGAATGGAAGTTAAAGAACTCCTTTCCGATTTGAATATGTTATATGAAGATAATAGTTTAGATATTGATGGAACAATTTTAGTTAGATTTTCAAATAAACTAAAAGGAGTTTTAAGAGCTAGTCAAATTGCTACTGGAGAAGAAAATAATTTAACTGTAGCGATATATGGAAGAGACGGAGCTTTTAAATGGGAACAAGAAAATCCTAATTATTTATATCACCTAAAAGATAATGAGCCTAGAAGGCTTATTAAACCTGGCAACCCTTATATTTCTGATTTTGCTAATGATGGCACAAAGCTTCCTGCTGGACATCCTGAAGGAATTTTTGATGCAATGGGAAATATCTATAAAGGAGTTGCTAAAGACATAAGAAATGAAAAATCTTATGGTTCAGAATATCCAACATTATATGAAGGATTAAAAGGTATGAATTTTATAGAAAAAGTAGTTGAATCTCATAAAAAGGGAAATAAATGGATAAGCATGGACAATCAATGAAAACAATAAAAGGCCCTGCAATTTTTTTAGCACAATTTGTTGATAAAAAAGCTCCTTTTAATAGTTTAGAAGGAATGTGTAAATGGGCCTCAGATCTTGGTTATAAAGGAATTCAAATTCCTACTTGGGAAAGTTTCTTAATCGATCTAGACAAAGCTTCTGAAAGCCAAACATATTGTGATGAACTAAAAGGTAAGATTAATTCTTATGGCCTTGAAATAACAGAACTTTCAACTCATCTTCAGGGACAATTAGTTGCAGTTCATCCTGCATATGATTTAATGTTTGATAACTTCGCCCCTGATCAATTTAAGAACAATCCAAAAGCAAGAACTGATTGGGCAATCGATACAGTTAAAAAAGCTGCAGTAGCTAGTAATCGCCTTGGTTTAAAATCACATGCGACTTTTTCTGGGGCCTTATTATGGCATACTTGGCATCCTTGGCCTCAAAGACCAGAAGGTCTATTAGAACTTGGTTTTTCAGAATTAGCAAAAAGGTGGAAACCTATTTTAGATTTCTATGACGAAAATGGAGTGGATGTATGTTATGAGATTCATCCAGGTGAAGATTTACATGATGGTGTGACTTTTGAAAGGTTTTTAGAGGCCACTGGAAATCATAAAAGAGTTAATATTTTGTATGACCCAAGTCATTTTGTTCTTCAACAATTAGATTATCTAGAATACATTGATCATTATCATAGTTTTATAAAATCGTTCCATGTAAAAGATTCAGAATTTAAACCTAATGGTAAAAAAGGAGCTTATGGTGGTTATGGTGATTGGATTGATAGAGCTGGAAGATATCGTTCTCCTGGTGATGGTCAAATAGATTTTAAAACTATATTCACTAAACTGACTGAGTATGGTTGTGATGTTTGGGCTGTAATGGAATGGGAATGTTGTATAAAAAGTCCTGAACAAGGTGCAAGAGAAGGAGCGCCTTTTATTCAAAAACATATTATTGAAGCAACACAAAAAAGTTTTGATGATTTTGCTGGAGGTGATATTGACAAAAATAAATTAAAGAAAATTTTAGGAATATGATAAAATATAGAATTTTAATTATTGGATTATTTTTTGTTTTTTCTCCAAACTTATTCTCTCAAAAATCAAATTCAAATAATGATTGGGAAATATTATTTGATGGAAATTCATTTAATGGTTGGCATAGGTTTAATCATGATAAAGTTGGAAATATTTGGATCATTAAAGATGGTACTATGGAAATGGATCCAACGAAAAGAGAAAGAAGAGATAGAAAAAGTCATGATATAATAACCGATAAACAGTATACTAATTTTATTTTATCACTTGAATGGAAAATCTCTAAAAAAGGAAATAGTGGAATATTATGGGGAATTCAAGAAGGAAAAAAATTTAAAGCACCCTATAGGACTGGTCCTGAAATACAAATAATTGATAATAATGGTCATCCTGATGCAAAAGTAAGACCAGCTTTTCATCAAGCCGGAGCTCTTTATGATCTTTCTGAGCCAATAAGTGACATTACTAACCCTGTTGGTGAATGGAATAAATTAATTCTAACTGTTAATTATAAAATTAATAGGGGAAAGGTTATTTTAAATGGTAAAGAAATTAACAGTTTTCCACTTTATGGAGATCAATGGGAAAAGTTAATAGCTAAATCAAAATTTGCTCACCACACTTTTAAAAATTTCAATAAAAAAAGAAAGGGTTATATTGGTTTACAAGATCATGGAAATGTTGTCTCATATAGGAATATTAGAATAAAAAAACTTTAATATATACATGATAGTATCAATGACTGGGTATGGAAAAACTAAAGTTCAAATAAGTAATAAAATTATTGATATTGAAATCCGATCATTAAACAGTAAAAATTTAGACATCAATATTAAAACAAGTCATTATTTTAAAAGTTTAGATTCTGATTTCAGAAAATTGATTTGTTCAAAAATTAAAAGAGGAAAAATTGATTTAAGTATAAATTATAACTATACCAATCCTTCTCCATTAAAAATAAACTCAAACGTTCTAAATAGATATTTAGATCAACTTAAAAAAATAGATTCTAATAATAAAAATCTTTTATCTATTGCCATGAAACTTCCTGAGGTAATAAGTTCAGAAAATACTAGTATTAATGATCAAGAAAAAAAAGAAATATTCATAGGCCTAGAAAAAGTAATTAAAGAATTATCTCTTTATCAATTAAATGAAGGTTCACTTTTAGAGAAAGAATTTAAAAAAAGAGTTGAAATTTTGCTCGAGCTTTTAAAGACTGTAGAGAAAATTGATCCTTCAAGAATTAAAAATATAAGAAAAAAAATAAAGAATAATTTCAGTAAAATGAATTTGTCTTTTGATCTAGATAGATTTGAACAAGAATTAATTTATTACCTAGAAAAAAATGATATAACTGAAGAAATGATTCGTTTAAAAAATAATTTAAACTTCTTTTTAATAGAACTAAAAAATAAAACATCAAGTGGTAAAAAGCTTGGGTTTATTAGTCAAGAAATAGGTCGTGAAATAAACACAATTGGTTCTAAAGCAAATGATGCTCAATTGCAAAAAACAGTTATAGAAATGAAGGTTGAGTTTGAAAAAATAAAAGAACAACTTTATAATATAGCATAGTTGAAAACTGGAAAAATCATAATATTTTCTGCTCCTTCTGGAAGTGGTAAAACCACAATAGTTAAACATTTACTAAATCAAAAAAATCTTTCTTTAATGTTTTCCATATCAGCTACTTCAAGATTACCAAGAAAAGGAGAGATCGATGGTAAAGACTATTTCTTTTTAAAAGAAAAAAAATTTAAAGAAAAAATTAATAATGATGAATTCTTAGAATATGAAGAAGTTTACCCAGGATTTTTTTATGGCACTCTTAAAAAAGAAATTCATCGCATTTGGGGTCTTGGAAAGAATATTATTTTTGATATAGATGTTATTGGAGGACTAAACATTAAAAAAAAATATCCTGATCAAACTCTGTCAATTTTTCTTGAAGCTCCAAATATTAATGATATTGAAAAAAGATTAATTAACAGAAAATTAGATTCAAAAAAAATGTTAAAATTAAGGATTGACAAAATTCGTGAGGAAATTAAATTAGCAGAAAAATTTGATGTCAGTCTGTTAAATAATGATTTAAATGAAGCAAAAATTAAGGCTGAAAAATTAATTGAGAATTTTATTACTAATTGAAAAAAATCGGATATTTTTCTGGAACTTTTGACCCTATTCATAATGGTCATTTAAAACTTATAGATTTCTTTATTAAAGAAACTGATTTGGATGAAATTTGGATAATTATTACACCTTTAAACCCCTTTAAATCTGAATGTTTAACAACTGAAGAAGATAGATTTAAAATGGTTAGATTATCCCTGATAAATAAAAAAAATATTAAAATATCTAAAATTGAATTTCTGTTAGAAAAACCAAATTATACTATAAATACTCTTAGAGAATTATCAATACAAAATCCTGAAAAAAAATTTGTTCTATTAATTGGAGAAGATAATTTGAGCACATTTAATAAATGGAAAAATTATCAAGAAATTCTTGAATCTCACATGGTCTATGTTTATCCAAGAAAATCTTATTTTCCTATTCCAGAAAATATTAAAAATAATCCTAGCATTAAATTGTTCAATGCTCCAAAAATTAAAAACTCTAGTAGTCAAATAAGAAAAAAATTATTAAAAAATATTGATGTTTCAAATTTTATACCTTCTAAAGTTTATCAATATATTAATGACAATAAAATTTACACTAAATAATCTATTTCTTTAAAATTAAATTACTTAATTTCTTAGTTAAAGCTTTTCTGCTAAAGTTTTCAATATTGGAAAATAAATTATTTAAAGGTTTATTTTTTAAGTAAGCACCTATTACCTTTTCAATAAAAGATTTCATTTCTTTTAGATCATTTTCAGAAAATGTTTTAGCGCAAGTTCCTTTTAGCAAAAATTTTGACAAATAATTATTAGTATTTCCAATTGAAAGTATAGGAATTCCTGTTGCAATATATTCCAAAACTTTTCCTGGAATCATTTTGTCATTACTTTCAGAGTTATAAGTGAAATTAAGAAGTAAGTTAGCCTTTTTAATTAAATTAACTGACTCAGAATGTGGAAGGTATCCTTTATTTATATATACAATATTACCAATGTTTTCTCTAATAAATAAATCTATATCATCTGAAACTTGACCAGCTAATGAAACTTTTAATTTTAATTTAGGGTAAACTAGTTTTAAATCTTTTAATATTAAAAAAAAAGGTTTAAATGAATGATTATTAGTTAATAATCCAGAATAAACTATATGAAAAGTTGAATTAAATTTTTGACTAACATTATTTATTAGTTGCGAATCATACCCATTAGGAATTGCTGAAATTTTTTTTTGAGAAATATTAGATTTTTTAATTAACTCATTATGAAATGAATCCCCGATAGTTGTAATTATTTTATCTGCTCTTTTCAATACATTTTTCTCAAAATTCTCATCTATTAACTGAGCAAATTTTGTTCTATACATTTCTTTTAAATAAAACATACTTGTCCATGGGTCTCTAAAATCAGCAATCCATTTTACAGAAAACTCTTTTTTTAATTTTAACCCTATAAGATGAGATGAATGAGGGGGGCCCGTCGTTACAACAAATTTAATGTCTTCTTTTTTTATTATTTCTCTTCCTTTTTTTAAAGCATATCTAACCCAACCTTTTCTGGCATCAGGAATATAAAAATTTCCTCTTATGAATGCTGCTAAACGATGAAAAATATTTTTTTTTACTACCTCTCCTTTTTGAATTCCTTCAGTAGAATTTCCAGAAACTAAATTTGAATAAAATTTTAGAGGTTCTAAAGTATCCGTTCTATGCACAATTATATCCTTAATGTAACTTTCCAAAGAATTATCAAAAACTGGATATGATGCTCTTGATTTTTTTACAGTTATTATAATTGGATACCATCCAAAATCTTTTAAAAATTTTGAAAAATATAACCACCTTTGAACTCCAGAACCTCCGGATGGAGGCCAATAATAAGTAAAAATTAAAATTTTCCTTTTTTGCAACTTTAACTAATTTTTGACCTTTTCCAAATTGGAACAGAAGAACAAGCCTCACCGTAAAAAAGACTTTTAGAAACAGTTTTTAATAGAATAATTAATTGAACATAAGCGTTTTCTGGAATAGAATTATCAGAACATCCTTTTATCATAACAGGTTTATCTTTATAAGGATTTGTGTCAAATGTTCTAATAAGATCAACAATAATACTATTTTCTAATTCTTTTAAACTCCCGTGAACAATTTTTATTGCAAAGGGTTCTAAATGTGAAGCAACCAATAAAGATGCCCAAGATGGAAGAATAGCATTATTTAAACATCCAATAGCAACATATTTATCTTTGTAAGAAGTCCATTTATGAGATTCAATCTTATTTCTAAATTCTTTCTCTCTAAGAACCAAACCGTTTTCTAACCACTTAGATAAGTCTATAAACTCTCTTTTGCCCTTTGGATAAAATTCTTCTAAATCT
>CAYUZY010000042.1:0-15434 GCA_964448645.1 uncultured Flavobacteriaceae bacterium
AGATACTTTATGAAGTTTTTCGGAAGCTTATTCTCATAAATTATATCCGATATATTCTCTTTCCACCCGTCAATTTCATCATATAAAGGTTCTATTTTGTTTGAATTTATATCATAAGGTAAGTGATGGAAAATTTTATTTTTTATTTTGTATCGATTACAAATTTTTATTTTTTTAAATCCTGACAAAACATCACTTTTCATCATCATTAATTTTGTTACTCCATTAATTTGTATAGAATATTTTAATGCAACTAAGTCAATCCATCCACATCTTCTAGCTCTTCCAGTTGTAGCGCCAAATTCTTTTCCAACTTGACTCATTTTTTCTCCGTTTTTGTCAAATAATTCTGTCGGAAAAGGGCCACTTCCAACCCTGGTTGTATATGCTTTAAATATTCCAAAGACATCTTTTATTTTTCTAGGAGAAATACCAAGACCTGTACAAGCTCCTGCAGCAGTAGTAGTTGAAGAAGTTACAAACGGATAAGTCCCAAAATCTATATCTAACATTGATCCTTGTGCACCTTCAGCCAAAATGTTTTTACCTTTTGAGCTTTCTTCAAACAAATATTGTTCACTATCGATAAGATTAAATTTTTTTAGTATTTCAATGCCTTTGAAAAAAGCTTTTTCCATTTTTTTTAGATCATATTGTGGTAAATTTTTATAATTTTTAAGAAGGTTTAAATGTTTTTTTAATAAGCTATTATATTTTTTTTCCCAGTCAGAAGAAATTATATCTCCAACTCTAATACCATTTCTTCCAGTTTTATCCATATATGCTGGACCAATACCTTTTAATGTAGACCCAATTTTAAATTTACCTTTTGAAGCTTCAGATGCGGAGTCGAGAATTCTATGAGTAGGAAGAATAATGTGAGCTTTTTTTGATATTAGTAAAGTTTTTTTTAATTCTAATGAATATTTTTCTAGTCCTATTATTTCTTTTTCAAAAATTGTTGGATCTATTACAACTCCATTTCCAATTACATTGATTTTGTTTTTGTGAAAAATCCCAGAAGGAATTGTATGCAAAACATGTTTGTTTCCATTAAACTCTAATGTATGACCAGCATTAGGACCTCCTTGAAACCTTGCGATTATGTTATATGAATTAGTAAGAACATCAACAATTTTTCCTTTTCCTTCATCTCCCCATTGAAGACCGAGCAATAAATCTACTGCCATTTATATTATTATTTTTTATTTGTACCGTAAAAATACAAAGAATGGTTATGAATATTTATTTTATAAATTTCTTCAATACTTTTTTTAATTTCTTGAATTCTGGGATCACAAAACTCTTTTACTTCTCCTGAATCAGTTAAAATTACATGATCGTGCTGATGATTAAAATATGATTTTTCATAGTGAGCTTGATTATTTCCAAATTGATGTCTTCTTACCAATCCACATTCAAGAAGTAGTTCAATTGTATTATATAATGTAGCTCGACTAACACGATAATTTTTATTTTTCATTTTAATATAGAGAGATTCAATATTAAAATGATCTGTATTATTGTAGATTTCAAAAAGAATTGCAAATCTTTCGGGAGTCTTTCTATGATTTAACTGATCTAAATAATTAATAAAAACCTCTTTAACAATTTCCTGATTTGATTTTTTTTTATTCATTTTTTCAAAGATAAGTTTTCTTTATTTTATTCTCTAGAGATTTTTTCTATTCCATCAATTTTATTTAATTTTTTAACCAATTTATCCAAAATAGATTTATTATTAACATTAACATGAATTATTCCTGTAAAAAGATTGTCATCAGTATCAAAATTAATTTTGGTTATATTAACTTTCATATTTGTTGAAATCAATCTAGTAACCTTACTTACAAGTCCTTTGTTATCAGTTCCTGTTAGTTTTAAAACACTTTTAAATTCTTCTAAAGAGGAATTAATCCATTTAGCAGTTAGAACTCTATATGAATAATTAGACAGGAGGCTTAATGAATTCTTGCACTCTTTTTTATGAACTTTCACACCTTCTTTTATTGTTAAGAATCCAAAAACCTGATCTCCTGGAATTGGATTACAACAGTCAGCAAATGTATATTTTAGAGTTTCTTTACTTTTGCCAAATATTAAAGAGTCATAATTATATTTAAATTTTTTAATATTATTTTTCTTATCAAATTTTTTTCTTCTTGTAAAGAAATTTAAAAAAGAATTATTGTAATTATTTGCATATTCTTTTATGTTGGAATTGTCAATTTTTCCAATGCCAACTCTAAAATATAAGTCTTCTTCTGAGTTAACTTTAAAAAAATTTAATGCGAATTTTAATGCTTTTTCATTAAAATTAACTTTTATATGTTTTAATTTTCTTTTTAAAATTTGTTCTCCTTCCAATGAAATCTTTTTTTCTTCTTCTTTTAATGAGGACTTTATTATAGATCTTGCTCTAGAAGTTTTGACAAAATCAATCCATCCAGCTTTAGGGGAATTGTTTTTAGAAGTTAAAATTTCTACCTGGTCTCCACTAGAAAGAATTTTACTTAAAGGAACAAGTTTCCCATTAACCCTGGTTCCTCTTGTCTTCTTTCCTATTTCTGAATGAATTGCAAAGGCAAAATCAAGTGCTGTAGCTCCTTTTGGCAGAGATTTTATTTCACCTTTTGGCGTAAAAACATAAATTTCATCAGCATATAGGTTTAACTTAAAATCTTCAACAAAATCAACTGGGTTTTCATTATTACTTTGAAGAAGTTCTTGAAGTTTGGTTAGCCAGTCCTCAATTCCAATGTCTTTTTGATTTCCTTGTTTATATTTAAAATGCGCTGCGTAACCTTTTTCAGCTATTTCATGCATTCTCTTAGATCTAATTTGAACTTCAACCCATTGATTTAATGGCCCCATGACCGTAATATGAAGAGATTCATAACCATTTGATCTTGGAGAAGTAATCCAATCTCTTAATCTAGAGGGATTAGGAGTATAATGATCTGTTATAATTGAATATATTTTCCATGCTAAAAATTTCTCTTTATTTATTGGAGCATCATATATAATTCTTATTGCAAACTTGTCATAAATTTGATCAAAGTCTATTTCTTTTTCTTCCATTTTTTTATAAATAGAATAAATAGACTTACTTCTTCCTTGAATGTTGTATTTTAGTTTTTCATTATTTAAGGCGGTTGAAACAAAATCAGTAAAAGTTTTAATATAATTATCCTGATTTTTTTTACTTCTTTCAAGTTTACTTTTAATTGAATAAAATTTTTCAGATTCAGTATATTTTAAACTTAAATCTTCAAGTTCATTTTTAATATTATATAAGCCAATTCTGTGTGCTAGCGGAGCATAAATATATAATGTTTCTGATGAGATTTTTATTTGTTTCTCTTCTGGCATTACATTTAAAGTTTGCATATTATGAAGTCTATCAGCTATTTTTATAATTATAACTCTTATATCATCATTAAGAGTAAGGAGCATTTTTCTATAATTTTCTGCCTGAAGAGAAAAGTTCTTATCTTTTTTTAAATGTGAAATTTTTGTAAGCCCTTCAACTATTTTTCCAATAGTTTTGCCCACTAATTTATTGAGATCATTAATTGAATAATCACTATCTTCAATTACATCGTGAAGAAGAGCAGCAGCAATTGAAGTTGCTTCTAATCCAATTTTTTCAGCAACTATTTTAGCGACATTAATTGGGTGAAAAATATAAGCCTCTCCAGATTTTCTTCTCTGATTAGCATGGGCTTTAACTGCAATATTAAGAGCTTGTCTGATTAATTTTTTGTCAGAATCAGTTAATCTTTGATAACTTATTCTTAAAAGTTCTTTATACTCTGAAGCAATTTTTTTATTTACTATTTTTTCACTTACAATCATCTTTTAATCAAGATAGAAAATTATTTAATTAGTTTAATTCTTTTGATCTTATTAATTATATGATATATCAAAATTCCTGCCGAAACGGAAAGATTTAATGAATCAACATTTGATTTCATGGGAATTTTTATTGTACAATCAGAATTTTTTATCCAATTATTACTTATCCCTTTATCTTCTGAGCCTAAAACTAAAGCGAGTGGTAAATTATAATTAATTTCATCGTGATATATAGACTTTTTGTTTACGTTAGCAACAATTATTTCAATTTTATTTGATTTTAAGAAATTTATAATATTTTTCGATTTATCAATTATTATTGGTAGAGAGAAAACATTACCTAAACTTGATCTAATAATATTTGGGTTGTAAATGTCAGTTTTAGGATCAGCTATAATCAATAAATCTATTTTTGCTGCAGTTAGCGTTCTTATTATAGCTCCTATATTTCCTGGTTTTTCAGGAGATTGAATTATTACAATTAATGGTTTTTCAGGAATAATTAAACTATCTAAATCATGTTCTTTTGCTTTAATAATAGCAATAATATTATTATCATTAGATCTATAACATATTTTTTTAAATAAATCTGATTTTACAGTAAAACAATTTTCATGATATTTAGATAAGATGTTTTTTTTATTTGAAACAAGTAATAAAGAATTGTCACTTATAAAAACACTTTCAATTTCATATTTATTTTTAATAGCCTTTTCAATTTCTTTAGCTCCCTCTACAATAAAACTTTTATTTTTTTTTCTTTCAATTGATTTTTTTTGAAGAATTTTAAGTTTTTTTATTAAAGGATTATTATTGCTTGTTATTTTTTTCAATTCAATCATTTTTATTTATCAGTTTTTTGTTTCAAAATAAGAAACAACATATTTAACCAATTGATTATAAGTTTGTATTCCTTTAGTTTGACCTTTACTTTTTAAAAAAAACCCATATACTTTTTTAATATATGGTTCAATTGGATTTTTATAATTTTTCCAAAAAGAATTACTTTCTTTAAAATTTTTAATAATACCGATATTTAATTTAGAAAAAATTTTTTGAGCTTTAGTTTTGTTTTTATTATATAAATCATTGTAACAATATTTTAGGGCGAAAATATATCCAGCATATTTTATAAAAGGATCATCATTTTTTATACTTGAAACAAAGGCAACAAAATTGGCTTCACTTTCATTAGTTATACCTAATTGATGAGCCATTTCATGACTTGCTGTTGTAATATAATTTAGTTTAGGAATGTTTTTGTTTATTTGCGCTTCTAAAGTAAAGGGGTTTATGTATCCAGAGAAACCCATATATGATATAATTTCACTAATAAGAGAATTTTTAATTTTTGGTTTAATTTTTTTAGAATAATCATAAAAGTTGTAATCTCTTTCAATTATTTTTTTAACTGTTTTTAAATCATATGGAACATATACAGGAATTGTATCATGGTTAGCTAGTTTTGAATGTAAATCATTTGATTTTTTAACTAGTATTTTTAGCGTTTTTGATAATTGATCAGTATTATAATCTGTTTTTAAATTTAGCTTTTTATGTAAAGGAATTCTATAATAATTTATTCCCCATATAAAATGGAAAAAGAAAAACAAAACAGAGAAAATTGAAAAAAAGTTTAATATTATTTTTATTAGGTTCTTTTTTTTATTCAGAAAAATATTAAAAAGGGAAATAAGCACTATAATAACAAAGGAAAAATAAATTAAATCTCCTATAGATATATAAAATTTTGATGTAATAAAGTTTAATGCATTATAGTTTATTACATATAAGTTTTCACTAAAAAATTTTTCAATTAAATCGGGCTTTGCTTTTATCCAATTTAAAAAAAAAATTGAGGGATAAATAAAAGTGAAATAATTAATTTATTTTTCATTATTTCCTGATTCAATTACTTCTATTTCAAAAATTAGTGTTGAATTTGGAGGAATTACACCTCCAGCTCCTCTTTCACCATATGCTAAATTACTAGGAATTACTAATTTGGCAGATGCTCCTATTGGAATTAAAGAAATACCTTCATCCCATCCTTTAATAACCCTTCCAGTTCCTAAGATAAATTCAATAGGCATATTTCTAGTGTATGAAGAATCAAAAACTTCACCATTTAAAAGCATTCCTGTATAATGAACTTTAACCATTTCTCCATTTTTAGGTTTAGGTTTTATGGAGTTTTTAATTATTTTATACCATAGACCACTAGATGTTTTAGTCATTCCTTCAACTATATTTTTAATAAGTTCTTTTTCTTCATACCTTTTTTTTTCTATAATTTTTTCTTTTTCTTCGAAATAGTTAGAAATAATTTTAGGAGCATTGAACATTTTAGCTTCTTTTCCTTTTTTTATAATACTTAATTCTTCTATAATGTCATTTTGTTCAATGCTATCAACAATATTTTGTCCTTTAATTACTTCTCCAAAAACAGTATGTTTACCATCTAGCCAAGGAGTTGCTTTATGAGTTATAAAGAATTGACTTCCATTTGTATTAACACCTGCATTTGCCATAGATAGAATACCAGGTTTATAGTGCGTTAAATCTGTAATTTCATCATTAAATCTATATCCAGGACCACCAGACCCTGTCTTGGTAGGATCACCAGTTTGTATCATAAAATCAGATATTACACGATGAAAAGTTATTCCATTATAGAATTTTATATTTTTAAACTCTTTAGAAACATAGTCATTATTACCTTCTGCTAAAGAGACAAAATTAGCAACTGTTATAGGAGTTTTTATATATTCAAGTTTAAGTAAAATAGCTCCCTTATTTGATTTAATTTCTGCATAAAGTCCAGAATCAAGTTCAGAATGTTTAGAGTTACAGCTAAAAAGCAAAATGATTGAAATAAAAAATAGAAATTTATAGTTCATAATTGATTGTTTTTCTTAATAGAAATAAGATTAATTGTAAATCTTAGAGGTTGGTTAATTCCAACTTTTTCACCATCACCTTGATAACCATAACAAAGATATGAAGGAAAAAGAAAAACAGCAATTTCTCCTTCATTTAAAATTTTTATTGCTTTTCTTATACCTGGAAGTAATTCTTCTTTATCTATATAATAAGTTATTGTATCTAGATTTTCTTTATATAAAATATTTTTTTCTAAATCTTGTATTAAATATTTAAACTTTACTTTATCTCCAGTTTTAGGTTTTAATTTATCAGTTTTGTATTTGTATGCGTACCAAAACCCTGATTTTGATTTTTTATAATTGTAAGATGAATCATTTTTAATTGCTTTTTGAATCAATTTTTGTTCGTAAGACAATATTTTTTTATTTTTTTTAGCAGAATCTATTAAAAAACTGTCATTTTCAAAATTGATCGGCTTTCTGACTTCAGGGTTATTACAACCTGATATAATAAATAAAAAGAAAACTTTTAATATAAAATAATTAAAATTCATCATTAAAATTTTGTAAAACAATTAATAATTTTGAGACGGTTCTTTTTAAATTATATTTTGAGAATCCACCAGCAGCATTAGTATGGCCCCCTCCATTAAAGAATTTTTCTGCAAACAAATTTGCTGGAAAATTCCCTTTAGATCTAAATGACATTTTAATTATTTTTTCATCCTTATTTTCAATTAAAATTATTGATAGTTTTATTCCTTTTACTGATAAACCATAATTTACAAAACCTTCACTGTCTCCTTTTTTAAAATAACATTTATCTAATTCTTTTTGATTCAGAGTCATATAAATAACTGGTAACTTTTCAACTTTTCTAATATTGTTCAAGCAAATTGATAATAGATTAAGTTTGTTTAATGAAAATTCATTATATATTTTTTCATGAATTTCTGATCCGTTTGCACCATGTTTAATTAATTTGGAAATTATTTCATGAGTTTTAAATGTAGTAGAAGGATATTTGAATGAACCAGTATCGGTCATTATTCCCGTATATAAACATGTTGCAGTTTCTTCATTTATAAATGAAGGATTAAGGTTATACAAGATATTATAAACTATTTCACATGTTGAGCTTATTTTAGGATATGAAAATTCTAAATCTGCAAATTTTTTAGGGTTTTCATGATGGTCAATCATAATCTTTTTTGATTTAGAATTTTCAATAATTTTATTTAAATCTCCAATTCTATTTAAATCATTAAAATCCATAACGAAAATTAAAGAACTATCTTTTATAATAGTTTTTGCTAATTTTTCTTCTTCAGAAAATTTAATAATAGATTTTTCTCCTGGGAGCCATTTTAAAAAACTTGGATAATTATTTGGTGAAATAATAGTAACATCATGTGAATTGTCATTTAAAAAATGCATAAAAGCCAAACAACTACCTAATGCATCTCCATCAGGATTTTTATGAGGAATAATAGCAATTTTTTTGTGACTTGATAAAAAAATATCAAGTTTTTTGATTTTTGTTTTATTCATAGATAAGCTAAGATAATTCTTTACAATAAAGTATAAACTTTAGTAATAAAAAATATAATAAATAATTTTACATTTATAAATTTGTAAGAAAAATAAAAATGAACAATAGAACATTTACAATGATAAAGCCTGATGCTGTAGAAAAAGGTTTTATTACACCTATTTTAGATAAAATCAGTGTTTCAGGATTTAAAATAATAGGATTAAAATTAATTAAGTTTTCTAAGATTGAAGCTGAAAAATTTTATTCAATTCATTCATCAAAACCATTTTTTAATGATTTAGTTTCTTTCATTACAAGAGGTCCAGTTGTTGTTGCAGTTCTTGAAAAAAAAAATGCTGTAGAAGATTTTAGAAAATTAATTGGATCTACAGATCCATCTGAAGCTGAAGAAGGAACAATTAGAAAGCTATATGCAAATTCTAAAGCTGAAAATGGAATTCATGGTTCTGATAGTGATGAAAATGCAAAAATTGAAATAAATTTTCATTTTTCTGAAAATGAATTATTTTAATTGTTTTTTTTAATCAGAAGAATTTCTTTTTAGTATTCTATTTCTCCAAAATTTTTCTTCAAGATTTAAAATATTTAGTACAACAGAATGAGATAACTTTTTTAAAAGTTCATTTTTTCTTTCAATCCAGACTTTATTTTGCCTTTCTTCCCAGTTAGTCCATTTATCTAGAATTTCTTTTGCTTGAATTTCATCATAGGAATTAAAATCTTTTTGATCTCTATTTTTCATATATTCATTTCTAGATTCCCATATGTCCTTGTAAAGTATATTTTCATATTTTCCAAAAACTTCCCAGAAGTAAATTTCATCTTGATTAGAAAAAGGTATTTTTTCAGAAATAAATGTCATCTTCATGGCTTTCATTCTTTCAAAACTTGGTCTTCTATTTTCTTGAGAAAATAAATGATAAGAATTAAATAAAATTGTATTAAAGAGAATAAAATTAATAATCAACTTCTTCATAATAATAAATATTGAATGAATTGTTATAATATATTTGATTAGGATCTATTTGATTTGCTTTTAAATTATTGAAATTAGGATTATATACTTCATAATTTAAGTCTTCTATAGATCTCGAAATTTCAAAAGCTTTTAAAGAGTTTATTCTAAGTTCACTTTCTATATCAGTATAAAAATTATCAATCTTAATTGTTTCTTTTTGTTTATTTTGATTGAAAACCATAAAAAATAAAATTATTAAAATAACCGAAAAACTGGAACCAATAAATAAAAGATTTTTTTTAAAACGTAATGATTTAATTTCGCTTAAATAATCAATTTTAAAATTGTTGAAATAGTTGTAAGGAACAAAAAAATTATTTTGAATATTAACTCCTTCTTTAACATCATTTAAAATTTTTTCTTCTAAAGTTTTAAAATAACCTAAAGGAACTTTAAATCCGATATTTTTTTTTGGATTATTCATAAAGTTGATTTTTTATTTTTTGCACAGCATGATGATAGGATGCTTTAAGAGAGCCAACACTTGTATTTAAAATTTCAGAAATATCCTCATATTTCATTTTATCAAAGTATTTCATATTAAAAACTAATCTTTGTTTTTCAGGTAGTTTAGATATTTCTTTTTGTAATTTAATAGAAATCTGATCTCCATCAAAATATGAATCTGCAAAAAGGCCGGAAGTTTTAGCTTCAATCCAATCAGTTTTATTAATTCCAATTTTTTTGGCTTTACTATTAATAAAATTAATTGATTCATTAGTAGCAATTCTATATATCCAAGTAAATATTTTACTTTTTTCACTGAAAGTGTTTATTTTAAGATACACTTTCAAAAATGTATTTTGAATTACATCATTTGCATCATCATGATCGATTACAATTTTTCTTATATGCCAATATAATCTTTGTTTATATTCATTGACTAAAATCTTGAAAGCATTTTCTTTTTCTTTAGAATTTCCATTTTTTAGTTGATTTACAATATTTGAAATTTCTATTTTCAATTTTAGGTTTTCTTTTTTGACAATTTAAATTACTAAAAGTTTAATATATAATTACTTAAAGCTTTGAAGGCTAACCAAATTTTTATATATTTTACTAGATTTCATTAAATATTTATGTGATCCAATTTCTATAATTTCTCCATTTTCAATAACCATAATTTTATCTGCTTTTTGAATAGTGGATAATCTATGTGCAATTACTAAAGACGTCCTACCAATCATTAGTTTTTCAAGAGCCCCTTGAACAAGACTTTCAGATACTGTGTCAAGCGAGGATGTTGCTTCATCTAGAATAAGTATTTCAGGATTTTTTAAGATCGCTCTTGCAATTGATAACCTTTGTTTTTGACCTCCTGAAAGTTTATTACCGGAATTTCCAATTATGGTTGAATATTTGTTTTCAAGTTTTTCAATAAATTCATCTGCATTGGCTGATTTTACAACATTATAAATTTCTTTTTTATCTGCTTTTGGATTACCTAGTAATAAATTGTTTAAAATAGTATCATTAAATAAAATTGATTCTTGAGTAACTATTCCAATTAATTTATATAAAGAAGATTTTTTTATGTTTTTTATAGAGACATCATCAATTTTAATTTCACCAGAATCTATGTCATAAAATCTATTTAACAAGTTTGCAACAGTTGTTTTGCCTCCTCCAGATGGCCCAACTAAGGCAACGGTTTCACCTTTTTTTATATTAAAGGATATATTATTTAATGTTATTTTGTCTTCATAAGAAAAACTGACATTTTTAAATGAAATGGATTTTTTAAAAGTCTTTAATTCAACTGGATTAATTGATTCTTTTATATTGTTTTTTGCATTAAGAATTTCTAATATTCTTTCAGCTGCAGCATTTCCCTTTTGTATACTGTAACCTGCTTTACTAATGTCTTTAGCAGGAGTTAAAATGTTATAAGCTAGACCCATATAAACTATAAATGCAGCTCCAGAAAGACTACCATCTATAAGGACCATTTTTCCGCCAAACCATAAAAGCACTCCAATTGTACAAACACCTAAAAACTCACTGATAGGAGAAGATAAATTCACTTTATGTAAAAGTTTGTTTGAAAAAACATAAAATCTTAATGTTGCATTTTGAAATAAAGATTTAAAGTGTTTTCCAGCATTAAAAGTTTTTATTATTTTTTGACCACTTAAAGTTTCGTCCAATAATGATAAGAAAGATCCTTGTTCTTTTTGAACTAAACTGGATTGTTTTTTTAATTGTTTACCAATAATAGAAATTATAATTCCAGATATAGGGATAAAAATTATTACAATTATAGTTAACTCAAAACTAAAAATAAACATTGCGATTATTGAGAAGATTATAGTTAAAGGTGCTTTAATTATTAGTTCTAAGATTGACAAGTAAGATATTTGAATTTCATTAACATCACTTGTCATTCTTGACATCACGTCTCCTTTTTTCTTTTCATTGAAATAAGCAATAGGTAAGCTAATTATTTTATCATACAAAGTGTTTCTTAAGTCTCTTAATATTCCATTTCTAAGAAAAGTAATAAAATATAACGCTAAATAATTTGATAAATTTTTTAGAAAAAATAACAATAAAACAATACCAATAACAAATATCAAAGTTGTTTGAATATTTATTTCAAGTTGTTTAGTAACATAAAAGTTTAAATAGTCTTTTATATAATCATCCAAATTAAAAATCCCTTTATAAATTGGCTTTAGAAATTGTTTCTCAGTTGTTTTAAATAAAACATTCAGCATTGGCATCAATGAAACAAAGGCCATAGCGCTAAAAAATGCATATAAAATATTAAAAAAAATATTTAGAAAAGCATATACTTTATAAGGAATTCCATAGTTTAAAATTTTCTTAAATGAAATCATCATGGATTAATAAATTCTTTTTTTATAATCTCAATTTTTTTCTCAAGAACCTTTTTTTGTTTAAACCATGATTTATTTGAATCAAAGTTGTTATTTACACTTATATAATATTTGATTTTTGGTTCCGTTCCACTTGGTCTAATAGCAATCATTGAATTATCAATTAGTCTAAATATAATAACATTAGACTTAGGTAATTTAATTTTTTCATTATTACCTGAAATTAAGTTGTGTTTGATCGATTTTTTATAGTCTTCAAAAAATTCAACATCAATTCCAGCTATTTTATTTGGAGGATTATTTCTGTGTTTTTTTATTGTATTTGAAATAATTTTTGATCCTTTTTCACCTTCTTTTTTAAAAGAAATTAATTTTTCTAAAAAGAATCCATATTTTTTGTAACAATCAATTAAAAGATCAAAAAATATTTTATTATTATTTTTTGATATAAATCCAATTTCACATGCTAACAAAGCACTTAAAACAGCATCTTTATCTCTTATCTTATCTCCAATTAAAAAACCTAAACTTTCTTCTCCTCCAGCTATAAAATTCTTATTAGGGTTGTCATTAATTAATTTGCCTATCCATTTAAATCCAGTTAAGGTTTCTTTATGTTCAATTTTAAAATGATTAGCAATTAATTTAATAATTGGAGAAGAAACAATTGTACTAGCAATAAATTCATTTCCATTGGAAATTTTTTTTTGAATATAATTATTTAATAAAAAATCAATCATTATCATCATCATTTGATTTCCATTTAAAATTTCCCATTTATTTTGATATGATAAAATGGCAATTCCTAATCTATCCGAATCGGGATCAGTAGCAATTACAATATCAGCTTTAATTTTTTCAGCCTTATTAATGGCCATTAATAAAGCTTCTTTATCTTCAGGATTGGGGGAATTTACAGTTGGAAAATTGCCATCAGGTTTAGATTGTTCTTCAACAATATTAACATCATTGTATCCAGCTAATTTTAAAACATGAGGTATAGATTTTATTGATGTACCATGTAAAGGAGTAAAAACTATTTTATAGTTTTTATGGTTTTTATTGCTGAACTTTCCTAGAGATAAAACTGTTTTAAAATATTCGTTATCTATTTCATAATCAATATATGATATTTTGATAGAATTACACTTAAAAAGGATATCATTATAATTAATTTTATTTATTTCTTTAATGATTTTATCCTCTTCTGGAATTGTTAATTGACCCCCATCATTTCCATAAACTTTATAACCATTATATTTTGGAGGATTATGTGAAGCTGTTATAACAATTCCACATTGTGCTTTAAAATAGCGAACTGCAAAAGATAATTCTGGCGTAGGTCTTAATTCATTGAATAATAAACAATGAATATTATTAGCTGAAAAAATATTTGCTACTTTTTTTGCAAGTTTTTTACTGTTTTTTCTACTATCATAAGCTACGATAGTTTTTATCTCAGTGCCATTATATTTTTTATTCAAATAATTTGATAATCCTTGAGTGTTTTTTCCAATAGTATATTTGTTTATTCTATTTGGACCAACTCCCATAATTCCTCTCATTCCTCCAGTTCCAAATTCTAAATTTTTATTAAATGCATCATTTAGTTCAATAGGATCTTTACTTAGTTCTTTCACTTTGAACTGAGTCTTTTCATCAAAAGGTTTTTTTAACCAAGAATGAAAATTTAACATAACAATTAAATTGTTTCAGATATAGTGTAGTTTTTTGTTCTTTTTTGAATTTTTAAAATAATTTCTCCCAAAAATCCAGCAATAAAAAACTGACTTCCTAATAGCATTAAAGTTAAAGCAATAAAAAATTGAGGTCTATCAGTAATTAATCTGCCAGATGTATCCAAATAAAGCTTGTCAAATCCGGTATAAACTGTAAAACCTAATCCTAAAATTAACATGATTGTTCCCCAGACTCCAAAAAAATGCATTGGTCTTTTTCCAAATTTTTGAAAAAACCATATTGTAATTAAGTCTAAAAATCCTTTATAAAACCTGTCATTTCCAAATTTTGTTTTTCCATGTTTTCTTGCTTGATGTTTGACTATTTTTTCACTAATTTTCGTATAGCCTTTTTGAGCAGCAAGAACAGGAATATATCTGTGCATATCTCCATATACATAAATGTTTTTTATAACGTTTTTTCGGTATCCTTTTATACCGCAATTAAAATCATGAATTTTAATACCTGAAACTTTTCTTGCAGCCCAATTAAATAATTTTGAGGGGATATTTTTAAAAAGAATAGAATCAAATCTTTTCTTTTTCCATCCAGAAATTAAATCAAGCTTATCTTTTAATAATATTTCATGCATTAGCGGTATTTCATAAGGTGAATCTTGCAAATCTGCATCAAGAGTAAATATAAAATTACCCTTAGCTTTTTCAAAACCAGCATGTAAAGCTTGAGATTTACCAAAATTTTTTGACAAGGAAATGCCCGTTATATTTTTTGATTTCTTGGCTATTTCTTTAATAGAGAACCAAGAATTATCTGTACTTCCGTCATCAATAAAAATAATTTCATAATTAAAATTATTTTTTTTTAGTGCATTTTGAATTGTTTCAGTTAATTCTATTAATGATTCACTTTCATTAAATAAAGGAATAACAACAGAAATTTCAGGATTATTTTGCATTTAAATCAAAATTACAAACTTTTGATTTATTCTGGTCTGGATTTTTTTACAATAAGTCCTCCAATTAATGAAATAATAAAGCCAATAAAAAGTTGAAAAATCATAACAAATACGAAAATAATTCCAGGAGATGAAAATTTTCTTTGCATTTCAATAGCAGTATCAATCATTTCTTGAGAAAGTTCTGGATTATTCATTCTCATTATTTCTGATTGATATTTAAACCCTTTTTCTAAAACTTCAGGATCAAGAAAATTAATTAATATTAAAAAATATAAAAAACCTATTAGACCACCTAAAAGACTAATTCCTAGACCCATTTTAAAGCATTCAGATAGATTTATAAAACCTTCATTATCTTTTTTATAAGCAATAAATGCAATAATAATTGAGGCAGATAAAATAATAAACGATACAGCTTGTTGAAAAGGACTATTTTGATAATGCATGTCAAGAAAGAATAGCATTAAGCTAAAAACAATAGAAACTATTCCTAACAATAAGCCGTAATTTATTATATACTGACGAATACTAATTTTGTTTTTTTCCATTTGAATTACATTTATTTATTTTGATCAAAAGTATACTAATTTTAAAAAAAAAACTAAATTTGCATGCTTTA
>CAYUZY010000043.1:0-15052 GCA_964448645.1 uncultured Flavobacteriaceae bacterium
ATTTGATTTAACTCAAATTCTCTTTTTATTAAATTTAATAAATCATATTTGCTTATTGATTCTCCATTTGTTACATGATATAAACCACTAATATTATAGCTAATACAATATTCTATAACTTTAGATAATTCAAGTGTAGTAATTCCTCCCCAAATAGCTTTATTATAACCTTTTATTTTTCCTTTTTCATTAAAAATCCAATGCATAAGCCCTTTTCCCTCTTTTTTTAATTCTGGTCCTATAATTGAAGTCCTTAAAGTTAAGTGCTTACCTTCAATTATTTCTCCTAAAAATTTTGATAAACCATAAGTTTTTGACTCATTAGGAGTATCATTTTCTGAATATTTTCCTCTTTTACCATCAAAAACACAATCTGTACTTATCTGAATTATCTTTGAATTAAATTCATTTGAAATCTCTTTCAGCTTTTGAGGAAAGAGAGAGTTTACGAATGTAGAATTAATTTTATTAAACTTTGGGTCTTGAGGAAGAATTCCAATAGAGTTAATAATAATTTCAGGCTTTATTCTTTTTAATATCCTTTCTAAATTAGAAATATTATAAATATCACAAATAATTGATTCAGGATTTAATTTCTTTCTGTACGAAAGATCATAAATTTTAAATTTTTTATTTTTTATTAAATAAAAAAAAAGCATATGTCCAAGCATGCCAGTACTACCCAAAATCAAAATTCTTTTGGGTATTATTTTCTCCATATTTCTCTACTAATTATTTTTGTATAACCCTGAATTATTTTAATAACTCTATCTGAAGAATTTATTACTTTATAATCTTCTGGAATTTGTTTATATCCTTTTTCAAACAACTTTAAAGAAACATCAACAGATTGAATAATTGACTCTCTATCAATATTTCCTATAACCATTGTTCCATAATCTATAGCCTCTGGTCTTTCAGTAGAAGTTCTAAGGCTCACTGACGGAAAATTAATAATTGAACTTTCCTCTGATAATGTTCCGCTATCTGAAAGAGTTATAAATGAATTTTTTTGAAGTTTATTATAATCAAAAAATCCTAAAGGTTTAATAAAATTTATTTTGGAACTTTTATTTATTTTAATTTTTTTTAGTTTTTCTTTAGTTCTTGGATGAGTTGAAAAAACTATTGGTAAATTATATGTTTTTATAACTAAATTTAATGCATTTAATATTTCTTCAAAGTTATTCCCAATATCTATATTCTCTTCTCTGTGAACACTTGCAACAATATATTTACTTTTTTTTAAATTAAGTTGACTTAAAATTTGACTTTTTTCAATATTGTTTTTGAAATTATCTAAAATTTCTCTCATTGGTGAGCCTGTATTAAAAACATGATCTTTCCTAAAACCTTCAGACAAAATATATCTTCGACTATTTTCTGTGTAAGTTAAATTTACATCTGACACATGATCAGCAATTTTTCTATTTATTTCTTCCGGAACATTTTGATCAAAACATCTATTTCCTGCTTCCATATGAAAAATAGGAATTTTTAATCTTTTAGCTGATATAACAGATAACGAGCTATTAGTATCTCCTAAAATTAAGAGAGAATCCGGATTTATAGTCTTAAGAAAATTATAAGATTTTGAAATTACATTTCCCAAAGTTTCTCCTAAATTTTCTCCAACTACATTCAAAAAATAATCAGGTTTTCTTATATGTAAGTCTTCAAAAAAAATCTGATTTAATTCGTAGTCATAATTTTGTCCTGTATGAATCAATATATGGTCAAAAGTTTTATCACATTTTTTTATTATCAATGATAATTTGATCAACTCCGGTCTAGTTCCAACAATAGTAACTAACTTTAATTTTTTCATAAAATAAATTTAACTTCCATATCCTATACTTGACAACAAATTTATAAGTTGACCCTCACTCAACCTTTTTGTATTAAATGAATTATATTCATCATATTTATTTTTCAATTTAGTTCCTTCAAAAAAATATTTGTTGTAATTTAAATCCCTGTTATCAGATGGTATTCTAAAATAATTTTTCAACTCTTCAGCAACAATTCTTTCTTCTCTAGACAATAATGTTTCATGAATCTTCTCAGAATGTCTTATTCCTATATTTTTAATTTTAACTTTTGAATTGTAAATTTTTTTCATCGCTAATGCTAACTCTCCTATAGTTGTTGATGGTGACTTTTGAACAAAAATATCACCAGTGTTTCCTTTATTAAATGCAAATAAGACTAAGTTTACAGCATCATCTAATGTCATCATAAATCTAGTCATCTTAGGGTCTGTTACTGTTATATCATTACCTTTTTCAATTTGATCATAAAAATGGGGAATGACTGATCCTCTAGAAGCCATTACATTACCATATCTTGTTCCAATAATTTTAGTTTTATTGGTAAGTCTTGACTTCGCAACAAAAACTTTTTCCATCATAGCTTTAGATACACCCATTGCATTTATAGGATAAACAGCTTTGTCTGTGCTTAAACATATTACCTTTTCAACAGAATTATCAATAGCTGCATTTAAGAGATTTTCTGTGCCTAGAACATTTGTTTTAACTGCTTCTATAGGATAAAATTCACACGAAGGCACTTGCTTTAAAGCTGCTGCATGAAAAACATAATTCACTCCTATAATAGATTGTTTTATGCTTTCATAATTTCTAACATCTCCAATATAAAATTTAATTTTAGGATTATTATACTTTACCCTCATATCATGTTGCTTTTTTTCATCTCTAGAAAAAATTCTTATTTCAGATATTTCTGATTCTAGAAATTTATCAAGGACAGCATTTCCAAAAGAGCCTGTTCCACCAGTAATTAAAAGAATTTTATTTTTAAACATTTCTAAACATTAATTCTATAAAGTTATCTATTTTGTTTTTTACAACAATATTTGATTTGTTAATATAATCATTATTCACTGCTTTTACCATGCTTTTACTTATACTCTCTTCAGATTTTGGATCAAAAAACAATGACGAATTACAAATTTCATTAAAAGTAGGTATATTTGATAATATAACATTACATCCTGATTTTATAGCTTCTAAAATAGGTAATCCAAAACTTTCACAATAAGAAGGATAAATTAAGTATTGAGATTTTTTATAAAAATCTAAAAGCTCATATTTTTCTATTTTGCCAACAAATTTTATTTTTTTATTTTTTTGAAGAATGTCATCCCCATCAATTGTTAAATAAAGATTAATCTTTTTTTTATTATTAAACTTTGATAATTTAAAGGCATTAATAAGCTTATTAATATTTTTATGTTTCGATTTACTTGTTACATATAAAAAATTTATTGTGGATGCTTTAAAGTTTTTATTGCTTTCTTTTATTTTAGAAATATCAAAAATCGGATAAACTTTAATTTTATTTTTTTTTATCAAAAAAGACATTGCAATTTGCTCTTTCATATATTCAGTTTGAACTATCCAGTTATAATTAGAGAAATTTTTTTGTTTAATATATATTTTCTTTAATTTATTTAAAAGTGAATTATAAAATCCACTTAAAGTGCCTTGAATTAGCAATAAATTATGAAAATATATATATACTGTTTTGTTCAAAATTTTATATGGAGGAGGAATATTAGATAAACAAACTATTGTATTAAAATTTTTTGAATATTTATTGTACGCAGATATTCTTGAAGTAATTCTAGGTTTAATTTTATAAAAAAAACAATCATTAAATAAAATGTTTTCTTCTATATTTAATCTGTAATCAAAAAAAAATAAAATATTATTTAAAAGCTTTCTTTTTTTTAAAGATTTAATCAAATATTCAAGTAGTTCTTTTCCTCCAAATGAATGAATATAAATTGAATCAATAAGAATTTTATTTTCCACTTAATAATCTTTTAAAAATTAAAATTATATATACAAAGTACATTCTGTAAATATTTAAATTCTCTCTTAAAACAATTTTTTTTCTTATTCTAATATCATTCTTTAAATTCAAAAAATAACTACGAAAATTTTCTTTTTCTATTTTAAGATATGCAATTGCAGATGAATCAATAAATAACTTTACACCATTTTTTTTTAACAAAAGTGAATGATATAAATCCTCACAATATGCTTTACCCTCAAATTTGAAATAATCATTCAAAATCAGGTTGTTTTTAAAATGCATTACACAACCTCCAACCAACCATTCAGTAGAAACAATTTCTTCATTATTTTCAATCAATATTGGATATGCTTCAAATCCAGAATCTGTTATTTTTCCTTTATTAATATTAAATTTTCCATGAGAAATAAAATTAAAAATTTTACGTCTAAATCCAATTCTCTTATTATAAATAGACTTATTTAAATTAATATCAAATAAATTAGGAGATACAGCACAATTTCCATTTTCTTTTAAAGAATTCTTTAATCTTTCTAAACAATCTTCTTTTAATAAGATGTCATCATCTAACTGAACGACTATATCATTTTTTACATTCCTAAATCCTTCTATTCTTTGTTTTACTTGACCTTTATTTTTTGATATAACAATTTTAACATTATTAATAGATTTTAATTCTTGAAATTCATTAATATATTTTAATGGAATACTAATAATTATTTCATCTGGTTTAATAGTGTTTTTATTTAAAGACTTAATCGTTGGTATTAAATTCCTATTACCTACTGTAGCTATTACTATTGATATTTTCAATTACTAAATTTACTTTTTATCAGATTTAATCTATACTTCATAAAAGATTTTGCATAAGACCAATTTTTTCTCTTAAAATAATCTAGTTTATTTTTTAGAACAAAAGTTGTTCCATGTGAAAACCAATCATTTGAAAAGCTAAATTTTAGATGTTTAAACGGTTTAAAACTTTCTGAATAATAATCAACATAAATAACTTTTCTTTTTACATTATTATTTTTCAATTTCTCCACCCCATGAAAGCTGTATGGTGTATGAAGAAAAATTACTGCTCTATTTTTTTTATAAGGAACTCTAGACATTACTTCTTTTCCATATTTGTCAAAAAATAATGTTGCTCCACCAAATTCATCTTTCCAATCACTAGAGAGGTATAATATTATATTTAAAACATGTGGTTTACCTGTAATGGGTTCACTAGAATGATCAACATGAGATCCTAAAAAACCACTAGTTCCCATTTCATGATAATTAGCCAATTCTGTATTCCCTGTTTTAGTATTTTTTAACGAATTAATTCCTGTTAGAGATTTTAAATTATTAATCCAATTTTTAGAATTTAATTCATCAACTATATTTGATATTATTTTAGGTAAAGATTCATTTATACTAATTGATTTATTTAATTCAACTTGAGAATTAAAATTTTTTCCTGATTTATAGTAATTATTTTTTTTTAAAACTTTATCAAGCCTTTCAAAATAATTATTATCTAAAAATTCATCTAAAACAACATGTGGAAAAGGTGCCTTATTTATAAAGTCTTTCTTTATATAATCTAAATCTCTATATTTATTATTAATTATTTTCATCCTACAAAAAGATTTCTGTTTTTAAAAATTTATAAGGTATCATATAAGACGAGGCAAAGTTCTGTCCTTTTAAGGATCTTTCATTTCTTTCTTTATCACTAAGATAAGATATTTCATAAATTGAATTAACTAAATCCTTTGAAGAGTTTGCATTCCATTTAAAAGGTATTTTTTCATTCAAAAGTGGATCAGAGTTAAATTTATCAATATTTAATCTAATTACGGGTATACCACAAAAAAGAGATTCTATAGCAACCGTTGATGAAATATATACAGTTATGTCTGTCCATTTTAAATCCTCATTCAAACTGTTTTTTTTTACTAAATTAATATTTGATTTAATCCATCTCTGATCTTTTATACTTAAACTTTCCATTGGAAAATTTATGTGAAACCTGAATCTACAATTAAAACTGTAATTAATTAAAATTTTTTTTAAAATTTCTATACTCTTAATTATTTCATAATTACTAGAAGAAAAAACAAATAATAACTTAGCTTTTTCAGGGGAAAAAGTTCTTTTAATTATAGGTTTTAAAAAAAGGTTTTTTAAAGCTACACCCTTAATAATCTTAGAAGGTGGAAAATTGCATTTTTCTATTAACCATCTTTTTGTTACCTCACCAAGAGTAACAACTTTATCTGGTAAAGGGATCATATTAATTTCATCATCATTCATAACAAAACTAAAATGTCTTGGAGTTATAGAGGAGTGTTGATATCCAATAGTTTTTATCTTATTATTAAGTCCCATATTAATAAGCTTTTCAAGAGATTTGTTCTCAAATGGATAAATTAATGTTTCTAGTTTAGGAATATTTCTCAATCTTTTAGAAGCTCTAAAAACAAGAATATTATTCAAATAACCTTTTGATAATTCTTTCATCATGGTTTCTTTTAATATCCCTTTTAAAGAAATATTTTTACTTCTAAAATTAATTTTTGAACATCTAATCGAAAAAAAATAAACTTTAATAACTTGAATAAAAGCCCAAAAATAGTCAGTTAAATTAAGATAATTAAAAATAAAACTATAGTTAGCTTTTTCATTCTTCAAACACCTTTTCATTTTGATAAAAGGTCTATATAAATAAAACAAATATGAAACTTTTTTTTTCGGATAATCTTCAATTATTTTACTTAATAAATTTCCAAAATAAGAATCGCTATTATTTCTTTCAATATTATCAATGTAACTAAATAATAAAACATTAGCTCTTAAGCTTTTATTTTTTAAAGTAAAAAAGTTGTAAAAAATATCTAATAGTAGATAAGTTATTTTTACGTATGAAAAAAAAAGATTTTTAAAAAAAAAATTATAAAATGATTTTTTATAATCTTTTGTGCTAATATTATAATATTCATTAATTATTGATCTTTGACCAATAGTCAAATTTTTAAAATTTATTTTTTTTAAAGAATTATCCTTAGATATGTCAATTATAGCTAATGTAACAATCAACTTTTCAAAAAGATTAGAGGATATAGGGTTTTTTGAAGTAAAATTAAAAGCCCACCATAATGGAGAAGCATTAGAGATGTTTAAGTCTGCCAAAATATTATTGACCGTCTTTTCATAAAATTTTCTATTTTTTTCTATCTGAAAAAAAATTTCATTTTCACTTATTTCTATTTTTTTTTCCTTATTCAATATATCTTTACCAATTATTTTACTCATTTTAACAAATCATTTAATTTTATCAAAAAATTTTATCTGATCTAAATCATTTTTTAAAATTTGTTTAACAACTTTTAATTCAGAAAAATTATTAACTGAAGAAAATGATTTGGGAAGAAAAATAGCTTTTATGTTATTCCCATACTCAATTGCTCTCATTTGTTCTATTGATTCTGTTTTTTCAAAAGGTGCTTGCTTCATTGAAACTATTTCTTTTAAAAAATTTTTTTCATATCCAATTAAACCTTGAATCTTGTATAAAGAATTTTTAAAAACTGATGATTTTGAATTAAAAGGATTCGTTCTAAAACAAACAATAATATTCTCATTAATATCAAGAAAACACTTCACTATTGAGAGTTCATCAATATATTTTTTGTCAAATCTGGAAATAGCATTCCACATTTTTTCCTCTTTAGATTTTTTCATTCCCTCAACAAACATGTCAACATAATTTGGAATTAATAATGGTTCATCTCCCTGTACTAAAATAACATGAGTGCAATTTATTTTATCAACAGCTTCGGAAATTCGAGAAGTTCCATTTATATGCCTCTTTTTAGTAAAAATTACATCCCCTCCATAATTCATTACAATATTCTTTATTTCAATATCTCCAGTAGCTATATAAACTTTATCTATACTTTTTGAAAGTAAAACTCTTCTTCTTACATGTTCAATCATGGGCAACCCGTTAATATCAATTAGAACTTTTCTTTTTAATCTTATAGAATTTAAATGAGCCGGAATAATAACTTGAATATTCATAATATTATTGAGGAAGTACTCCACAATCTACATTAATACATTGACCAGTTATTGCCCTTGCCCTATCACTTGAAAGATACAAACACATTTCGCCAATCTCCTCTGCCATTGGCATTCTCATTAATGGGGAATTTATTTTTGTAAAATCTTTTATAAAATTAACTGCTCCCTTGACACCAGGCGCATCATTCTCTTCTAATGCAGAAATTAATCCTTTTGTTTGAATTAATACAGGACATACTGCATTTACTCTTATTTTTTTTTTACCAAGTTCCTTAGACAAGGATTGTGTTAAACCATTAACTCCAAATTTAGTTGCTACATATGCAGAGTTATTTGAACTCCCTCTTTTTCCAGCAATACTTGAAATATTTATAATTGATCGATTTTCAGAATTAAGATAAAGAGAAGCTGCCTTACATCCCCAAAAAACTCCCTTCAAGTTAGTTTCAATAATTTCAGAAAGAAAAAGATTATCAATTTTATCAATCGGTCTCCATTTTGAATATCCAGCATTATTAATGTAGCAATCTAATCTTCCTGTTTTTTCTATAGCAAGTTTTGCTATCTTAATGTGATCTTTTTCCTTTTTAACATCAATTTTAACATGAATGATTGAATTTTTATAATTATGTAAATCTTCTTCAATAGGACCTCTTGATCCAACTATTACTATGTAATTATTTTTTAGAAAAACCTTTGTTATTCCTAACCCTATTCCTCTATTTCCTCCAGTAATTAGAACTGTTTTTCTATTTCTCATATAATCTAAATTGTCATACATGAATATCCGCCATCAACAGAAATTTCTGCTCCGGTTACAAAACTTGAAGCATCTGAGGATAACCATAAAATAGCTCCAATTAATTCTTCAGGTTGACCAAATCTATTCATTGGTGTATGTCCCAATATTTTTTTTTCTCTATCCTTGGTGATAAAATTTTTTTTATTCCATTCCGTTGGAAAAAAACCAGGCCTTATAGCGTTAACTCTAACTCCCTTCTGCCCCCATTCTCTACCCAAATTTTGAGTTAAATTTTTTATTCCTGCCTTTGAAACCGAATAAGTAAAAGCCTTTGAAAGAGGAGGTCCAGCTGATGCAGAAGAAATATTAATTATTGAACCAGAATTGTTTTTTAACATATGCTTTCCAAAAACTTGACATCCATAAAAAGTTCCTGTTAATTGCGAATCTATTATAGAATACCATTCATTACTATCAATTTCTAAAAATGGAGTTGAACCATTAATTCCAGCTCCATTAATTAAAATATCTATTTTACCATATTTTTTTATAATTTTATCTAAAGCCTCACGATGACTTTCTTTTTTTGAAACATCAATTGATAAAGCTATAGCTTCTAATCCATCAGAATTAATTTCTTTAGATACCTTTTTAGCATTTTCATATCTTAAATCTAGTATAGCTAATTTACATCCAGCTTTTGATAATCCAATAGACATCATTCTGCATAAGTAACCTCCTCCTCCAATAACAGCGGCAACTTTACCTTTTAAATTGAATAATTTATTCAAATACATCTATTTATTATTAAAACTATTTATTAGAATATTCATTTTTTCAGACCATTTCCATAAAACAAATAAATCTGACCCAAGAATTAAAAATGTATAACCCATATCAAAAAAAGAACTTACATTATCCTTATTTGGATCAGCGATTTGAGTTCCACAACTTTTACCGTATTTTTCGCATGCTAAAATAACTTTTTTAGAAGCTTCAATTACTTTAGTATGATTTATTTGACCAGGGACACCATAAGAACCAGAAATATCGTAAGGACCTATCATTACTCCATCAACTTCTTTGTACTTAAGAAGAGAATCTATATTATCAACAGCCATTTTCGATTCAATTTGTATAATTAAACTTGAGTTATCATTCCAATTTTTTACATAATTATCAAAATCAAAACCGTATCCTTGAGCCCTGTTAATGCCATAACTTCTATTTCCTATAGGAGGGTATTTAAAATTATTTATAATTGTCTCTAATTCTTTTGAATTATTTACCATTTGAATAATTAATCCATCCGATCCAGACTCTAATAGAGGTTTAATAAAATTATTTGAATGAGAAACTGGTCTTGGTAGACAACAAACATTTTGACTTTGACATGCAGCGACTATCCTTTGAGATTGAGGTAAAGTTATAGTTGAATGCTCCATGTCTATAGAAATAAAATCAAAATCTGCATTTGATAAAGTCTCTGCTATAGATGGCGAATCAAATGAAATCCAACCACCGAATAATTTTTCTCTATTTTTAAATTTATTCTTTAATTTTTTTCTAATCTCAAATATTTTACTCATGATAAACTAACTTTCTTAATTGATGCCTATGTTTCCCCTCATACTTATGATAAAAAGGAGGGGTTTTAGAATAATAGTCTTGATGCCATGGACATAATTCATCAATTACTATTAAATCTTCCCTTCTCCAGGGATAATTTTTAAAATTAATAACTTCACCATCTGGTAATTTTTTACTTTCTCTATTACAACAATAAAAATAAATTTCTCTTTCTTTAGAAATTAAGTATAATCTCTTAAAATAATCATTTATAGATTCAATATTCATTTCTTGCATAGATGCAACATTTACTGCTATATCAATTGGAAAATTCTCGATTAAATTTGAATTTTTTGCTTCAATAGAAATAACTTTAAAATTATCAATAATTTCTTGAAAATTATTCAATTTTGAACCTATTAAACAAACCTTTTTATTAAAAAGAATTTCTCCAATATGATTTCTAATATATACTAAATCAACTAAAAGAGTTTTGGTCAAATTAACTAAAAAAATTTTCGAAATATTTTCTTCTAAAAAAAGTGATGATAATGATGCAAATCCATCTCCTATTATCAAAATATTTTTATCTTTTAAATCAATTTTTGATCTAATAAAATCTATAGTTAAACATTGTCGAATGAAATCTAAATCTAAAGCTCTATTTTGAAGGGTAGCAATTTTTTTAGCATTATTTAATGTTTTGTTAAAATGTTCACTACTACTCATCTTTAAATATTTAGCCTGAAATATTTTATGAATAAATTTTTTATAAAAATTGTATGGTTGTTTATTCCCCCCAAACCCCTCTAAACCATGAAAATTATTACCATCAAACTTAAATCTTTTGTGAAATTTCTTCCAATGTGAACTAGCAGAAAAATCATCATCCAAATATCTTTCTTCTAGATACTTAATAGCTTCAAAACCTTTATATATCATTTAATCAAGTTAATATTTTAGATATAGCCTGGTGTAGATGAAGCAACCCAATTAATTTTTTATTCTTATCTAAAACTGGCAAATCCCAAACTTCATTTTTTCCCATAAGATTAATAGCTTTTTTCAAACTATCATTAGAATAACAAATTACAGGATCATTGATGCAATGATCAGTAGCATTATCTATATAAAAAGCTGAAAAGGGTTTTTGAAAATTTAACAATTTTCTTCGAATATCACCATCAGTTATAATTCCTATTAATTTATTATTATCATTTACAATACATACTATTCCTAAACCATATTTATCCATTTCTTCTAAAGCTTCTTTTAAAATGGTTTTTTCTAAAACTACAGGAAATTGATTTTTATTTAACATCACTTGTTTTACTTCCATAATTTACTTTTTTTCTTTATGAATGTTATCCTCACCATATTTATTGAGAATTTCTATTCTAGTTTGGTGAATCATTTGAGCTTGAACTAAAATATTTTCAAGATACTTTATGTCAAGAACTGTATTGGAATCAGATAATGCTTTAGAAGGATTATCATGAGTTTCCATAAACAAAAGATTTATCCCATTTGCTACTGCAGACCTAACAAGATTTGGTATAAATTCCCTTTGGCCTCCAGAAATATTACCCATAGAAGTTGGAAGTTGAACTGAATGGGTAGCATCATAACAAACTGGATAACCAGTTGACGCCATAATTGGAAAACTAGTCATATCATTTACCAACATATTATATCCCATAAAAGTTCCTCTTTCTGCTAATATAATTTTATCATTTCCAAAAGCTTCAATTTTTCTACAAGAATTCTTCATATTCCAAGGGCTCATAAATTGTCCTTTTTTAATCAAAATAGGTCTGTTTGTTTTAGCTGCTGCTTTTAAAATAGAAGTCTGACGACACAAATAAGCTGGAACCTGAATTACATCACATATCTCACCAGTTGCTTGAGCCCATGAAGTATCTGAAAAATCTGAAATAACTGGAATACCAAAACTATTCCTGACTTCATCCAATATTTTTAGACCTTCTATCAATCCAACTCCATGAAAACTTTTTGGTGATGACCTGCAATCTTTATCATAACAAGATTTATATATCCAATTTATTCCAATTTTAGAGCAAATTTTCGATATTTCTTCAGCCATAAATAAAGCATGATCTCTACTCTCAATGGCACAAGGCCCTCCCACAAAGGCTATGGGCAAATCTCCACCAACAGAAAATTTTTTAACTTCTCCGTAACCAATTTCTATAATTTTATTTTTTTTCATAAAATCTATATTTACCCATGAAATACATCAAATGATGTATCCATATATTTAAACAAAATAGGCCTAGCCAAATATAATTTACTTTTTATTATTAATCTTGAATTTGAATCAATTTTGTTATTCAATTTATTAAACTCATAATATCCCCTTGAAGGAATGATCTTTTCTGTGAATTCAATAGAACCATCGTGATGAAGTTCAAATTTTATTTTCTGACTAGAAGGTGTTACGTTTACAAGTACTATATCATAATTATACCTTTTATCTAATTCATGTTGAAGATTAAATTTTTTAGTAAAAAAACTATAGGTTCCTAATAACTTGATTTGATAATTTGAATTTAATGATATAGCGTCAAAATTTCCATGAATATAACTTTTAATTGGAGAAATATTTTTGTTATAATAACCTGTATACCCTCTTTCTGTTAAAAACCCTTTTGAATAAATTGTTGTTTTTGATTCAAAATGATGAAAAACTGAAAATGTTCCATTTTTAAAAATTCCTAGATCATTAGCTATTTTTTTTATATCTAATGTTGATCTAAAGGAAATAGAGGATTTTGTTTTAAAATCTTTTAGAAATACTCCTGAAGAACTAAAAAATTTAATTGTTATATCATAATTAAAGTCATTTAATGTTTTTAAATCTAGAATTCTTGAATAATTCAGTAATTCAAAAAAAGTATTCCATCCATTTTCAATTTTATAGACAAATAAATCACTGATTATAGATTTTTCATCAATAGGTATTGATGAAATTAAAATTCCCTTTTTTCCCAAAAATTCTAGAAACCTAGTAGGTACATTTTGTTTTATCCAAAATTTAATTTTTCTATATATCATTCTTATATAAAGATTTAAACCATTCATCCTTTATCTTCTTTTGAGTCAAAAATCTATTTCCATGTAATGAAAAGCTTGAAGGAGGATGAGTATGTTCTAAAGATAGCATAGGTTGTTTTCTGTTTATTCCAAATCCAAAAGGAATTCCAGCCATATTTTTACAACAAAAAACAGGTAAATCGGTTTTTTTAAATTTATACTTATCAATTGGAATAATATTTGCCATGTTACTCTTAACTATTACTCTATCAATACAATTCATATCATTTCCATTAAATACATCTAAAGTAGATTCTCTAATAATTGGTGATTTTTCAACATTTAAAAAAACCAAAAAATTTTCAATATGTCTATGTTGAATAAATGGATGAAAAGTTAACAATGAAGCTTTTGGAGGAAATGGATTTATCTCACCCTGATAACTTGTTTCAGTATTATTGTACTTAAAACCTATAGTTGATCTCCATTCTGGAACTTCTGTTTTTTGTGTAAAAATATTTGGTAATTCATTAAACTCTGAATTACCTATTTCATTTGATATTTTAAGTAAAATAATCGGCGAAAAATTGTTAATTTCTTTTGAATTAAATAAATTGAAATCTCTAGTAGAAAATCGTTTAAAATTGTTTGCTTCTATTGTTAGTAAATTTTTTGAAATCCATTTCTCACCATTTGTATAAAATGAAACAACCTTATTTATTTTTAAATTTTGCTTAACCTCCCAATTATTAGGAGGAAAATTAACTAAAATATTAAATCCTTCAGTATCCAAAATATTAAATAGAGGGGAAAATGACATTTATTTATTTTTTTTAATTATAACTCTTAACCACCATGAAGGACCATCATTCTCAATATGAGCTTTATGAGGTATCATTACATTAACCAAAAAATTGTCTTTCAAAATTTTTTTTAAATCTCTATTTCCAAAATGATGGTATGGAATTCTTAAAATATTCATTATTCTTATTAACTTGGAAAAAAACATCTCTTTTAAAGATCCAATTTCTCTAATAAGTCTCCCATGATAACTAATTTTCATTAATTTGAAATCCTTAACAAGCTTTTTCATAGAAATTTTATCAAAGAATAATAAATGAGGTTCATAAAATGGCTTGAATAAATAATCTTGACATGGAACCTCAATAAATATTATACCATTTTTTATTAATGACTTTCTTACTAAATTTATAAATTTATTTGGATTGGAAACGTGTTCAAGAACATGACTTATAATTACTAAATCAAATGATTTTTCAAAATTGTCAATTTCAGAAATCAAATTAACTCCTAAAAAATTTAGGTTTTCATGACAAGATAAATCTGTTTCAAGAGCAAAATATTTAAATTCTGGATGATTATCTATCATTTCTTTTAAAAAAAATCCTGGACCAGGTCCAATTTCTAAAACATTTATTTTTTTTCTTTTTGTATTAATATCAATAAATTTTTTTAAATAATTGTATCTAATTCTTGCTATTCCTCTAAAAAAAGCATCCGAAACTTTATCTAATTTAGTAGAACCTTCTTTACTTCCATGTGCAGACATATGATAATTTTCGTTATACTTTTTTAACATTTCTTCATCTGGCATTGGATAAGAGAAGTGCAGAAAACAGTCAAGACATTTATTTAACTTCATATTTATAAAAGTTTCACTAATATTTCTATAATTTCGAATTGTTTTAATGTTCTCAGAAAAACAAACAGGACATTCAGAAGAATTATTCATAGTTATTTTTTTATCTA
>CAYUZY010000044.1:0-15007 GCA_964448645.1 uncultured Flavobacteriaceae bacterium
ACTATAGAGGTTATAGTGCTTTTGAGATTAAAGCCTGTTCTTGTAGACATCGATATTAATACATTTAATATAAATCCAGAGGAAATTAAAAAAGCAATTACAAAAAAAACTAAAGCTATTATTCCAGTTCATATTTTTGGTCAAGTTTCAGATATGGATGAAATAATGACGATTGCAAAAAAAAATAATATTTATGTTATAGAAGATAATGCACAGGCTATTGGAGCATTATATACTAATTTTAAAGGAGATAAAATTAAATCTGGTTCTATGGGAGATATTTCGGCAACATCATTTTTCCCTTCAAAAAATTTAGGAGGATATGGAGATGGAGGGGCAATTTTCACAAATAATACTTTTTTTGAAAAAAAGATTAGAGCAATTGTTAATCATGGAATGTTTAAAAGATATTATCACGATTATATTGGTGTTAATTCCAGACTTGATTCAATTCAAGCGGCAATATTAAAAGTTAAATTAAAATATCTAGACTCTTATAATCAAAAAAGGAAAAAAGCAGCAGAAATTTATAATAAATTTTTAAATAAAAAATCTGGTATAATTCTTCCTTTTGTAAAAGGAGAATTAGATTCTCATGTTTATCATCAATATACCATAAGGGTTATTAATAAAAAAAGAGACCTATTAGCTAAGTATCTTAAAGAAAACAATATTCCATATGGAATTTATTATCCAGTTCCACTTCATCTTCAAAAAGCTTATAGTAATATTGGATTTAAAAACGAAAATTTTATTAACACTAATAAAGTTGTAAATCAGGTAATTTCTTTACCTATGCATACAGAATTGGATTATAATCAAGTAGAATTTATTTATAAAAAAATTATTGATTTTATTAATAAATAATTTTAAAAAACTGCGGAAGATATTTCAACTGATGGATTGATTTTTTTAACTAGCCCTTGAAGAACTTTACCTGGACCAACTTCTATAAATTTATTTGTTCCATTTTCTATCATTTTCTCAATGCATTGAGTCCACTTTACAGGAGATGTAATTTGTTCTATAATATTAAATTTTATTTTAGCAGGATCAGTTTCTGGATTATTTGAATAGTTTTGATATATAGGGCAAATAGGAGTATTGAAATTAATTTTTTCTATTTCTTCTGTAAGTTTGTTTTTTGCTGAATTCATTAATGGTGAATGAAAAGCTCCTCCTACTGGAAGTATAAGAGCTCTTTTAGCTCCATTTTTTTTTAATAATTCGCATGCAGTTTCAACTGATTTTTTCTGACCAGAAATAACAATTTGTCCAGGGCAATTATAATTAGCAGTTGTAATAATGCCTTTAACTTTATCGCAAACATTTTCAATAACTTCAGTATTTAAACCTATAATGGCAGCCATTGTTCCAGGATATTTTAAACACGCCTCTTCCATGGCATTAGCTCTTTTAGAAACCAGAATTAAAGCATCCTCAAAATTTAAAGTTTTAGATGCAACTAATGCAGAAAATTCTCCAAGTGAGTGACCAGCGACTAATTGAGGTTTTAGATTTAATACTTTACTTAATATTACTGAATGAATAAAAATAGCAGGTTGAGTTACTTTAGTTTTTTTTAACTCACTTATATCTTGCCCAAACATTATTTCCGTTATTTTAAAATCTAATATTTTATTTGCAGTTTTAAATAGTTTTTTTGCATTATCTGAGTAATCATATAAATCTTTTCCCATTCCACAATATTGAGAACCTTGACCTGGATATATATGTGCTGTCATTTTTTTATATATGTTAAGTATGAAAATTCTATACTAATATTTTGTTTAAAATTATATTTTTGAGAGTTAATTAATTGCCATTTTTCTTCTAAAATTTCAGGGAAAAAAGCGTCTCCATTATATAGTTTATGTATTCTTGTCAATTCTATCTTATCTGATATATCTAAAAATAATTTATAGATTTCTCCACCACCAATTATAAAAGGTTGTTTGTCATTTTTACAATAATTTAATGCCTCTTCAACATTATGAGCGATTAATGTTCCTTTGGCTTTATAATTTTTATTTCTTGTTAAAATTATATTTGTTCTTTCCGGAAGTGGTTTATGTATTGATTCGAATGTTTTTCTACCCATTATTACAGAATGCCCTATAGTTAGTTTTTTAAATCGCTTTAAGTCATCAGGAATATGCCAAATTAATTTATTATTTTTTCCTAAAACATTATTTTCTGATGCTGCTGCAATAAGAGTTATTTCTTTTGTTTCAGTCATTCTATCTATTAAAGAATAAAGATTAATTTTGCTGTAAAATTAAACTTTAAATTAAATAAAATAATTTTTTTTCATTTATGTTTGATGATTTCCCATTATTAAAGAAATGTATTTATTTAAATACTGCATATGTGGGCTTAATGTCAAAAGGGCTTTATGATTTTAGAAGAAAATATGATTTAGATTATATAAATAAGGGAGATCATATATATATGTCAAAACATGAAATAGTTAATAAAGCCAGAACTTCTATTTCCAAGTTTTTTGGATCAAGAATTAATCAAACATTTATTTCTTCTAATTTTTCTTCTGCTTTAAGAAGCGCATTAGAATATATTCCAAAAGAAGCAAGTTTTTTAATTTTGGATGAAGATTATCCTTCTATAATTAATGCAATTAAAGAAAGGTCATTTACTTACCATAAAATTCCTATAACAGTTGATTTAGAGTTTAATATTGAAAAATTTATCAAAGAAAAAAAAATTGATGTAATTGCATTAAGTGTAGTTCAATGGAAATCAGGCTTATTAATAGATATAGATTTTTTAAAGAAAATTAAATTAAATTATCCTGAAATAATTATCATTGGTGATGGAACTCAGTTTCTCGGAGGACATTTTTTTAATTTTCAAGATTCCCCTTTTGATTTTATTGCTGCTAGTGGATACAAATGGTTGATGTCTGGTTTTGGTAATGGATTATTTATGATTTCAGATAATTTTTCTGATTATACAAGAACTAATGAATCAATTTTATTGGAAAAAATTTTTGATGGACATTCAGATTTATTAGGAATTGAAAGCTTAAATTATTCTATTAATAATTTGCAAAATAAAGATTTTAAATCTTTAATAATTAAAAAAAAGGAAACGACGTCAATTTTAAAAAACTCATTAAAAGAACTTAAGTTATTAGATGATTTTTCTTCCAAAAGAAAAAAACATAGCAGCATTTTTAATTTAAAATTAAGTCATAGAGAGTATGAGTTTTTAATAAAAAATAACGTAAGATGTGTAAAAAGAGGAGATGGGGTAAGAGTTTCTATACATTTTTACAATTCAAAAGAAGAGATTAAAAGCTTTGTTTCACTTTTAAAACAATTAAATTGAGACTTTTCCTTTAATTAAAGGATGAGGATCATATCCAACTAATTCAAAATCTTCATATTTAAAATCAAAGATGTTTTTTATTTCAGGGTTTATAATAACCTTAGGTAAAGATTTAAACTCTCTTTTTAATTGTTCCTTAACTTGATCCATATGATTTATATAAATATGAGCATCACCAAATGTATGTACAAATTTTCCTATTTTTAATTCACAAACTTGTGCTATCATAAATGTTAAAAGAGAATAGCAGGCTATATTGAAAGGAACACCTAAAAATACATCAGCACTTCTTTGATAGAGTTGACAAGATAATTTTTCTTCTGAAACATAAAATTGGAAAAAGGCATGGCAGGGTGGTAGAGCTGCTTTATTTTTCTTTATATTTTCTGAAAAAGATAATTCATTATCAGGAAGAACACTTGGGTTCCAGGCTGAAATAAGCATTCTTCTACTATTTTTGTTTTTTTTAAGTGTTTTAATTAGTTCCTTAATTTGATCAATGCCCTCATTATTCCAATTTCTCCATTGTGAACCATATATTGGACCTAAATCTCCTTTATTGTCTGCCCATTCATTCCAAATTCTAACTCCATTTTCATTTAAATAATTAATATTAGTATCTCCTTTCAAAAACCATAATAATTCATATATTACTGATTTAAAATGAATTTTTTTTGTTGTTAATAAAGGGAATCCATTAGAAAGATTAATATGCATCTGATGTCCAAAAATACTTTTAGTGCCAGTTCCTGTTCTATCTTTCTTTAAAGTACCTTCATTAAGTATTTTGTTAATTAGATTAAAATACTGGACCATTTATTAATATAATATTTATCAAAAATAAAATCAATTAATTAATTAAGCTCTTAAATTATTTCGAATTATCAAAAATTGATTAACAATTTTATTGTTATTTTTTAGACTTCCTTTTTAATATCTCATCTCTAAGCCGAGCAGCTTGTTCATAATTTTCTTTTGAAACCATTTTATTTAAAAATGATTTAAGTTCAGAAGTTTTAATTTTATCTAAATCTTTAGAAATTAGATTTTTTTCAATATTTTGAGAGAAGAATTCTTGACTCCAGTTTTCATCTGTGGTTTTTAAATTTTTATTTGATTTAATTGAAGCAGTAAAACCTGCTTTCTCTAAAATGGAATTATATGTTAGTATTGGAGCCTTAAACCTTAATGCTAAAGCAATTGCATCAGAAGTTCTAGAATCAATAACCTCTTCAATTTTATTTCTTTCACATATTATACTAGAATAAAAAACACCGTCTAGTAGTTTATGAATAATTATTTTTTTAATATTAATATCGAATTTATTAGCAAAGTTTTTAAATAAATCATGTGTTAATGGTCTAGAAGGTTTTATCTCATCTTCAATTGCTATGGCTATAGATTGAGCTTCAAAACCTCCTATTATAATTGGAAGTTTTCTGTTTCCATCTTTTTCACTTAAAATTAGAGCATATGCTCCAGATTGAGTTTCACTGTATGAAATACCTTTTACTTTAAGAGAAATTAATTCCATTTAGTTTTAGTTAATATTTTAATATAAATTTTTTTAGGTATTTACTTTAACGTAATTTTTTCAAATTTATTGAGTGGTTATAAATATATAATTAATGATTAAATTTGCTTTTTAAATAAACTTTAATGAGAATAATTCAATTTAGAGAGGCAATTTGTGAAGCTATGAGTGAAGAAATGAGAAGAGATGAGTCTATTTATCTTATGGGGGAAGAAGTTGCTGAATATAATGGAGCTTATAAAGCATCTAAAGGGATGTTAGATGAATTTGGTGAAAGAAGAGTTATTGACACTCCCATTTCTGAATCTGGATTTTCTGGAGTTGGTGTTGGATCGACAATGGTAGGAAATAGACCAATTATTGAATTTATGACTTTTAATTTTGCTTTAGTAGGAATGGATCAAATAATTAATAATTCAGCAAAAATTAGACAAATGTCTGGAGGTCAATTTCCATGTCCTATAGTTTTTAGGGGTCCGACAGGTTCTGCTGGTCAATTGGGAGCTACTCATTCTCAAGCTTTTGAAAGTTGGTATGCTAATTGCCCTGGTTTAAAAGTTATTGTTCCGTCAAATCCATATGACGCTAAAGGTCTTTTAAAATCAGCAATAAGAGACAATGATCCTACAATTTTTATGGAATCTGAACAAATGTATGGAGATAAAGGAGAGGTTCCAGAAGGTGAATATCTAATTCCTATTGGCGTTGCAGACATCAAAAAAGCTGGAGATGATGTAACAATAGTTTCATTTGGAAAAATTTTAAAGGAGGCATTAATTGCTGCTGAACAGTTATCAAAAAAAGGGATAGAATGCGAAGTCATTGATTTGAGAACAATCAGGCCTATGGATTATAACTTGATTTTTGAATCTGTTAAAAAAACTAATCGATTAGTTATTCTTGAAGAATCTTGGCCTTTTGGGAATATTGCAACAGAAATAACTTTTCAAGTTCAAAATGAGATTTTTGATTATTTAGATGCTCCAATAGAAAAAATAAATACAGCTGATACACCTACACCATACTCTCCAGTTTTGTTAAAAGAATGGTTACCTAATAGTGAAGATGTAATTTCATCTGTTAACAAAGTCCTTTATAGGAAATAAAATTTATCAACGATTTTTTCTTTTTTTATTCTCTTTCCTTTTATTACTTTTACAGCCGTTTAAAAAAATAAAAAAATGGAATTAATAGTAAAAATTTTACCTGCTTTTGGTCTTTTAGCTTTATTGTTTGTGTTTATTAAAAACTCATGGGTGTCTAAACAAGAAATAGGAAATGAGAAGATGGAAAAAATTTCTAAAAATATTGCTGACGGAGCAATGTCTTTTCTTAAATCAGAATATAAAATACTTTCAATTTTTGTTATTTCAGTAGCGGTTCTTTTATATTTTAAAGGTAATAATGAAGTTGGGTCAAATGGTATGGTTGCATTTTCTTTTGTCGTAGGCGCTATATGTTCTGCTTTAGCTGGTTTTATAGGGATGAAGGTTGCAACCAAAGCTAATGTAAGAACAACTCAAGCTGCCAGAAAATCTTTAGGAAAAGCTCTTGAAGTTGCTTTTGCGGGTGGTTCAGTTATGGGTCTAGGAGTTGTTGGTCTTGGTGTATTAGGCTTAAGTAGTTTATTTTTACTTTATAAAGAGATTTGGCCTGGTGCTGAAAATTTGGAATTGGTATTAAATGTGCTTACTGGTTTTTCAATGGGGGCTTCATCAATTGCTCTTTTTGCTCGTGTTGGAGGAGGAATATATACCAAAGCTGCTGATGTTGGTGCAGATCTTGTAGGTAAAGTAGAAGCTGGAATTCCTGAAGATCATCCTTTAAATCCTGCTACCATTGCGGATAATGTTGGTGATAATGTAGGAGATGTTGCAGGTATGGGAGCCGATCTTTTTGAATCTTATGTTGGATCAATAATTGGTACAATGGTTTTAGGAGCATTTATTATAACTCCAGAATATTCTGGATTGGGAGCTGTATATTTACCTTTAGTACTTGCGGCAATTGGTATTATTATGTCAATTATCGGCACATTTTTTGTTAAAGTTAAAGAAGGAGGTAATCCTCAAACTGCATTAAATTTAGGAGAGTTTGGCTCTGCTGGCTTAATGGTTATCGCTTCTTATTTTATAATTAATGAGTTAATTCCTGGATCGGTTGAAGGTTTACCTTATGGTGGAATGGGAATTTTTTGGGCTACAATAGCTGGACTATTTGCTGGACTTGGTGTTGGAAAAATAACTGAATATTATACAGGTACAGGAACAAAACCTGTAAGTGCGATAGTTAGACAATCAGAAACTGGAGCAGCAACTAATATTATTTCTGGTTTAGGTGTTGGAATGATGTCAACTATGGTTCCAATAATTTTAATAGTAATTGCTATATTAATATCTCATTACTTTGCTGGATTATATGGTATAGCTATAGCTGCTGTTGGAATGTTAGCAAATACAGGAATTCAATTAGCTGTTGATGCATATGGTCCAATTTCTGACAATGCTGGGGGGATTGCAGAGATGGCTGAGCTTCCTAGTGAGGTTAGAGAAAGAACAGATAAATTAGATGCGGTAGGAAATACAACTGCTGCAATAGGTAAAGGTTTTGCAATTGCTTCTGCTGCATTAACAGCACTAGCTTTATTTGCTGCTTTTATGCAAGTTGCTAATGTAACTTCAATAGATGTCTCTAAACCCAAAGTAATGGCTGGTCTTTTGATAGGAGGAATGTTGCCATTTGTTTTTTCAGCACTTTCCATGAATGCTGTGGGAAGAGCAGCAATGGCTATGATTGAGGAGGTTAGAAGACAATTTAATGATATTCCAAAATTAAAAGCAGCTTTAAAAGTGATGAAAAAATATGATGCAGATATGAGTAAAGCTTCTAAATCTGATAGAGAAATTTTTGATGCTGCTGATGGATCTGCAGATTATGAGAAATGTGTAGCTATTTCAACTAATGCATCCATTAAGGAAATGATTTTACCAGGCTTATTAGCTATTACAGTTCCAGTAATAATTGGATTCGTTGGTGGCGCTGAAATGTTAGGAGGGCTTTTAGCAGGAGTTACTACATGTGGTGTTTTAATGGCAATTTTTCAATCAAATGCTGGAGGAGCATGGGACAATGCTAAAAAGATGATTGAGTCAGATGGGAGAAAAGGAAGTGATGCACATAAAGCTGCAGTTGTTGGAGATACTGTTGGAGATCCATTTAAGGATACCTCAGGCCCTTCTTTAAATATTCTTTTAAAATTAATGTCTGTTGTAGCACTTGTTATAGCTCCAAGTATTTCTCTAGATTCAAACAAAATTTCTGATAATATTAGTTCTGAAGAAAAATTAAAAAAACATGAAATTAGTATACAGGATTTTAATTGTAATGATTTTGTTTCAAACCAAGATTTAGAGATGAAATATTATTATTTAGAAGAAAATTATCATTTTAAAGGATAGCTTTAAAATAAATTTCATTTTAATTCCTTATTTATAAGTTCAATTATAGTTTTAAGATCTTTTTTATTTTCAACGAAATCTATATCATCTACATCTATAACAAGTAATTTCCCTTTATCATATTCACTTATCCATGCCTCATATCTTTCATTAAGTCTACTTAAATAATTTATGCTAATGGAATTTTCATATACTCTACCTCTTTTATGAATTTTATTAACTAGGTTTGGGATTGAACTTCTAAGATATATTAATAAGTCTGGTCCTTTTACAGAGGATTCCAATAGTTGAAATAAATTTTTATAATTTTCGTAATCCCTTAAATTCATTAATCCCATTGCATGAAGGTTTGGAGCAAATATGTATGCATCTTCATAAATAGTTCTATCTTGAATTACATTAATTTTTTTTCCTTTAAAAGATTCCAGTTGTTTAAACCTACTCCTAAGAAAAAAAATCTGTAAATTAAAAGACCATCTTTCCATATGATTGTAAAAATCATCTAAGTATGGATTGTCAATAACATCTTCAAAATTTGATTCCCACTTATAGTGTTTAGATAAGAGTTCTGTTAGACTAGTCTTACCTGCTCCAATATTTCCAGCAATAGCTATGTGCATTTTATTTAATGTTGTGTTGTTTAATAAACAATTGCAAAGTAGTGGTTTTTTAAAAAATAAAAAAAATTTTTTTCTTGGAAATTAGTTTAAAAAAATATTATATTTGCCGAATAAATGAGGAAGGATTTGACTGATTGCAACCTCTATAAAAAAGTGCTAAAGCAGTGTTGCTTTAATCAATTTAATTTGAATCCTTTCCTAAAAGCAACAAATTATGTCATATTTTTTTACTTCTGAATCTGTTAGTGAGGGACATCCTGATAAAGTTTCTGATCAAATCAGTGATGCTCTTTTGGATAATTTTTTGGCTTATGACACATCTAGTAAAGTTGCTTGTGAAACTCTTGTTACTACTGGGCAAGTTGTACTTTCAGGAGAAGTTAAAAGTAATGCTAAAATAGATCCAAAAAGAATAGCTAGAGACACAATAAATAATATTGGTTACACAAAATCAGAATATAAGTTTAGTGGTAATTCGTGTGAAGTGACCTCTTTTATACATGAGCAATCTCAAGATATAAACAGGGGAGTTGAGAGAATAAAAAAAGAAGATCAAGGTGCTGGAGATCAAGGATTAATGTTTGGTTATGCAGTTAACGAAACAGATAATTTAATGCCTTTAACTTTAGAACTTTCTCATAAAATTCTTATTGAACTTGCAGATCTTAGAAAAAACCAAAAAATTAAATATTTGAGACCTGATGCAAAATCTCAAGTGACTATTGAATATGATAATTTTAATAAACCTAAAAGGATTGATACAATTGTTATATCAACTCAACATGATGATTTTAATGATGATGAAAATATAATGTTAAATAAAATTAAATCAGACTTGATTAATATTTTAGTTCCAAAATTAAAAAAATCGTTACCTAAAAATATTCAAAATTTATTTGGGGATGATATTAAATATCATATAAATCCAACAGGAAAATTTGTTATTGGTGGACCTCATGGAGATACTGGTTTAACTGGAAGAAAAATTATTGTTGACACTTATGGAGGAAAAGGAGGACATGGAGGAGGTGCTTTTAGTGGAAAAGATCCAAGCAAAGTTGACAGAAGTGCAGCATATGCAGCAAGACATATGGCAAAAAATATGGTTGCTGCAGGGATTTCAGATGAGATGTTGGTTCAAGTAAGTTATGCTATAGGTGTAGCCAAGCCAACCTCAATAAACATAGATACTTTTGGAACATCTAAAATGGATATTTCTGATAAACAAATTGGATTTAAAGTTGCTTCAATTTTTGATATGAGACCATATGCAATTGAACAAAGACTTAAGTTAAGAAATCCTATTTATTTTGAAACAGCAGCTTATGGTCATATGGGGCGTAAGCCTCAAATTATTAATAAAACATTCGATTCAAAATACTTAGGTAAAATAGTAAAAGAAGTTGAACTTTTTACTTGGGAAAAATTAGATTTTATTTCAAAAATTAAAAAAACATTTAAATTATAAACAACTATGAGTTACAAACTAGAAACAAATGCTCTACATGCTGGACATGATATAAAAAACACTTCTGGAACCAGAGCAGTTCCAATTTATCAGACATCCTCTTATGTTTTTAATGATTCTGATCATGCAGCTAATTTATTTTCTTTAGCTGAACCGGGATTTATTTATACAAGATTGAATAATCCAACAAATGACATTCTTGAACAACGATTAGCTACACTTGAAGGAGGAGTTGCTGCAGTAGCAACTGCTTCAGGTCAATCAGCTGTTGCTACAACTTTACTAGTAATGCTTAAATCTGGAGATCATATTGTTGCTTCAAACAGTCTATATGGGGGAACATACAATCTTTTAAAAGTTACTTTACCAAGATTAGGCATTACCACTACTTTTGTTGATCCTGATGACGTAAATAATTTTGAAAAAGCTGTAAAATCAAATACTAGGGTCTTTTTTGCTGAAACTCTAGGAAATCCAAAATTAGATGTTTTGGATTTGAAAGCTATAAGTCAAAAGGCAATAAAAGCAAAAGTTCCTTTTGTTGTTGATAATACTATAGCAACACCAGCTCTTTTAAATCCTATTAATCATGGAGCAAATATTGTAATCCATTCTCTAACTAAATTTATAACTGGAAATGGAACTTCAATTGGAGGTGTAATTATAGATGCAGGAACTTTTGATTGGTCAAATGGTTTATTTCCGGAGTTTACGGAACCTTCACCAGGATATCATGGTTTAGTATATCATGAAGCTCTAGGAACAATTGCTTTTATTGCAAAAGTTCGAATTGAAGGATTAAGAGATTTAGGTAGTGCTCCAAGCCCTTTCAATAGTTTTCAAGTTATTCAAGGAATTGAAACCTTGAAATTAAGAATGGAACAACATTCTAAGAATGCATTAGAATTAGCTAAATGGCTTGAAAAAAGGAAAGAGGTGAAATGGGTAAATTATCCAGGCTTAGAATCATCAAAATATAAAGAATTAGCTGATAAATACCTTTCTAATGGATCAAGTGGGATAGTTACATTTGGATTAGAAAAAGGGTATGAGGCAGCAAAAAAAGTATCTGATAATACTAAATTATTTTCTTTATTAGCTAATATTGGTGATTCAAAGTCATTGATAATTCATCCGTCTAGTACTACACATCAACAATTAACAGAATTAGAACAAAAAAGCACTGGGGTCACCCCAGATTTAATTCGTTTATCTGTTGGATTAGAGTCAGTAACAGATTTAAAGGCTGATTTAGAAGAGGCTTTTAAAACTATATAATGTCAGAAATCCTTAGCGTTTCTATTAATGATTTTAAAACCGATAGTGGAGCTGTATATATTTCTTTAGATCTGTTTTATCAACATTTTGGAAAAGACTATAACACAGCTCCTGTTGTATTGGTTAATCATTCTTTAACTGGAGACTCAAATGTTTCAGGAAATAATGGCTGGTGGTCTGAAATTATTGGCCCTGGAATGACAATTGACACAAATTATTATTCTGTATTAGCTTTTAATATTCCTGGAAATGGATTTCAAGATTCAATAATTAAAAGTTATAATGATTTTCATACAGGAGATATTGCAAGAATATTTTTTGAAGGTTTAAGAATTTTAGGTGTTAAAAATTTGTATGCCATAATTGGCGGTTCAATTGGAGGGTCTATTGTTTGGGAGATGGGAGCATTATATCCAAATCTTTCAAAACATTTAATACCAGTTGGTTCTGATTGGAAGGCTTCAGATTGGATAATAGCTAATACTTTTTTACAAAAAAGAATTCTTGATAATTCATCAAAGCCACTTGAAGACGCTAGGATTCATGCTATGTTAAATTATAGAACTCCTAATTCTTTTGATAATAGATTTAATCGTACAAAAAATGATGAAAACAATATGTATAATGTTGAAAACTGGTTAATTCATCATGGTAAAAAATTAAACAATCGATTCAAATTAGAAGCATATATTTTTATGAATCATTTGCTTTCTAGTGTTGATATAACAAGATCATTAATGTCATTTGAGCAAATAATTAAAAAAATTAAATCATCAATTCACCTTATATCTATTGATAGTGACTTATATTTTTTTTCTTACCAAGATAAATTAACTTTTAAAAAATTAAAAAAAAGTAAAAAAAATATATTTTATAATGAGATAAAATCTATTCATGGACATGATGCTTTTTTGATTGAAAATGTTAAGATGTCTAATATTTTAAAGCCTATATTTAATAAAAAATAAATTTATTATGAAAGTTTTTTTGGAAAGAATTAATAATGATTATCTGTTTGAAGTTAAAAATAAAAATGGACACAAAGTTTTATTAGATAATAGTTCTAAAATTTCTGGCAAAGTTCAGGGAGCTAGTCCAATGGAATTATTACTTATGGGAGTAGCTGGTTGCAGTTCTATTGATATAATTTCAATTTTAAATAAACAAAAGATTAATCCTTTATCACTTAAGATGGAAGTAAATGGATTAAGAAATTCTGGAGAGGTTCCTTCTTTATTTTATCAAATAGACATAGTAATTTATCTAGAAGGAGAAATTGATAAAGACAAAGCATTAAGAGCTGCAAAACTTTCATATGACAAATATTGTTCAGTTTCTAAAATGTTAGAAAAAACAGCTAAGATTAATTATAAAGTTATTTTAAATGGCAAAAATATATAGATAAGAGTTTTTTAATTCACAACTTCATTAAAAATAATGTCAAGAGGTTTTTTAAGTTTGTTTTTATATTCATTTAAAATTATTTCACCTTTATCAATTATTATAATCTTGTCACATACTAAATCTATTTCTTGAAGAATATGTGATGAAAATAGTATTATTTTATTTTCACTAATTTTTTTAATTAAATTTCTAATTTCATTAAGTTGAATTGGATCCAAACCTGATGTAGGTTCATCCATTAATAAAAGTTCAGGATTATGAATTATTGAAGAAGCAATTCCTATTCTTTGTTTGAAGCCTTTAGATAAAGTTTCAATTCTTTTGTTAAGAACATTTCTTAAACCTGTTTGTTCAATTATTTCATTAAAATTATCAGATTTAACCTTATATAAACTGGTAATGAATTCCAAGTATTCCTCAACATACATTTCTTTATATAATGGATTGTTTTCAGGAAGATATCCTGTAATTTTTTGTGCTTTATTTAATTCTTTTTTTAAATCTATACCATTTATACTTATTTCTCCATTCCAATTATCATAGTATCCAGCTAAAATTCTCATTAAGGTAGATTTTCCAGCTCCATTAATTCCTAAAAGACCAGTTATTTCACTTTTTTTTAATTCTATAGAAATATTATTTAAGACTCTAAGTTCTTCGAAATTTTTATTAAGGTTTTTTATAATAAGGCTCATAAATCATTTATTGCAATATAAATTTATACATTTAAAATAATATGATTTAAAGAAAAAAGTCATATAAAAATTTGTTTTTGAAATTTACTCCCTTAAATTTGTTTTTTTAAAAATTATGAAAACATATAAATTAAACAACTTCAGCTTTTACTTTTATTTCTACTATAAGGTGGATAGGGCTTAGTATTAATTTATTTATAAAATTACATGTAAGTCCTGAATTTCGGGACTTTTTTTTTGTAACTAATGAAAAAGAAAAAATTAAATATAGGTATTCAAGGGATAGAGGGTTCTTATCATCATATTGTTTCCAAATCTTATTTTGAAGAAAATTTTCATTTAAGAGAATGTTTAAGTTTTGACTACCTTGTAGAGGGAATTATAAAATCAAAAATAGATAAAGGTGTTATGGCAATTGAGAATTCAATTGCGGGTTCAATAATTCCTAATTATGCTTTACTTGATCAAAATGAATTGATAATTGTTGGAGAGGTTTATTTTAAGATTGATCATAATTTAATGGCTTTAAATAGTCAGAAAATTGAGCAAATAAATGAAGTCCATTCTCATCCAATGGCTTTACTTCAGTGCAAAAGTTTTTTTAGTCAATATCCACATATTAGATTAGTTGAATCAGATGATACTGCAGATGAAGCAAGAAGAATATATAAAAATAATTTGAAAGGGATAGCTGCTATAGCAAGTTTAGAGGCTGCCAAATATTATAATTTAAATTTTTTAAATAAATCTATACAGACTATAAAAAATAATATTACAAGGTTTGTTATAATTCAAAAAAAATCAAATCAAATAAATTTAGATAAGATAGATAAAGCTTCATTAAAATTTATTTTAGATGACAAAAGAGGAAGTTTAGCAGCTGTATTAAATGCAATGAGTGATTGCAAATTAAATTTGACAAAAATTCAGTCCTTACCTGTTATCGAAAAGCCAGGTAAATATGCTTTTTTTGTTGACTTAGTGTTTGATGATATTAATGATTATTTGAAAGCCAAAAAAATATTAACTATAATGGCTTCTCATTTTAAAGTATTAGGAGAATATTCAAATGGAATACAATGATTGAAAGAGCTAATAGAATAAAAAACATTGAAGAATATTATTTTTCAAAAAAACTTAAAGAAATTTCTTCTTTGGAAAAAGATGGAAGGCCAATAATAAACATGGGAATTGGAAGTCCA
>CAYUZY010000045.1:0-14898 GCA_964448645.1 uncultured Flavobacteriaceae bacterium
TGGCATCTTCTTTAAAATCAGTAATACTAAGAGTAAAGGATGAAGTCCCTGGGCATTCTCCATCACTAGTAAATAAAATGGTATAAGTTGCTACAGAAGATAATTCAGGGGTTATAATCCCTGTTGAAGAAACAATAGACAACCCTGTAGGGCTTGATGTAAAAGTTCCTGAGGTGACCCCTATTATTGTGGGGGTAACCGTTCCAATAGTTGCTATACAATAAGAAATTTCTGGATAAGTAATACTTACAACATTACTTTCAATGGTAATAGAAGTTTGACCTGAATGTGGAGTTGCAGCAATAGCTTCTTCCCACGAAACAGTAACGGAATAAGTACCAGTAACTGAACTTGATACATCAATTATTCCAGTATTACTATCTATAGATAGTCCAGTAGGAGTAGAGGTAAATGAATCTGGCAGATAACGAGGAGCAAAAGAATCAAATTCATATTCAACCTGACTGGGAGATAAAACTTGATCAAAAATTTTAATTGGCCCTATTTCTCCAATAAAAGCGCCAAGAGAATTCCTAACATCTCTATTAGTTTGATTTCTTCCAAAGGAAATAATTCCCTGATTTGGTAACTGATCATCAGTCACTCCATATTCTGTATGTTGTAATTCACCATCAACATAGAATTTGATAATTCCTGGTTCGTCTGGAGGTGTTGTGAATGGGAAACTGTTATTTGTAGATAATGGCCCTTTTTGACTTCTTGTAATCACAAAATTGTACCACTGGTTATTATTGGGAAGAAAATCTCCAAGCACCCATATTCTGTCCTTAATTCTTAAATAAGGACATGCTCTAGTAGGATCAGGACAAATTGGTTTTCCTCTTTCAAAATAAGCAAATTCTATATGACCAGTAGTGAAACTATTACTTGCCCAATCAAAAATATAGGTCATTTGCCCATTATTCCAATTTTCTTCATTAACCCAGATAGATACAGAAAAATCATCTACAGGGGAAAATGATGAACTAATACCATCGTCATTAGTGATAGTATTATCTTTGTTATTCGTTTTAATTTTCCATGAGTATCCAGGGATATGCTCTATATCTGTTCCATTTACTCTGAGCTCAAAGTCGGGGTGATCAGTTGGAGTATTAATTTTATTTCCATTCCAATGAGTATAAGCGTTATTTGTTGTTAGGTTTGTGATTGCACCTAAATTAGTAGCACTACCTACATCAGCATAACTATTAATATTTCCAGGATCTAAATAAATTCTAGGGACAAGACTATGAGCTGTTGTTGGAATAATTACAGGTCTTAAATTACCTCCATCTGAAAGACATACAGTGGTGGGGGAGTAAGTCAGAGTATGATCAATATCATTAACAGATCTAATAGTTATAGATCTAGTTGTACTATCACATGCTAGAGTATAAGTAATACTATAAGTTCCAGCCAGAGAAACAGAAGGAGAAACAACTCCAGAAGTTGGATCAATACTTAAATAATATGCTCCTGAAGGCCCCCACTGATTTGCATAATATATACCACCATGAGTTGGTGTGACGGTAAAAGTTCCTCCAGGTTCAGCTATTATAGGCGTGATTGGGGTGTCTCCTTGATTTAAGGTTGGTGACCCTGGATAAGTAAAGCTGGCATCACCAATTTCAATAGTAATAGAAGTTTGAGCTGATTGCAGAGTTGAAGCAATAGGCTCTGTCCAAGAAAGAGTAACCGAATATGTGCCAGCAGTAGAACTTGCTACATCAATTATTCCGGTAGTACTATCTAAAGATAGCCCAGCTGGAGTAGAGGTAAATGAATCAGTTAGATAACGAGGGGCAAAAGAATCAAATTCATATTCAACCTGACTTGGAGAAATAGGATCACTAAATATTTTAATTGGACCAAATTGACCTATAAATGCTCTGCTGGTATTTGTATTATTTACACCACCTTGATTTCTTCCAAAATGAATATCACCTTCGTCATCCAATGTTCTATTGTCAGTTCCAGTTTCAGTATGTTTTAATTCTCCATTTACATAAAATTTTAAAATTGCCAATCCATCAGGCCCATCTTTTTGTCTTGTTATGACAAAATTATACCACTGGTTATTGTTAGGAAGAAAATCTCCCATTTGATAAAAGTTATTGTGGATCCTTATCCATGGGACACTACTTTCATAATAAAATTCTACTTGACCATTATTCATATCCCCATTAGCCCAATCAAATATTTGAGTATCATTGGTCCAATCAGTCTCATTTAGCCATACAGATACTGAAAAAACATTTCTTGGAAAAAATTTTCTTAAAGTACCACCACCAGAATTGTTTATTGAATTACCTTGATGATTAGTATTAATCTTCCATGAGTATCCAGGGATATGCTCCACATCACCAGGGTTCGCTAAAAGTCGAAAATCGGGGTGATGGTTTGGATTATCTGGCCAATTTCCACTCCAATGGTTATAGGCACTATTTGTTGTTATGTTTGTAATTGGAGTATCATTTAAAGCGTTACCTTCATCAGCATAACTGTTGATGTTTCCAGGATCTAAATATATTCTAGGGACAACATAATGAGTTGTTATTGGAATTATTGTAGGTCTTAAATTCCCTCCATCTGAAATACAAACAGTGGTAGGGGAGTAAGTTAGAGTATAATCAATATCATTAACAGACCTTATTGTCATTGATATAGTTGAACTTTGACAACCTAGTGTATAAGTAATACTATAAGTTCCTGCTAATGAAACTGATGGTGATATAACTCCAGTAGTTGAATCAATACTTAAATAATAATCTCCTGATGGCCCCCATTGACCAGGATATTGAATACTACTATATGTTGGAGTTACTGTAAAAGTTCCCCCAAGATTAGTTATTGTTGGACTAACTGAACTATCACTTTGATTATATAAGGAATCTGAATAAGTAAATGAAGGGTCATCTGCTCCAGGATTTACAATTTCAATTTTAAAAGGAGTTTGATAATTATCTGTTACTTGAAGTTTATAAACCTTAACCATTCCTTCATCCTGATTGCCACCAGCAACGTTATAATTAGGCGCTCCTATAGCTATAATATCTCCTTTAGCGTTTATGTCGACTGAATAACCAAACCTGTCTCTATTTTGTGATCCATTAATTGTTTTAATTTTTTTAGCTGTTCTATTTGAACCATCTTGAACTAGTTTCCATACGTCAATATTTCCTACTCTATTTTCTGTCTCATTATTAGGTTCTCCGACAATTATAGTGCTTCCAGAGTCATTTATAGCTAGACTCCAGCTAGAGAATGACTTGTTTGCCCCCTCTTGAGTTACATTAGCTGTAATATGCCATATCCATACATCTGAGCTTTCGTCATAGATATAGGCTCCCATTTTTCCTCTCGAATTATTTGGAGTTTTTGCATGTCCAACTGTAATTACATTTCCCTCAGCATTAATTGAACCACTTTGACCAAAATACCTATTTGCAGGAGGAGGGCTACTTGGTTTGTCGTTTCCTTTTTGATTCCAATTTGCTCCATCAAATTCAAAAACTCTCATTAATCCTCTAAAACTAGATCGTTCTCTTGTAGTGACAAGTACTGTATTACCATTAGCATTTAAGTCAACGGCCCATCCCCAATAACGATTATTGGCATTAGCTGGTTCAATCTTATTTCCTTTTAAAGCCCATGTTTTTGTAGCATTATTATATTCATAAATATGAATGGCCCCACCATTTGAAAATCCTCCATCATTATATTGGTCTCCAATTGCAAGAACATTTCCTTCAGCATTAAGTGAAATAGATCTACCAAAAGCATTAGCACTATCACTAGTTCCATACATTTCATTTCCCATTTGAGTCCATATGCCATTTTTTAATTCTAAAACAATTACTCGGCCACAATCATTACAACTACTATCATTGCTAGGGTTGCTATAAGCAATTATATTTCCTTTGTCATTAACATCGACAAAGGTATTGCCATCATAATCCCAATTTGAATCAGTATTATAACCTTCACCTTGCATTTTATGTCCAACCTGGACCCAGGTACCGCTGTCGTTGTAAAAAACTTTATTTCTTCCATTTTCTACAGAATTATCGTTATTCTTTGAAGAACCAACAATTAAGACATTCCCTGCTGCGTTTAATCTTACCGATTTTCCGAACCGATTGTTATTGGGTAATACTCCACTTGAACCAATTACATCTGTTATATTGCTTCCTATTTGAGACCAACTACCAATTGAATTAGCACCAGAAGAATAATAAACTTGGTAAGTGCCAGTATGTGATTTACTTGTATCAATTTCACCAGTATCTTTATCTAAAAAAAGACCTGGATTATCACTATAATAAAATCCACTACCACCAGGTGTTAAATCAGGTAAATGGTTACCTGAACTAGTACTATATGAATCACAAGAATAAGATAAAATTTGAGTGTCAGAGGCAGTAATTGAGATTGTTCTATTAGAAGCACTAGAACATGAAGAGGGATCACTATAAGTTATGTTATATGAACCAGCACTAGCAGCTGATAGGTCTATTTCTCCAGTTGAGGTATTTAAAGATAGACCACAACAACTAGAACTAAAAGACCCTGAAGAGCTCCCAAAAATAGTAGGTAGAGGATTTGCTTCAGCCTTATTATAGGAGTCTTTTCCATAGGCGAATGTTGTTAATTTTAAATTGTTTGGAGTAACTGCTGTACCTACAGTTCCGTTTCTAAGCGTTCCATTATAAGTAGCTCCATATGATGAGTTATTAACTAATACAGTTGAGGTAACAGTTTCCATATTATAATGAACTAATAAAGATGGATCTAAAGGATCAGCATTTCCATGAAGATCACTTTGTATTTGAGCAAAAGTTCTTTTGGTATCCCAAATTCTAAATTCGTCAATCAACCCTTGATAAAAATTAGTACTCTGTCTATTTTTTCCTAGTACAAATGCTGCATTATTACTAGTAGCACCACCTACATTTACAGGAGGACCAACTTCGATCCCATTATAATACCATTGTAATTCTCCATTTGTATAAGTTGATCCACCACTAGTATCATGAACTAAAGCAATGTGAGTCCATTTATCTTTTTCTGTACCCTGTTGCATATACTGATTACTACCTCCCATATAAGTTACAAAGCGTCGATTAATACTATTACTAGCATCTTGACCTATAACTGTTCTGCCTGTACTAGAACCGCTCTTTTGACATAAAATAATATCTCTAACACCACTACCCCAAGTACTTTTCTTAAACCAAAAGCTAATTGTAAAGTCATCGTTTAGATCTAAAATATATGGTAAATCGACAAAATCATTAATTCCGTCAAATGATAATGCACGATTACTCTCATCTACAGAAGGGGGACACCAGCTTTGAGAATAAACTAGATTATTTACTAAAAAAAATATAAATATTAATGAATATTTTATGACTCTAGAAATCAATTTTTTATACTTTTTTAAAAACGTACTAAAATAGAGAAAATAAAAAGAAATATTTTACTCAAATAACACTTTAAAAACACTGCATTAATACTTTAAACCTTAAGAGGTTTTAATTTACTTTTAAACAAAAGATAGGTGAGGAAAAATAGGGTAACCACAATGAACTCAAGGTTTATTAAATAATAAGGCCACTTCCCAATAACTAGTGGATTATCAATTTCAGGAGGCTCAGCTAAATACATATAATTAGCATCAATTAAAAAGTCAAGAGGCATAATTATAATCATTAAAATATTTACCGCTAAAAAAATTCTTAACCAGGAGTTTTTTGTTAGCTTAAAACCTACATTGAAATAAAGGAATAAAGGGATTAATATTATAAGGGTGTGCGTGAAATAATATTTAAAGTACATGAAATAACTCCCATCATAATAGTTAATTTGAGGAGTTAAAATAGCTTGAATACCTCCAATTACTCCACCATAAAAAAGAAATTCAAACAAAAATTGTTTTTTGGGAACAAATAGAATAAAACAACAAATTAATTGATTCATGGCGCAAAGGTGAAGAGGAAGATGTTCAGTAACTGTCCAATTTTTATTATTTACATCAAGTATATGACCACTTATAGTGACAATTAATAAAATAATACTAATACATTTTAACAGAAAAATGTTTCTGTTGGAATTATTATATTTTCCAATAAGAATAACACCAGGAATTAATAAAAAAGTGATTAGTGTATTTCTAATCCATTCTTGAGTTAACAGTTCTATAGTATAATTTGACACCCTTTAATTTTAAAAATTAAAATTTAATTAATATAATACAATAATAATTATATTATTTTTATAAAAATTAAATTTTATGGTATTTAGAAATACAGACAAGGTTTCTTTCTTTATGCTTTTCACTTTTTATGTTGCTACTGTTTTAGTAGGTTATTATTTTTATGAAAAAGAGGATTTTACTAAGGATTCAAATTCATTAAGATATACACTAAATCACATTGTGCTTCTTAAATTTAATGATAGTATTTCTATCAATACTTTAAAAATGATCCAAAATGCTTCTTATAAACTTCAAGAAATAGAAGAGGTAAAAGACTTTTATTTTGGAGAAAATATATCTTTAAGAGGAATGGATAAAGGGTTTACTCATGTTATTTCTATGAAATTTAAAAATTCTTATGAAATGGATAGCATATACTTACCTCATCCTATTCACAAAGAATTTTCGGCGATATTTCGTCCTCATACCGAGGATATTTTAGTATATGATTTTTGGGATTAGAAAAATTAAATTAATTTTTTAATCTTATTTTCTTCTTCAGCAGCGAGTTCTGGATCAACTAAAATTCTTCCACTATGCTCATCGATAATTATCTTATTTCTTGAAGCAATTTCTAATTGAACTTGAGGAGGGATAGAAAAAAAAGATCCCCCTGCAGCTCCTCTTTGGACAGGAACTATGGCCAGACCATTTTTTACACTACCTCTAATTCTTTTATAGGCCTGAATTAAATGTTCTTCTATAAGCTTTTCAAATTCAGTAGATTTTTTAACAAGCACATTCTCTTCTTTTTCTGTTTCTTTCATTATAGAATTAAGTTCTTTTTTCTTAGCTTTTAAATGATCACTTCTTTCTTTTATCTTTTCATTTAGTTCTTTAATAGATTCATTTTTCTGTTCAATTTGCTCTTTAAATTGATTTATTTTTTTTCCAGCTAGTTCAATTTCTAAATCTTGATACTCTTGCTCTTTTACGATTGAATTATATTCCCTATTATTTCTAACATTTTTTAATTTCTCTTCGTATTTTTTTCTAAGTTCTTTAGCTTGTTCAATCAAATTGTTTTGATCAGAAATACCTGTTTCACTTTCTTTGATGGTTTCATTAAACTTTTCCATTCTAGTATTTAAACCAGCAATTTCATTTTCTAGATCTTCAACTTCTAAAGGAAGTTCCCCTCTAATATTTCTTATTTCATCAATTCTAGAATCTATTAATTGAAGATCATAAAGTGCTCTAAGCTTTTCTTCTATTGTTATCTCTTTTTTTTTGGCCATTTTTAAGAATAGTTAACAGGGTTAGTATTTATAGTTGACAAAACGACTGCAAAACTACTTAATTTTTCTTTAAGAAAATCAAATATTAAATTTTTAGTGAATTGTTCACTTTCATAGTGACCAATATCCATTAAAACAATTTTGTTTTCAGCCATAAAGAAGTTATGATATTTAAGATCAGAGGTCAGAAAAACATCGGCTTGTTTTTTAATCGCAGAATTAATAGCAAAACTTCCTGAGCCACCTAATAAGGCAACTTTTTTTATCGGTTTACCTAAAAGTTTACTGTGTCTAATTAAAGGAGTTTTAAAAGTTTTTTTCAAAAGCGAGATAAACTCATTCTCATTAATAGGTTTTTTTAGTGAACCTAAAACCCCCATTCCTATATCAGGATTTAAATTATTTAAACTTAAAATATCATATGCTATGCTTTCATATGGATGATTTTTAAAAAGAGTTTTTAAAATTTTAGATTCCAGATGCTTCTGATAAACTAATTGAATTTGTTTTTCATTTACAGTTGTTTTTTCCTGAGGATCTCCAATATTTGGTTTACTTAACTCATTCCCTTTAAAAGTACCTTGTCCCTGAATAGAAAAACTACAATTTTCATAATTACCTAAAAGCCCAGCACCAGCATTATGAAGGGCTTTTAATAATTCATTTTCATTAGATTCAGGAACATTAACAATGAGTTTTTTTAAAGTATCATTTTTTGGAATTAAAATTTCAGTATTAATTAAATTTAATTTTTCTGCTATTTTATGATTTACTCCATATTTATGATTATCAAGACTTGTGTGAATAGCATAGATAGAAATATTATTTTGTATAGCTTTGTAAATAGTTTTCTGAACATAGTCAGATTTTGAAATTTTTTTTAAACTTGAAAAAATTATTGGGTGAAAGCTAACGATAAGATTACATTTTTTTTTAATGGCTTCATCAACAATTGATTCAATGGTATCTAATGTTATAAGAACACCCGTGCAATTTGATTTAGGATCTCCCGTTAAAAGGCCTACATTATCAAAATCTTCTGAATATTCTATGGGAGCCCATTGTTCTATAATTTCTATAATATCACTAACAAACATTTTTTTTTGTATAGAATACAAATATAATATTTATCTTAATCGCCATGAAAATAGTTAGATTCTTACTTTTTCCTTTTGGAATAATTTATTATTTTTTTGGCTCTTTTCGAAATCTTCTTTTTGATTTCAAAATATTAAAATCTAAGTATTATAAGATTCCAAATATTGGAGTGGGAAACCTCTCTATGGGTGGAACGGGAAAGTCAGTTTTAATTATTTATTTAGTTGATTTATTTAAATCTAAATATAATACAGCCATATTAAGTAGAGGTTATAAAAGAAAATCAAAAGGATTTTTTATTGCCAATTGGAATTCTTCTGCTCAATTAATTGGAGATGAGCCTTATCAGTTTTATAAAAGATTCCCTGAAATTACTGTTGCTGTTTCTGAAAATAGGACTGAAGGGGTTAATAAGATTTTAAAAGAGCGTCCCAAAACTCAATTAATTTTATTTGATGATGTTTTACAGCATAGATCAATAAATACTCATTTGAGAATTTTAACAACTACTTTTTCTTTGCCCTTTTTTAAAGATTATATTTTACCAATTGGAAATTTAAGAGAAGCAAGAACTGGCCATAAGAGAGCAGATATAATATTAGTTACAAAATGTCCAAAAGAATTAAAAGAAAGTGATCGAGATAATTTTTTAAAAGGAATAAAATTACAACCTTATCAAAAAATATTTTTTACTAAAATCTCTTACTCATTAAATATATACTCTGGAAATAAAAAAATTGATCTTTTATCACTTCAAAGTTCTGAATTTATTTTAGTAACAGGTATTGCGGATTCTTCATATTTAGTAGATTATTTAAATTCTAAAAATCTAAAATTTACTCATATTAAATATTCTGATCATTATAATTATACTACCTCAGATATAAAACATATTAATTCTAAGACAAATAATAAAATTGTTTTAACAACCGAAAAAGATTATTGGAGGTTAAATCCTTTAGTTAAAGAATTTTCTCTTTATTTTTTACCCATTAAAATGTCATTTTTTTCAAATGAAGAAAAAAATAGTTTTGATAACCACTTAAAAAAATTATTAAATTAAAGTATGTGTTTGTGAGCTTTATAGGAAGATCTAACTAATGGCCCACTTTCAACATGAAGAAACCCAAGATTTAGAGCGTACTTTTCATATTTTTTGAACATTTCAGGAGTTATGAAACTTTTTACAGAAAGGTGTTTTTTTGAAGGTTGTAAATATTGACCTATAGTTAAAACATCTACTTTAGCTTTTTTCAAATCATTAATTGTTTCTATTACTTCATGTTCTTTTTCGCCAAGACCTACCATAATACCTGATTTTGTTCTGTTAACCTTTTTACTTTTTAAGTATTTTAAAACATCTAAACTTCTTTCATATTTAGCTTGAATTCTCACTTCTCGAGTAAGTCTTTTTACAGTTTCTAAATTATGAGAAATAACCTCAGGATTAACCTTAATTAATCTGTCAATATTTCTTGTATTTCCCTGAAAGTCAGGAATTAGAGTTTCTAAGGTTGTATTTGGATTAATTCTTCTAATTGCATTAACTGTTTCAGCCCAAATTATAGATCCCATATCTCTTATGTCATCTCTATCTACTGAAGTTATAACAGCATGCTTAATTTTCATAATTTTAATTGACATGGCTACTTTTTCTGGTTCTTCCCAATCAACGGCATTAGGTCTTCCAGTTTTTACTCCACAAAAACCACATGAACGAGTACAAATATTTCCAAGAATCATAAAAGTTGCTGTTCCTTCAGCCCAGCATTCACCCATATTTGGGCAACTTCCAGAGGTGCAAATAGTGTTTAATTTATACTTATCAACCAGCCCTCTTAATGATTTGTATTTTTTGCCTACAGGAAGTTTTACACGAATCCAATTTGGCTTTTTTTTATGTTTAGATTCTTTAGTTAGGACTTCCATTTACATTTTTTTCAAAGATACAAACTAAGAAGCAAGACTCAAAAGATAAAATAAAGTGAATCCAGTCAAAAATATCAAACCTAGATTACTCAGGAGTTTTAATTTTTTATCTGGTTCAAGATCTTTTGGAACTTGGTCACTATTTACTAGCTTATAATTAAGAAATGCATATATAGGAGTCGTAATAAAAGAAAGAACAGTAGCGATTTGAACTAATTTACCCATTTCTGATAGAAGAAAAATAAAAATTAAGCTGGTTCCTACAGCAAGTATAATTATCCAAGTAATATAATAGTCTTTTTCTTTGTTGAAAAGTAATTGAATAGTTCTAGACATTGCTCTTGGTGAAGCATCTAGAGTAGTAATTGTAGTACTAAACATGGTTGTAAATGCAGCAATGGCTATAATCAAATAGGCACCTTCACCAAGATTTGAGGTATAAAGTTTAATTAACTGTTTTGCAAAAACACCGCCTTGATTAGAAAAGGATTCTCCAGAACCATTCATTACCAGAGCTCCTAACCCAATAAAACACAAGCCTAGGATTACGGTTGTAATATATCCAACATTAAAGTCAAACATACTATCAGCTATTTTAATTTTTTTCTTTTGAATTTTATTTTTTTCTAAAGTCCAAATTGAGTGCCAAATAGATATATCTAATGGTGCAGGCATCCATCCCATAAAAGCAATTAAAAATAGAAGACCTCCTCCACTAGGAAAAATTTGTTTTATAGAAATAGAAGAATCATTTTTTACTAAAGCTATTGAAAAGGCAAGAACACTACTAATAGCTAGAACAATTATTATAATTTTAATTACTTTATCAAGAGTTTTATATTTCCCAAATATTAAAATTAAACTACAGAAAACAGTAATTAGAATACTCCATATAACCATGTTGTCAGTTAAGCCAAATAATTCTGAAGCTAGTCCAGCTGTGACAATTGTTACTGCAGTTTGAATAGTAAACATTGTGGCAAAATTTAGGATAAAATAAAACCATAAATATCCTTTTCCTAATCTATAATAGCCATCTAAAAGTGTTTTGCCTGTTGATATTGCATATCTTGGTCCATATTGAAAAAATGGATACTTAAAAAAGTTTATGATAAGTAAAGCCCATATTAGACCCCATCCAAAATCTGCACCAGCACGGGTAGATTGAACTAGATGGGAGACACCAATTGCCGCCCCTGCAAAAAGTAACCCTGGACCAAGTTTTTTTAAAATATTATTTATTTTTTTCAATGGATTGAATTAATATTTTTTTTGCTCTAAATAATTTCACTTTGATAGTATTTAAAGGAGTATTAACTTTTTTTTCAATTTCTTTATAGGTCATTCCTTCAAAATATCTCATTTTAATTAGAATTCGATAATCTTGTTTTAATTTTTTTATATGAGAAAGGATATTTTCTATATTTTCAGAATTAATTAACTCATCTTCAGGATTATTATTTAAACTAACTATATTTGAATAAATAGGATCATCAATATTTGAAGTCAGTTTATCTAAAATATTTTTTTTTCTGAATTGATCTATATGGTGATTTTTTGCAATTGAAAATAACCAGTTTTTAAAATCGTATTTAAAATTGTATAAATCTAAATGATCAAATGCTTTAGCAAATGATTCTATGGCGATTTCTTCAGCTTTATTTTTATTATTAGTTCTTTTTAATAAGAAATTAAATAAGGGATCCCAAAAAACATCAAATAATTGATTAAAAGCTTTTTGATCATTTTTCTTGGCTTTTTCAATTACATTTTTATAATCAAAAGAATCCATTATAATAATTAATTTTTTAAAACCTCTGATTGTTTGCAGTCTTTTTCAGAAGGTAATTTTCCACAAATTCCACAAATTTCATTTTCTTTATTAAGAAAAGGACTCTGGCTTGCGCAAGTTCCAGAAAATTCGCCATTTTTTTTTAGTAAAAGTTTAATTGCAATTCCTGCAAAGGATAAAAGAATTATAAAAAATGTTATTAGAAGAAGTTTCATAATAAACACGAAAATACGAAATAAAATATGTAAAAAGTTTTAATTAATATTTAAAAAAAATTAATCCAAACGTATTTTAAATAATATCCTAAAAATATCAGACTCATTAGGAATTTTATAAAAACACCACTTAAAAATCCAAAAAACGCTCCTAAAGAAACTTTTAATGATTTTTTAAAGTTATTTTGAGATATATATTCTCCAATAAAAGCCCCGATTAATGGTCCTAAAATTATTCCTATGGGTAAAAATAAAAGACCTAAAATTAATCCAATAATACTGCCTATAATACTTCCTTTTCCTCCGCCACTCTTTTTTACTCCAATTATTGAAATTATATTATCTGTAAGAAAAACTGTAATTGCAATTAAAAAAGTAATTACTAAAAATTTAAGTGTTATTGAAAAATCGCCAAATAAATACAAAATTAAAAATCCAATCCAACTTAAAATTGGACCTGGTAGAATAGGTAAAAAGCTTCCAATTATACCAAGTAGAATAAAAATTAAGCTGACAATTATTACTATAATTTCCAAATTATTTTATAATAGATTTTTTAGACTGGTTATTTAAAAATTACTTTTGCATAAAAATATCGTAATTTTATTAAAAAATATTAATCATTTTTGATAATGATGAATTATATAAGATTTTTTAAACATCTATTTTTTATACCTTTTTTTATTATAACTAGTTGTAATCTTTTTAAATCAAATAAAGTTCCATCAAGTGAAATTAAATCCGCATCATCTTGGAGTATAAATGATGAGAAACCTAGTTTTAATGAATGTGAAGATTTAGATAAAAAGGAAAGTTTTAATTGTTTTGAATCCATAGTCTCCGAATCAATTTTAAAATATATTTCTGAAGAAATTATTGAGGTAAATGGTGAGATTGATGAAGAAATTAATATAGTAATTAATTTAGACAAAGAAGGTTTCTTTTCTTTATTAAGTATTGATGCATCTGATTTTGTGAAAAATACAATTGAAGGAATAGATGAAATAATAGAGAATGCAGTTTATAATATTCCTCAAGCTTTACCTGCAGTAAAAGTTAATGTAGAGGAGTATGTAAATACAAAATTTGAACTTCCAATAAGAATTTTATCTCAAGAATCTTTGTAATGCCCAGTGGAAAAATTATTTTGGGTATTGATCCAGGAACTACTATAATGGGATTTGGATTAATAGAAATTGAAAAAAATAAGATGCAATTAATACAATTTCATGAGTTGCATCTTAAAAAGTATGAAAACCATTATCTTAAATTGGATCAAATTTTTAAAAGGACGGTTGAGATAATAGATGAATATCATCCTGATGAAATTGCAATAGAAGCCCCTTTTTTTGGTAAAAATGTACAATCAATGCTTAAGTTAGGAAGAGCTCAAGGTGTTGCTATGGCAGCAGGTCTTTCAAGAGAAATACCTATTACTGAATATTCTCCTAAAAAAATAAAAATGGCTATTACAGGAAATGGAAATGCTAGTAAAGAACAAGTAGCTAAGATGTTACAAAGTTTACTTAAAATTTCAGAATTACCAAAAAATTTAGATGCTACTGATGGGCTTGCAGCTGCAGTTTGCCATTTTTATAATAAGGGAATTGAAGTTAAAGAGAAAGGGTATAATAATTGGAGTTCATTTATAAGCAAGAATCCAAAGAGAGTAAAGTCTTAATTTTTTTGGCATAATGGCTAATATTTATATACACTATCCATTTTGCAAAAAAGCCTGTCACTATTGTAATTTTCATTTTTCTACTAATCTCAAAAATCAATCAGTTGTTTTAGAGGGGATATTAAAAGAGATTGAATTAAGGTCTAGTGAAATGAAATCACCAATAGAAAGTATATATTTTGGTGGAGGGTCCCCATCAATAATAGAGTCTAATTTTATTGAAAAAATTCTAAATAAAATTTTTAAAAAATATAATGTTAAAAAGGATTTAGAGATTACTTTGGAATTAAATCCAGATGATTTTTCAAGAGATTATCTTACTGAAATTAAAGGTATTGGAGTTAATAGAATTAGTCTTGGAGTTCAATCTTTTGATCAGTTTGACATGAAACTTCTAAATAGAAATCATAGTTTAACACAATCAATTAAAGCATTAGATTATATTTCAAATTTATATGATAATTTTTCTATTGATCTTATATACGGAATTCCATATAGTTCAATGAAAAAATGGAAAAATAATTTAAAAATGGCATTGAAATATAAACCACCACATTTATCATGTTACTCTTTGACATTAGAGACAAATACAGTTCTTCAGCATAAAGTTAATAGTGGAGAAATTAAATTATTAGATGAAAAGTTTGTTAAGAGACAATATAATTATTTTGTTGAAAAGCTAGAAA
>CAYUZY010000046.1:0-14779 GCA_964448645.1 uncultured Flavobacteriaceae bacterium
TATATATTTTTTATTTTTTTTCTTGATTTTTACATGAAATAATTACAAGTAAAATCAATATTATAATCTTATTTTCTTTCATAATTTTTATATCACTATGCTTCAGATTTTTCTATGGTTTCAGTAGTTTCAGCTTCCAATTTTAGTTGAGACTCACCAGATGTTATTTTGGTTATATCTTTGTCGATTTTTTTAAATTCCTGTGAGCTACTATTATAATGATTTTGTGTAGCTCCTAATGACTTGCCCAACTTTTGATGATACTCTTGGTATGCATTTAGATGAGATGACAATTGTTGAACCCATTTGATTATATCCTTAATCCCACTTTCCATCTGTAGATTTCTATATCCTTTGACAATAAGCTGAAGATGCGCCCAAAAAGTATGTGGAGACGTAATTACAACTTTTTTTCGAAAGGCATATTCATTTAAATCAATCTGATTAATGTTTACATTTCCAACCTTATAACTCAAGATGTCTTGAAACAAGGCTTGTGCAGGTATAAACATATAGGCATAATCAATTGTCCCTTCATTGGGCTTTATGTATTTAGCCGTCTCGTCGATCCTATTTCTAATATCCATTTTAAATTTCTTTTCTAAATCTGCTAATTCATCTTTATCAGTACATTCAATCATTTTATTATAATTAGCCAAAGGGAATTTAGCATCTACAGGAATAATATATTCTCCTGCTTTTAAAACAGCATCCACGGTTTCATTATTTTTAAATGAATATTGCATTTGATAAAGCTCTGGCGGGAGAACATTCCCTATAAGATGTTCTAATTGAGTTTCTCCTACAATCCCTCTTTGCTTTGGATTGGCAAGAATCTTTTCTAACGTTTTCATTTGATTTGCAAAACCAAGAACCTGTTTATTTGTCCCAGCTAACTTTTCAAGCTCTCCCGTAACATCTTTTATTACTTTATTTGATTCTTTAAATTGCTCTGTCATATTGTTGGCTGAGATTTTATGAAAATCATTCATTTGCTTATTTATTTCCTTTAATCTTGACTCCATCTCTGTTCTACTGTCCTTCGAATTTGAATCTATTTCTTTCCTGATGTCTTGAATTTGAGATGTCAAAGAGTCGGAAAACTTCATCAGTTCGTTAACTGAAGAAGTGTTTGTATTATTCCTTAAATTATAAACTAGATAAAGAAGACCCAGTACTAAAAAACTTAAAACCCCTATTATAATTTCCACACCCAAATTTAATTAAAATAAAAAATTAAAAAACAATTTAAAAATTTAAGAGTCTTACAAGTTTATTTGTGGAGTCGGAGGGATTCGAACCCTCGTCCAAACAAGTTACAAAAATACTTTCTACAAGTTTAGTTAACGATTAATTTTAGAGAAGTTACTGATCGAAAACTACCCATAACTTCCTTAGTATCTAAATTAAAAAACACAACCGATACAATTGTATTTCTATGTTGACATTTATGGTGCCTCTAAAATAATCGCCGTCAACAAGGGCTATTATGAGACATCCAGCTTCTTAGCCTAGCCAAGAAAAGCAAAGACCTACTATTATTCGGTCAATTATGCAGCTAGAGCGTATTTATTTTCGCCATTTAAAATTTGAAGCATAAGATTAACGAGATATGTTTCAACTCTCGACTTGCTTATAAAATTATAATTCTTGCTGTCAAATCCAGTCGACCCCAATAATTCAATGAACTTTAATAGTGCAAAATTACAAATACTAAAATTAAATTCAATTTTAGTTGAAAGAATTTATTGTAGAACGAATCTTAGTTAATTTTTGAAGAAGATCTTCTATTAAATTAATATCTAACATATTTAAACCATCGCTTTTTGCATTTTTAGGATCATGGTGAGTCTCAATAAATAAACCATCAACTCCAACAGAAATACCTGCTTTAGCTAAAGTTTCAATTTTCATAGGATCTCCTCCAGTAATACCATCTTTTTGATTAGGTTTTTGAAGAGAATGTGTTACATCAAGAATTGTAGGTGCAATTTTTTTCATTTCATCAATACCTCTGAAATCAACTATTAAGTCTTGATATCCGAATTGAGTTCCTCTTTCTGTAATCCAACAATTAGAATTACCACTTTCTTTTATTTTTTGAACAGCAAAATTCATACTATTTGGACTCATAAATTGTCCTTTTTTTAAATTTATAGTTTTTCCTGTTTTAGCAGCAGCAATTAACAAATCTGTTTGTCTTACAAGAAATGCAGGAATTTGAATAATGTCAACATAAGATGCAGCTAGATCTGCATCTTTAGTTTCATGAATATCAGTTAAAGTAGGTACTTTTAATTCATTTCCGATTTTGTTTATAATTTTTAATGCTTTTTCATCTCCAATACCTGTGAAGCTGTCAATTTTACTTCTATTAGCTTTTTTAAAACTTCCTTTAAAAACATAAGGAATTTTTAATTTGTCACTTATTTTAACAAGTTTTTCAGTAATAGAAAAGGCTGTTTTTTCATTTTCAATAACACAGGGCCCAGCAATTAATAAAAATTGATTTGAATCTTTATTTTTAATCTTTTTAAGGGAGTCAAAAATCATTTAATTTTTTTATAAAATTACAATTATATTATAGGAAAATAACTTAGTTTTAAAATAGATAAAAGTCTTTAGTTTAGTTAGATTGTTGTTTTTTCGCTATGACTTCAATTAGTTTTTTGTCTTCACATTTAAAAATTTTACCAGGAAATTTCATTATCATATTATAATCATGAGTAGCCATGATTATTGATATTCCTTCTGAGTTTAATTGTTTAAATAATTGCATTATTTCATTACTTGTTTCTGGGTCTAGGTTACCTGTAGGTTCATCAGCTATAATTAATTTAGGTTTATTTAAAAGAGCTCTAGCTATGGCTAATCTTTGTTGTTCTCCCCCTGATAGTTCAAAAGGATATTTTTTTGGACTTTCAACTACATTTACCAGCTTTAAAACTTCATTAATTCTTGAAGAAATAATTTCTTTGTCTTTCCACCCAGTAGCCTTTAAAACAAAAGCTAAGTTATCAAAGATATTTCTGTCATCTAAAAGTTTAAAATCTTGGAAAACGATACCTATTTTTCTTCTTAGTAACGGAATTTCTTTTTCTTTAATTTTATTTAATGAAAACCCAACTACACTACCAAGACCTTCATTTATATTATGGTCAGCATGGATCACTTTTATTAGACTACTTTTTCCAGCACCAGTTTTTCCAATTAAAAAGATGAAGTCACCAGGCATTACTTTCAAATCAATATTTGAAAAAATGATTTTATCATTATTTTTAATTGAAACCTTATCTAAATATAATATTGGTTCAGACACTTTATTGCACTTTCCAGTAAAAATAGAATTTTACAATTATATGTATAACTTTTGTTAATAAGTTATACTTTTTGAAATTAGAATTCGTTCTTTTAAATAAGGGTAATCTATTAATTTTACTAGATGAAAAAGAGATTTTTTTCTGCTTTATTTTTAACATTGATTTTTTTATTTGAATTATCATTTTCTCAAGAAAATCAATATGAGCATTTAACAGAAGAATCAAAAAGGTTATTCTCTCTTGGTTATTATTCATTTTCACTTCAAACGACTTTATTTTCTCATAATGTTTTTAAAGAAAGTCATATGAATGAGTTTTTTGATTTAAATGTTATTAAAAATTCTCTTAGACTTAATGAAACTGGTTCGGAAAAATTAATGTCAAATTTCAGTCTAAATTATCCTCATAATAACTTGGAAAAATCAATTAATCTTGATTTAGCTAATTATTATTTTGACAACGAAAAATACAGGTATGCTTTAAAATGGTTCTCAAAAATAAAAGACAATCAGGTTCCTAAAAATGAATTCAACCGATATAGCTTTAATAAAGGCTACACGCTTTTCTCTGCTAAAAAATATAAAAGAGCAAAATCATATTTTGAAAACATTAAAGATGTTAAAAAATATGAATCTGATGCTTATTATTATTTAGGACATATTTCATATCAATTGGAAGATTATGATTCTGCAGTAGAGTCATTTAAATATGTTTCAAAAAATGATCAAAAGAAAAACTTAGCATATTTCCAAGTTGATATGAATTTTAGACTTGGAAGATTTGAAAAAGCAATTCAATTAGGAATTCAAGAGTTAAAATCTATTAAAGACTCTTCTTTGATTTCTGAAATTTCAAAAATTATTGGTGAAAGTTATTTTAATTTAAATAAACACAAAAGTGCATTGAAATATCTTGAGAAATATCAAGGAAAAAAAGGCAAATGGAGTAATGTTGATTATTATCAGATGGGTTATACATATTATAAAACGAGTGATTATGAAAAGGCTATTAATCAGTTCAATAAGATAATTCATATTAAAAATGATTTAGCTCAAAATGCATATTATTATCTTGGAGACTCGTATTTAAGAAATAATCAAAAATCAGCTGCACTTTCTGCTTTTAGAAAAGCATCTTCAATGACTTTTGATAAATCTATAGCAGAAGATTCTTTTTTGAATTATTCAAAATTAAGTTATGAAATTGGAAATCCTTTTGAGAAAGTCTCAAATGTTTTATATACTTTTTTAAAAAAATATCCTAAAAACAAAAATTATGAAACTATCTACAATTTATTAATAGATTCATATACTAAACAAAAAGATTATGATTCTGCACTGATTATATTAAAAGATAATAAGTCTTTTTCAAACAAAGATTTAATTCAACAAATAAGGTTTTTAAAAGCAGTAGAGCTCTTCAAATTAAGACAATATGATAAAGCAAAGGAATATTTCGAACAATCTGTAAAAACCGGAAATGATGAATTATATAAGCTTAAATCTAAATATTGGCTTGGAAGATCATTTTTTGCCCTTAAAAAATTTGATGACGCTTTGGATCAATACAAATATTTTATTAAAAAAAAGTCAAGCAAAGATTTGGAAGAGTATAAAAGAATAAATTACGATATAGGTTATACATATTTCAAATTAAAAGAGTATGCTTATGCTTTAAAGTTTTTTGAAAAATTCTTAGATACAAACACATCGCTAGAAAAAAAATTTTTTTCTGATTCAGCTTTAAGGATTGCGGATTGTCAATTTGCTTTGAAAAATTATTGGTCAGCCATGGAGGGGTATAATAAGATAATAAATTCTAATTCAAATAAAACGCCTTACTCAATTTATCAAAAGGCAATTTCTTATGGTTTTGTTGATAGAAATGAAAAAAAAATAATGACTTTAAAATTATTGATAAATGAATTTTATAAATCTTCTTATACAGATGATGCTTTGTTTGAACTTGCAATGACCTTGTCATTTGAGAACAGGTTTGAGGAATCTATCAGTTATTACGATATTATATTAAAAGATTTTAATAAAAGCCCATATTTTTTAAAATCTAAACTTAATAAAGGTTTGATTTTATATAATCAAGGTTTTTATAAAAAGTCAAGGTTAGTTTTAGAACAGTTTGTTAAACAAAATAAATCTTCAAATTTAATTCAAGAAGCACTTAATGTATTAAAAGAAATATCTATTGATGAAGGTTCATTTACTGAATTTTCAAGATGGGTTAAAAAGGAAAACTTAAATATTTTTTCCAATTCTGAAATTGAGAAAAATTCATTTAAATCAGCTGAAAAACAATTTTTAGATAAAAATTATAAGCAGGCATTAAAATTACTAAAAATACATCTTAATAAATATCCTGATGGTTTAAATAGTCTAGTTTGCTCTTATTACATAGCTGAAATATATTATAACGAAAATTTATTTGATGAATCACAGAAATTTTATGAAGCAATTATTTCAAAACCGACAAATGAATACACTGAAAAAGCACTTGTAAGGATTATAGAGATTTACAAAAAAAACAAGGATTTGGAATATAGTATTTCATATTTAGAAAATTTATATGAGATTGCTGAGTTTGAAGAAAATATAAGGTTTGCTTTATTGAACTTGATGCAAGCTTATTTTGATAAAAAGGATGATTTTAAATCTATAGAATATTCTTCTAAAGTTCTTGAAATTGAAAATATAGACAATAAGTTAAAATGGGATGCGATTTTAATTAAGGCTAGGTCATTAATGAGAGTTAATGACAGTCTTAATTCTTTAATAGAATATAAAAAACTTGAAGAGATTCCGGATTTTGAAAAAGCATCTGAAGCTTTATACTACAAGGCTTATAAAAATTATAACGATAAAAAGTTCAGATCGTCTATAAACACAATAACTAATATTTCTAAATTATCTAATAATTTTAACTTATGGACTGCTAAATCTCTTCTTTTATTGTCTAAAAATTATATTTCATTAAATGATAATTTTCAAGCGGTATTTATTTTAGAATCGATTATTGAAAACTTTAATAAATATCCTAATCTTATTTCAGAATCTAAAAGGCTTCTTGAAACTATTAATAAAAAGAAATTGGAAGATGGTAGTAATTTAAATAATGAAAAGGATGAATAGATTTTTTATTATTTCAGTTTTAATATTATTTGTTAATAATGCCCTTTTTGCTCAATCTCAGAAAGACACACTTAAAACGCAACAGATAACGGTAATAAAATCATATACACCAAGTTTGTCAGATGCTTTTTTAATATCTTCATTTCCAAATGTTAATGATTCTATATATATAAAAAATAATAAGTTAAATTATAATATTCTTGAAAATCAAATATTTTCAACATTTGAACCAAATAAGGCTAAGCCCTTAAAATTGATACGTCAAAAAAATCAGAGTTTGTTTAACACAAGCTTTTATTCTGGTCTTGGAAATAAAGGTCAATTTTTGATTAGAATGTTAAGTTTAATTCCCATAGACAGAAATCAAAGTTATGGTTTTATTGTTAATAGAAATGGATATTCAAAAGATGTTTTAAACTCAGAGATAAATAGTAACAAGAATTCTTTTTTGATAGGAGCTAATCACATTTTAAAGACAAATGAAATAAGATCTGACAGTAAATTGACCTTTGATATGAATAGAAATAATTATTATGGTATTTATAATGATGGTTTTAATGAATTTTTTATAAAAAATATAGATCCCCTGATTTCTTTAAGTCGATTTAATCTTCATAATAATACTGTTTTTTATGATAATATTATTAATTCATTGGAATTTAAAGTAAGCAATACATCAGATAATTATAATTCATCAGAACAGGAATTAGATTTTTCTACTAACTTAAAAATTTCTATTTCAAGAAGTGATTTGAAATTTCAAATTAAGCTGAAAGGATTAAATTCTAGATTTAAGGAAGATTTTTTTATTAAAACACCTATTGATTTAAAGTATTTAAACACAGGCGCCAAAATAGAATGGATAAAAATTAATAATGATTTTAAAATTAAGATAGGAGCTAAGATTGATTATATTGATAAACCCAATTTACTTGGATCTAAATTGAATTATTATCCAAATATATATTTTGAATATAATAAAAATCAAAAAGTTGTTCCTTACTTGATATCAGACGGTAAATTAATAATGAATTCATATTCGCTTTTTTCTCAAAAGAATCCTTTTATAGCGCCAGTTTTTAAATTAAAACCTACTAGTAAAAACTATAATTCTAGAATTGGTTTAAAATCTTTTGTTTATTCAAATATAGAATTTGATTTTAGTATTGGATATGATGATGTTGAAAATTTTAGTTTGTTTAGAAGACTTCCTTATAGTTTAAATTTAGATGAAAATTCTTATAGCCTTTCAAATGCTTATGAAATATATTATACAGACTTAAGTTTAATTGATTTTAATTTAAAATTTAAATTAAAATTTGGAAATAATAATAATTTTTTATTTCAAGCCAAATATTTAAGTTATAATGTTAAGGATAACTCTCCTGTTTTTAATCTACCTGATATAAGTATGAATTTTGAGGGTCAAATTAATTTAAGTAAAAGAATAAACATTTATTTAACTTCTAAGTTTATAGGGAATAGAAAAAATGCTAAATGGACTTATTTGTTAAATGAAGATCCTAAATCATCTCAGTATCAGATTAAAGACCTACCAATTTATTATAGTCTAAATTTAAATGTTAACTATAAATTGTTAGATGAATTTGATTTAAATGGATCATTTGAATTAAATAATAGAAATGGTATATGGGGAAATTTTTATGAACACAAGAACTTGTTTTTGATTGGAGCTCGATATAAGTTTAATCTTTAATATTATTATTTTAATAAACTAAAACAAAGAATTTAGAGTTTAATTTCTAATGATTATTGAAATTGATTACTTTTGGATCCAAAATTTAAATACATTACAAAAAACATAAAACATGATTTGTTTAAAACTTTATAATAAAATAAAATATTTATTTTTATTTTTTTGTATTTTTTTTCATTTTAGCTGTGACAAGAAGATAGATCTTTTAGTTCACAATGCGGTAGTTTATACTGTTGATGATAACGGAAATAAACGATCTGCATTTGCTGTAAATAACGGGAAGTTTATTGCAGTGGGGGGAGATGAAATTATGGAAAAGTACTCTGCAAAAAGTGTTGTAGATGCTAAAGGGCTCCCTGTATACCCAGGTTTTATAGATTCTCATTGTCATTATTTGAGTTTGGGGTTAAAGCAAAGTGAGATAGATTTGGTTGGCACTAATAGTTTAGATGAAGTGCTAACAAAAGTCAAAGAATATTCTGAAAAAGAAGAAAAAAAATTTATAATAGGTAGAGGGTGGGATCAGAATGATTGGGAAAATAAATCTCTTCCAACTAAAGAAAAGTTAGATGTTTTATTTCCTGAAACCCCAGTAATATTGACTAGAGTTGATGGTCATGCAATGTTAGTTAATCAGAAAGTTCTTGATCTTGCTGGAATTACTTTAAACACTAAGGTTGATGGAGGGGAAGTAGTTATAAATAATAACAAAATTACTGGTGTTTTAATTGATTCTGCGATGAGTTTTGTAAAAAAAATAATACCTAAAAAAACAATAGAGGATAAAATAGAAGCATTAGTAAATGCCCAAGAAATTTCTTTTTCTAATGGTTTAACTACTGTTAGTGATGCTGGCTTAGAGAAGGAAGATATCTTATTAATTGATAGTCTTCAATCTAAGGGTATACTCCAAATAAAAGTGTATGCAATGATTTCAAATAAAAAAGAATCTTTAGATTACTTTCTTAAAAGAGGGATAATAAAAACAGATTTTTTAAACGTAAGATCTGTTAAAGTATATGCAGATGGAGCCCTAGGTTCTAGAGGTGCAGCATTAAAAAAACCTTATTCAGATAGAAGAGGTCACAAGGGGGCTTTTTTAACCTCTATTGACTCTATAGAATCATTAGCTTACAGACTTGCTCAAACTGGTTTTCAAATGAATACTCATGCAATTGGAGATGCTTCAATTTCGAATGTATTAGATGCTTACAAAAAAGCTTTAGTTTTTTTAGATGATCCTAGATGGAGAATAGAACATGTCCAGATTATTGACACTTCTGATATTAGTTTATTTAATAAAAAAATAATTCCATCAGTTCAACCTACCCATGCTACAAGTGATATGTATTGGGTTGAAGACAGAATAGGTCCTTCAAGAATGGTTGGCGCATATGCTTATAAAGATCTATTAAAAGAAGCTGGTATAATTGCTTTGGGAACAGATTTTCCTGTTGAGAATGTCAGTCCAATTCATACATTTTATGCTGCCGTTACTAGAAAAGACTTAAATGGTTATCCTGAAAATGGTTTTAATTTTGAAAATGCATTGTCTAGAGAAGATGCATTGAGAGGAATGACAATATGGGGAGCAAAAGCTAATTTTGAGGAAAAAGAAAAGGGGAGTATTGAAGTAGGCAAAAAAGCTGATTTTATAATATTAGATAGAGATATAATGGACGAAACAGACAAAAGAATAATTACAACAAAAGTTGTTGCTACAATAGTAGATGGAAATATTGTTTACAGCAATAGGTTTAATTAACTTATAGATTTTAACTTTCTAACATCGAAAAATAAAAATTGATTAAAATTTTTTATAAAAAACACTAATTAAGTTTATTTTTTTAATCTAATACAATATTTTAATAAATTTATTTAAAAAAACCACTACTTTTGATAAAAAATATTACATGTGTGGAGTTGTTTGTGCTTTTGATTTAAAAGAAAAAATATCTTCTTTACGACCTAAAATCCTTGAAATGTCAAAAAAAGTAAGACATAGGGGGCCTGATTGGAATGGAATCTTTGATTCAAAAAATGCAATTTTAGCACATGAAAGATTAGCTATAGTTGACCCAACTTCTGGTAAACAACCTCTTTATGGTCAAAATAATAATTTAGTGTTAGCGGCAAATGGAGAAATTTATAATCATCTTGATTTAAGGAAGTCTTTAAAAAACAAATATAATTTTAAAACAAAATCAGATTGTGAAATTTTACTTGCTTTATATGAAGAAGAAGGAGTTGAATTTTTAAATAAATTAAATGGAATATTTGCTTTTGCCTTATATGATATTGAAAATGACGAATATTTTATCGCTAGAGATCATATGGGAATAATTCCATTGTATATGGGTTGGGATAATAAAGGTACTTTTTATGTTGCTTCTGAATTAAAGGCTTTAGAAGGAACATGTAATAAAATTGAACTTTTTCTTCCAGGAAATTATTATAGCAGTAAATCAAAAAAGTTTATAAAATGGTACAATCCTAAATGGAGATCATACAAACTTGTAGAAAATAATGAAACTTTTATAAAAAAAATTCACGATTCTTTGTCTGATGCAGTATACAGACAATTAATGAGTGATGTTCCATATGGAGTTTTATTATCTGGAGGTCTAGATTCATCAATTACTTCTGCTCTAGCTAAAAAGTTTTCATCAAAAAGAATTGAATCAAAAGGAAAACAATCAGCTTGGTGGCCTCAACTACACTCTTTTTCTGTTGGACTTGAGGGCTCTCCAGATCTTAAAGCAGCTAAAGAGGTGGCTGATTTTATAGGAACAGTACATCATGAAATTAAATTTACAATACAAGAAGGATTAGATGCCATTAGAGAAGTTATTTATCATCTTGAAACATATGATGTTACAACTGTAAGAGCTTCTACGCCAATGTATTTAATGGCGAGATCAATTAAATCTTTAGGAATAAAAATGGTATTATCAGGAGAAGGAGCAGATGAATTGTTTGGAGGGTATTTATATTTTCACAAAGCCCCTTCAGCTAAAGAATTTCACGAAGAAACCGTTAGAAAATTAGACAATTTACACAAATATGACTGTTTAAGAGCTAATAAATCTCTTGCTGCATGGGGTATTGAGGGTAGAGTTCCTTTTTTAGATAAAAAATTTATTGATGTCGCAATGACAATAAATCCTAAGGATAAAATGATAAATTCAGAGAGGATGGAAAAATGGGTTTTAAGAAAAGCTTTTGAAAATTATCTCCCCAAAAATGTAGTTTGGAGACAAAAAGAACAATTTTCTGATGGAGTTGGTTATGATTGGATTGATACTTTAAAGGATTTAGTTGATAAAGAGATTTCAGATGAACAAATGATAAACGCACATTATAGATTTCCTATTCAAACACCACAAAACAAGGAAGAATTTTATTATAGATCAATATTTGAAAGTCATTTTTTAAGTGATGCCGCTGCCCTAAGTGTACCATCGGTTCCTTCTGTAGCCTGCAGCACACCTGTTGCATTGGCCTGGGATAAAGCTTTTAAGAATCAAAATGATCCAAGTGGAAGAGCTGTTCTTAAAATTCATGAAAAGTCTTATAAATAACTTATAAAAAATTTAATCTTTTCCACATTCTAATGTTGATAACTTGTCTTTATTTATAAGGGTTTAGGATAAACTTAAGGCCTTTATATTTATCTTTGTAAACATGGAACAAGAAAGCTTATTTAACGAAGATAAAATCGTTGATAAACAATCCTCCAAAGAAAATTATTCTGCTGAAAGTATTCAGGCTCTTGAAGGCATTGAACATGTAAGAAAGAGACCTTCAATGTACATAGGTGATGTGGGCCCTAGAGGACTTCATCATTTAGTTTATGAGGTTATTGATAATTCTATAGATGAAGCAATGGGAGGTTATTGTGACAAAATAGATCTTACAATTAATGAAGATAATTCAATAACTGTAGTTGATAATGGAAGAGGTATTCCGGTAGGAATTCATAAAAAAGAAGGAGTATCAGCTTTAGAGGTTGTAATGACTAAAATAGGAGCTGGGGGTAAATTTGATAAAGATTCATATAAAGTTTCAGGGGGGTTGCATGGAGTAGGGGTTTCGTGTGTAAATGCTTTATCTGAAAAATTAACAGCAACTGTATATCGAGATGGAAAAATATGGGAGCAAGAATATGAAAGAGGAAAAGCTATAGAACCTGTTAAAGAAACAGGAAATTCAAAATCTAATGGAACATCTGTTACATTTCTTCCTGATAGGGACATTTTTACTGAGACAATTGATTTTAACTATGAAACCTTATCATTAAGAATGAGGGAGTTATCTTATTTAAATAAAGGTATAAAGATTTCTATTTTAGATAAAAGAAAAAAAGATAATAAAGGAAATTATATAGGTGAAAACTTTTTTTCAAAAGAAGGTTTAAAGGAATTTATTGGGTTTCTTGATGAAACTAGAGAAGCAATAATAGGAAATGTTATTTCTATGGAGGGAGAAAAAAATGGAATCCCAGTGGAAGTTGCTATGATATATAATACCTCATATTCAGAAAATCTTCATTCATTTGTAAATAATATTAATACACATGAAGGAGGAACTCATTTGGCAGGCTTTAGAAGAGGTCTTACTTCTACTTTAAAAAAATATGCCGATTCATCAGGGCTATTAGATAAATTAAAATTTGAAATAGCAGGTGATGATTTTAGAGAAGGTCTTACGGCAATTATATCTGTAAAGGTTAGTGAACCTCAATTTGAGGGACAAACAAAAACAAAGTTAGGAAACAGGGATGTTACGTCTGCAGTTTCTCAATCTGTTTCAGATATGCTTGAGAGCTATCTTGAAGAACATCCTAATGATGCTAAAGTTATTGTTCAAAAGGTAATGCTTGCTGCTCAAGCTAGACATGCTGCAAAGAAAGCTAGAGAAATGGTTCAAAGAAAAACTGTTATGAGTGGAGGAGGTTTACCTGGAAAACTATCTGATTGTTCTGAGCAAGACCCTGAAAAATGTGAAGTGTTTTTGGTTGAAGGGGATTCAGCCGGAGGTACAGCTAAACAAGGACGTGATAGAAAATTTCAGGCTATTTTACCTTTAAGAGGCAAGATCTTAAATGTTGAAAAAGCTATGCAACATAGGGTTTTTGAGAATGAAGAAATTAGAAATATTTATACTGCATTAGGTGTAACGATCGGTACAGAAGAAGATAGTAAAGCATTAAATATTGAAAAATTAAGATATCATAAAATTATCATTATGTGTGATGCAGATGTTGATGGAAGTCATATCTCAACTTTGATACTTACTTTTTTCTTTAGATATATGAGGGAGTTAATAGAGTTAGGAAATATTTATATTGCAACACCTCCATTATATCTTGTTAAAAAAGGAGCTAAGAAAGATTATGCTTGGTCAGATGATCAAAGAGATAATTTAGTTAAAGAATATGGGCAAGGTACTTCAATTCAAAGATATAAAGGTTTAGGAGAAATGAATCATGAACAATTATGGGATACAACAATGAATCCTGAACAAAGAACTTTAAGAAAGGTTTCAATTGATAATCCTGGTGAAGCTGATAGGGTTTTTTCTATGTTGATGGGAGATGAAGTGCCTCCAAGAAGGGAATTTATTGAAAAAAATGCTATTTATGCTAATATTGATGCATAATAATATATTTTACAAAATTTAATTTTCAATTTTGATATAGATAATTATGAAAGTAACAATAGTTGGAGCAGGAAATGTTGGCGCATCATGTGCTGAATATATAGCTATAAAAAGAATTTCAAGCCAAGTAGTTCTTCTTGATATAAAAGAAGGTTTGGCAGAAGGAAAAGCTTTGGATTTATCTCAAACTTCTACTACTCTTGGATTTAACACTGAAATAATTGGTGTAACAAGTGATTATTCTGCAACTTCAAATAGTGATGTAGTTGTAATTACTTCAGGTATTCCTAGAAAACCTGGAATGACAAGAGAAGAATTAATTGGTATTAATGCAGGAATAGTTAAAGATGTTTCTAGTAATATTTTAAAATTTTCACCTGATACAATTATAGTTGTTGTTTCTAATCCAATGGACACAATGACTTATTTAACGTTAAAAACTACAGGTGTCTTAAAAAATAAAGTAATTGGAATGGGAGGAGCTTTAGATAGTTCTAGATTCAAAACCTATCTATCTAAAGCTATAAATAAACCTGCTAATGATATTCATGCTATGGTGATTGGTGGTCATGGAGACACTACGATGATTCCCTTAGTCAGATTAGCTACATATAATGGTTTACCTATTTCAGATTTTTTAAATAAAAAGGAATTAGATACTGTTTCTAAAGAAACTATGGTTGGAGGAGCATCTTTAACTAAGCTTTTAGGAACTTCTGCATGGTATGCACCTGGCGCATCAGTATCTTATCTTGTTGATAGTATATTAAATAATCAGAGAAAATTAATTCCTTGTTCAGTTTTATTAGAAGGAGAGTATGGTCAAAAAGATATATGTATAGGAGTTCCATGTGTTATTGGCAATAAAGGTGTTGAATCAATTGTTGAATTGAAATTAAATAAAGATGAATTAAATCTTTTTAATAATAGTTCAAATT
>CAYUZY010000047.1:0-14385 GCA_964448645.1 uncultured Flavobacteriaceae bacterium
CCTAAGTTCTATGTTGACTTTAAAGATTATAAAGAAAGAAATGCTGCTATTGATGTTAAAAAAGAAATAAATGAATTAAAGAAAAGAAATGTTAAGGGTATTATCTTAGATTTAAGAAATAATGGAGGTGGGTCATTAAAAGCTGTTGTAGATATGACCGGTTTTTTTATTAAAACGGGTCCTGTAGTACAAGTTAAAAGTACAGGTGGTAAAAAAGAAATTCTTAGTGATATAGATGCAAATATTTTTTGGAATGGACCTTTAGTTGTATTAGTTAATGAATTTTCTGCATCTGCATCTGAAATTATTGCTGCAGCACTTCAGGATTATAAAAGAGCAATCGTAATTGGAAGTAAACAAACATTTGGAAAAGGAACTGTTCAAAATATGGTTGATTTAAATAGAATTATATCAAGTAATACATATGGAGATTTGGGGGCACTAAAAGTAACAACAGATAAATTTTATAGAATAAATGGAGGTTCAACACAACTTGAAGGAGTTAAAAGCGATATTATTTTTCCTAATAGATATAAATATGTTGAAATAGGAGAGAAAGATCAGGATAACCCTTTGAAATGGGATAAAATAAGTCCTGCAAATTATGTTAAATGGGAAAAAATGTTAAACTATGATTTTTCAATGAAAAAAAGCAAAGAAAGATTGAGTAATAACTTTTACTTTAAATTAATTGATGAGCAGGCTAAGTGGATAAAAAAACAACAAGAAAACTTTTCATACTCTTTAAATTATGTAAAATATAATTTAAAAAGGGTAGAAGATAATCAATATTCTAAACGTTTTGATAAATTAAATAATTATGAATCTTTATATGATTTTGAGTGGATACCTGAAGCAGGCAATAGGAATTCAATTTCGCCTGATCTATTAGAAAAGAGAAAACGCTGGCAAGAATCTTTAAAAAAAGATTTATACGTATCTGAAGCAATAGAAGTTTTAAAAGATTTAAATAATGAATTATCAAGTAAAAATAAAATTGCCAATACTAAAAAATAATCTTTTTCTAATTTGGACTTCAAAATTGTTTTTAAAAATTTATTTAAGGATTATTGGGGTGTAATAAGTTTAATTTATATTTCAATAGTAACTTTAATCTCAATTTTTGCATATAAGATTTCTCCAGATTCATCTCCAAATGCAAATCAAATGAATCTAAAAATTCATTCTAAACCTCCTGGATTTTCAACTTTAATTTTTAAAACACCTAACAATTTAAATATTGATTTACCTTCAGTTTCAAATAATGAAACTTTTATAAGTAATTATAAAATAATTAATGGTAAATTGATTTATTCAGAAGTTGGGTCCTTTTCTAAAGATCAAAAAAAAATCGATATAAGCAAGATTTTAAATGATAATACTATCCAAGAATTTGAATTAAAATTTATAAAGAAAAAAACTTTTTTATTAGGAACAGATAAGTATGGAAGAGATATGTTAAGTAGGATGATTATAGGTTCGAGAGTTTCAATTTCAATCGGATTTGTAGCCGTAATTATTTCATTAATTATAGGGTTATTAATTGGATTAACTTCTGGATATTTTGGAGGATGGTTTGATAATTTTATAGTATGGTTAATTAACGTTTTTTGGGCCATTCCAACTTTATTATTAGTTATAGCGATTACAATATCTCTTGGAAAAGGTTTTTGGCAAGTTTTTTTTGCTGTTGGATTAACTATGTGGGTAGAAGTTGCAAGACTAGTTAGAGGTCAGGTAAGAACTGTAAAAGAAAAGCTTTTTATTCAATCTGCAAAAGTTTTAGGATTTTCAAGCTATAGAATTATGTTAAATCATATTTTACCAAATTTAATTGGACCATTAATTGTTATTTCAGCTGCTAATTTTGCAAGTGCAATATTAATTGAAAGTGGTTTAAGTTTTTTAGGAATTGGAGTTCAACCTCCTATTCCAAGTTGGGGAGGAATGGTTAAAGATCATTTTAGATATCTTATATTAGGTAAAGAATATTTAGCAATTTTACCTGGATTAGCGATTATGAGTTTAGTTTTATCATTTATGATTTTAGGAAATAGTCTTAGAGATGCCTTCGATGTAAGAAATTAATTTAATCTATTTGCATCGAGGTTAAGATAAATCATTAAAAAAATACTGAAAGTTAAAAGATTTGAACCTCCATAACTTATAAAAGGAAGAGGTATTCCAATTGTCGGAACTAAGCCTATAGTCATTCCAATGTTTATAATAAAATGAAAACCTAGCAAACTTGCAAAACAATAAGAAAAAATTCTGTTAAATTTTTTAGTATGTTTTTCAGCTCTATATATAACTCTTATTATCATAAAGTTAAATAATACTATTACTAATACAGACCCAACAAAACCCCATTCTTCAGAAATAGTTGTAAATATATAATCCGTATCCTGTTCTGGAACAAATTTTCCTTTAGTTTGGGTCCCATTCAAAAACCCTTTGCCTAATATACCTCCTGACCCAATAGCTATTTTAGATTGATTAATATTATAGCCAATTCCTCTAGGATCGACTTCTTTTCCTAAAATTATATTAATCCTATCCCTATGTCTTTGTTCAAAAACTTCATTAAAAATAAAATTTACGGAAAAGCAATAAATGATTGAAGCTAATAAAGTTAAAATTAAACCAGAATTTTTATATTGTTTTTTTTTATTTCTAATAATAAAAAGGAAAATTAAAAATCCAAAAAATAAAACTAAACTAGTATTTAGAGGATTTATAATTAATGTTATTATAAATAAAATTATTCCGTAAATACCAATAAAAAAAAAGTTTATACTTAAACCTTCTCTAATTAGAACAAAAACAATAGCTGTAAAAACTATTGCTGTTCCTACATCGGGTTGTAATAGAATTAGGATTAGAGGGAAAAAAATAATTAAAAATATTTTTAAAATTGTTTTATAATTTTTTATATCATTTTGAATAAAACTTAAATAGGATGATATCATTAAAGCAATAGCTATTTTAGCAAATTCAGAGGGCTGCATACTTATAGGTCCAAATTTATACCATGCTGTTATCCCTTTAATTGTTGAACCAAAAACAAATAACCCAATTAATAATAAAATACATACGATGTAAGACAGAAATGAAATCTTGTCAAAAAAACTTGGTTTTAAAAACATTATTGGAATTCCTATAAAGAGGCAAAAAATAAAAAACCAAAATTGTTTTCCTACTGAGGTATTAATATCATAGAAAGAAAATTCTATATTTTCGAATGAAATAGAATATATATTTAACATTCCAAATAATACTAGTAAAAAATATATTAAAAGTGTAATCCAATCTATTCTTAAAAGAAAATGTTTATTCATTAATATTAAAGGGTTTATTAGTTAAAGGTTTTTTATACTCATGTTCTAAACTTCCATTAACCATTCTATTTTCAAGCCATTTTCTTTTTGTCTTTGAAAAAATATAATTTTCTATCATTAAACTTGCTATTGGTGCAGCCCATCTACTTCCCCAATAACCATTTTCAATAAAAACAGCAATGGCAATTTTAGGATTATTTTTCGGGGCAAATGCAACAAAAATAGAGTGATCTGTTAATTGCGTTTTATTACCATTTAATTTTATAAAATTTTCAGCAGTTCCAGTTTTACCGCAAAAGTCTAGACCAGAAATTTTTGCAATTTTCCCTGTCCCTTCTTCGATGACTTTATGCATTCCTTCAATTACAGTTTCAAAATGTTTAGGATCAATACTAGTTTGTTTTTTAGGATATAAAGAATCATGTTTTTTTTTTGATTTTATTTTTACAAAATGAGGTTTGATATAAAAACCCCTATTTGCAATTGCACTTGTGAAATTAGCCATTTGAATTGGAGTAGTGAGTATTTCCCCTTGACCTATTGAATTGGATATTGTAGTAACTGATCCCCAATTTTTTTCAGGATACCAGAAATTGTAATAGTCTCCATCAGGAATAAACCCTGGTCTTCCAATATTTAAATCATATCCTAAATAGTCTCCTAAACCGAAACTTTTAAGATGAGAATTCCACACATTAATTCCTTCAAATGAAGATTCATGAGAGTCTATAACATTTTTATAGGTTTTAGCAAAATAAGTATTGCAAGAATTATATATAGCACTTAATAAGTTATTGGATGTTTCTTTTTTACAATGACACGCCATAAAAGCTCCTTTACCATAGTAATGGCCTTCATTACAAATAAACTTTGTTTTTTTATTAATAATATTTTCTTGTAAACCAATTAAAGCATTTAGAGTTTTAAATGGTGAACCAGGAGAATATTCCGCCTGAAGGCCACGGTCAAATAAAGGTTTATTAATTGTATCGTTTAAAAGAAGTTTAAAGTTTTTAGATCTATCTCTACCTATTAAAAGTTTTGAACTATAGGAAGGACCACTAATTAAAGCAAGCACCTCCCCAGATTTTGGTTCAATTGCAACTATTCCTCCTCTTTTATTTTGCATAAGTTTTTCTCCATACTTTTGAAGTTCAGAGTCTATAGTTAAAGTTATATTTTCAGGAATTTCAATTTCTGTATCATAAAATCCATTTTTATATGGACCTATAATCCTATTAAATCGATCTTTTTGATAATATTTTACACCTTTTTTCCCTCTTAAAACATTTTCATAACTCTTTTCAATTCCTTGTCTTCCAATTAATTCACCTATATTATAATAACTTTTATCATCACTAACTTCATTTTCGTTAACTTCACTTATATATCCTAATAAGTTAGAAGCTATAGGAATTTTATAATCTCTTAAAGATTTTTTTTGAATAAAAAATCCAGGATATTTCCATATTTTTTCTTGAAACAATGCATTCTGTTCTCTAGAAATTTGCCTAAGAATAATAGAAGGTAATTTTCTAGAAAAACTTGTTGCATCATTTATTTTTTTTAAAAATAACTCAGAATTAATGTTTAAAATTGAACATATTTCAAGAGTATCAAAAGGTTTAAGATTTTCAGGTATTAACATCAAATCGTAAGATGGTTGATTAGCTACAATTAATTTATTATTTCTATCAAAGATTAGTCCTCTTTCTGGGTAAATAGTTTTTTTATAAACAGCATTAGTTTCCGATAAAATCTGGTAATTATCATTAAAAAGTTGTAAAGTAATTAGTTGAATTACATAAATAAAAGAGATTGTTAAAATAAAAATTACCAATAAATATTCTTTTTTTATCATTAGGATCTGTAAAAGCTAATCAAAGGCCAGATTAAAATTATTGAGAAAATTGTAGTTAGAAAAGTATATTTTATAATTAAGATTAAGGAATTAATGTCAAAATAAACAATTGAGAAATAAATTAAGTGGTGAATTAAAACTATACTTAAAATATAATAAAGTCGATGGCTAATATTAGGATCATTTATATATGCTTTAGGCATATCGGAGTTAATTTTAAAACAGTAGTTAATAAAAAAAGGTCTTATATAACCTAAGATTAAACAGGAAATAGTATTTGCTCCTGAACCTTGAGTTAATAAATCAATTAAAAAACCTAATAAAAAACAAAGAAAAATAAAGAGAGTTTGATTTTGATCAAATTTATATGTTATAATAAATAATATATAAATAATTGGATTTAAGAATCCAAATAAGTTAATATTATCAAGAACAATTATTTGAGCTAATATTAATGTTATAAATTGAAAAAATATTTTTAAATTTTCGTTTAACATTTTAATCTTTTGTTTCTAATTTATTTATTTCTTTTATGTCTTTGTTTTCAATCACATATACATATTCCCATTGACTAGGACTATTAAATAATTCTACTTCAATTGAAAAATATCCTTTATTTTTTTCTTTTTTTAGTGAAACTATTTTTCCAATTTCTAAATCAGAAGGAAAATATGATGACATTCCTCCACTAATTATAGTATCTCCAATAGAAATTTTTGCGGTAGAAACAATATCTTCTAAAGTCATTATATTTATTTTTTTTTCACCCCAACCAATAGAACCAAAATAATTAGTGTTTTTAATTTTTGCATTTATTTTGATATTGGAATTTATAATTGAAATAATACTAGAATAATTTTTACTAACATTGTTAATTATTCCAACAATGCCATTTGAATTTATTACTCCCATTTCCTTTTCTACACCATCTTCTTCTCCTTTGTTTATTATAATATAATTTTCTTTTTTGTTATAATTGTTTTTAACAATTTTAGCACTTATATATGAAAAAGGAAAATAAATTTCTTTTTCAGATTTAGTTAATTCTTTATTTTTATGTATGTTTTTTATTCTATTTGATTTAAGAAATAAATTTTCTTGAATTAATAATTTGTTTTCTTTATTGAGAGTTGAATATCTAATTATAGTTGATCTAAAATCATTAAGACTTCCAGATATAATTAGGCCTAATTTATTAATTTTAGTTTGGTGAAAGTAGCTTCTTGAATTTAAAAAGTAAATAGATATAATTAGTAAAAAAATAAAAAGAACTGTATTTTTATTTTTTGCAAGCGCATTAATTATTCGCTGCATATTTTAATTATTTAATAAGTACAGTCGTAAATCTTTCTACATTTTTTAATGCAATTCCCGTTCCTCTAACGACTGCTTGAAGGGGATCTTCAGAAACATATATTGGAAGATCAGTTTTAAGAGATAAACGTTTATCTAAACCTCTTAATAAAGCTCCTCCACCAGCAAGATAAATGCCGGTATTGTATATGTCAGCAGCTAATTCTGGTGGTGTTTGAGAAAGACATTCCATTATAGCATCTTCAATTCTTATAATTGATTTATCTAAAGCCTTGGCAATTTCTTTATGAGAAATAGTAATTTGTTTAGGCTTTCCAGTTAAAAGATCTCTTCCCTGAACTGACATGTCATCGGGAGGGTTATCAAGTTCTTCAATTACACTTCCAACAATAATTTTTATTTTTTCAGCAGTTCTTTCACCAACATATAAGTTGTGCTTACCCCTCATGTAACCAATAATATCATTTGTAAACACATCGCCCGCAATTTTTATAGATTTATCACAAACAATTCCAGAAAGAGCGATGACTGCTATTTCTGTAGTACCTCCTCCTATGTCTACTATCATGTTTCCTTTAGGCTGCATAATGTCTATTCCAATACCAATAGCTGCAGCCATAGGTTCATGAATAAGATAAACTTCTTTACCGTTCACTCTTTCAGCGGATTCTTTTACAGCTCTCATTTCAACTTCTGTTATACCTGAAGGAATACATATTACCATTCTTAATGAAGGCGAAAAAAATTTTCTTTTTAAAGAAGGAATACTTTTTATTAGCATATTTATCATTTGTTCAGAGGCATTAAAATCAGCGATTACTCCATCTTTCAAAGGTCTAACAGTTCTTATATTTTCATGAGTTTTTCCTTGCATCATATTTGCTTCTTGACCTATAGCGATAACTTTATTAGTAGTTCTATCAAGAGCAACAATTGATGGACTATCCACAACTACTTTATCATTATGTATGATTAATGTGTTAGCTGTTCCGAGATCTATTGCAATTTCTTCAGTAAAAAACCCCATTTTTAAATTAAAAGTTTTGTAAATGTAAAAAATTAATGCTTAAAATGTCTATTTCCAGTAAATACCATTGATAAATTATTATAGTTACAATAATCTATCGATTCTTTGTCTTTGATTGATCCCCCTGGTTGAATTACTGATATTATTCCAGCTTTATGAGCAATTTCAACACAATCAGGAAAAGGAAAGAAAGCGTCGCTTGCCATTACTGCTCCACTTAGATCAAAGTTAAAAGTTTTAGCTTTATTTATAGATTGTTTTAAAGCATCTACTCGAGATGTTTGACCAGTACCAGAGGCAATTAATTGATTATTTTTTGCTAAAACAATAGTATTAGACTTTGTATGCTTGCAGATTTTAGATGCAAAAATCAAATCATTTAAATGTTTTTCATTTGGAGTTAATTTTGTTACAAATTTTAGAGTTGATTTATTGTCAGTTAAATTATCTCTTTCTTGAATAAGGAAACCATCAAGACAACTTCTAATAATATTTTCAGGAAGTTTATGTTCTTTTTGAATTAAGAGTATTCTGTTTTTTTTCTCTTTTAAAATTTTAAGAGCTTCTTTTTCATAACTGGGAGCAATTAAAATTTCACAAAACAGTTTATTTATTTCTTTAGCGGTAGGAATGTCAATTTTTTTATTTGAGATAAGAACACCTCCAAATGCAGATATTGGATCAGCTTGAAAGGCATCAAGATATGCAGTTTTTAAATTATTTCTGACAGATAAGCCACAGGCATTATTATGTTTTAATATACCAAAAGTGGGAGGGCCATCATAGAATTCTAAAATTAAATTAATTGCTGAATCAATATCTAACAAATTATTGTAGGAAATTTCCTTGCCATTAATCTTTTCTATAAAATTATCCAAATCACCATAAAAATCCCCTTTTTGATGAGGATTTTCTCCATATCTAAGATTAACAGGGTTTTTTAAACTTATTTTTAAGCCAGTATTGTTAGAATTGAAATGATTATAAATAGCTGTATCATAATGTGACGAGGTATTAAAAGCTTCAATTGCAAACTCTTTTCTGTCATTTAAATCCGAACATCCATTTTTTTCTAAAAGAAGAGAAGATAATTTTGCATAATTATCTTTTGATGAAACACATAAAACATCATTAAAGTTTTTTGCAGCTGCTCTTATTAAGGCAATGCCACCAATATCAATTTTTTCAATAATTTCTTCCTCTGATGAATTTGATTTTACTGTATCTTCAAAAGGATAAAGATCCACAATAACTAAATCAAATTCAGGTATATCAAATTGTGTTAATTCCTTTTGATCTGATTTATTTTTTGATCTATTTAAAATACCTCCAAAAATTTTGGGATGTAAAGTTTTTACTCTCCCTCCAAGTATAGATGGATAACTTGTGATTTTTTCTACCGGAATTACTTTGTGACCTAGGTTTTCTATATAATCTTGTGTTCCTCCTGTTGAATAAAGTTTAATTTCAAGATTAACTAATTTATTAAGTATTTTATCAAGGCTATCTTTATTATAAACAGAAATTAGAGCTGATTTTATTTTTTTTTTCATAATTAATTATAAATTAATGATTTATATTTTTCAGAAATTAAATTACAAACTGCTTCTAAAAAGATTTTATCTTCATTAGAAAAAGCATTTAATTTATTTGAATCCACATCAATTTGACCAATATTTGTACCATCTGTTATAATTGGGACTACTATTTCCGATTTAACATTAATATCACATGATATGTAATTTTTTTCTTCATTTACATTTGGAATTAGTAATGTTTTATTTGATAAAGCTACTTGTCCGCAAACACCTTTTCCAAAAGGAATTTCTTTATGTTCCGTTTTTTTTCCAGAAAATGCAACTAAATTTAATTTTTTATTAATTGAATCGGAAAAGTAAAAGCCTACCCAATCATATTTTTTTAGACTATTCTTAATAAGATCACAAATTTTAAACAATTTCTTTTCCCAATCATCCTTATTCGATAAAATAGATTTAATTTTTTTTATTATTAATTTTTTTTCTGTAAAAATCATTTGGTAAAATTAAAAAATACAAATGTTTTTAATTCAATATTTTCATATTAGTTATAATTAAACTTATGAGTTTTTGTAATTTTGTTGCTTTAAAAGAAAAATATGAGTTTTAAAAATTTTTTTATATATTTTTTTTCCTTCCTTTTTTTGATTTCAAAAATGGGAATGTCTCTAAATTTTCATTTTTGTGGAGATGAACTTTCTCAAATCTCTTCTTCATCTAATCCAAAAGGATGTGAAATGCATTCTTCATACTCGGAAAATGACAAAGATGCTTTTGAAATAAATATAGAGGATTGTTGTGATGATCAAATAGTTTTTGTTCAAAATAATAATAGTGAAAATTATAATTCAAATCAAAAAATTGAAAAAATAAAAGATGTAACTTTTTTGCTAAAAAAGTATTTTCCGTTAAAGTCTAGAAGTTTTTTGTATTATAGTTTTAATTGGAAACCTCCACCTAAATCAGAGTCAAATCTTTATCTAATTTTTAATCAATTTATGCTATATAGTTAATGTTATTTGATTTTTAACACAATCATTTAACATTTAAATTATATAGACATGAATAAATATTTATTTTTAATTTTTTTACCCTTACTTAATATTTACGCTCAAAATAACATTGAAGGTAGAATCGTTTACAAGGAAGGAACAGAAACTTCTGCACTATATGGAGCAAATGTTTATTGGTTAGAAACAAATTATGGAGTAATAACTGATGAAAACGGAAAGTTTTCAATCAAACCAAACCTGAATTCAAATAAATTAATCATTAGTTATATTGGATTTAAAAATGATACTTTATTAGTCCGTGAAAACAATAAATTCATAGTTCATTTTCTTAAAATTGATAATTCAAACTCTCTTGATGAAGTTACTGTAGAAAAAAGAAAAACTATATCTCGATTATCTTTTCAGGCTCAAAATGTAATCAATATTAATAATGCTGAACTTTTAAAAGCTGCTTGTTGTAATTTGTCTGAAAGTTTTGAAACTAACCCTTCTATTGATGTTAATTTTGCAGATGCATTAACTGGAACAAAACAAATTAAAATGTTAGGCTTAAAAAGCCCTTATATATTAATAACAGAAGAGAATATACCTTCAGTTAGAGGAGCTTCTCAATTTTATGGTTTAACATATACTCCTGGTACTTGGATTGAAAGCATTCAGATATCTAAAGGATCTGGTAGTGTAACTAATGGATTTGAGAGTATAACGGGACAAATTAATACTGAATTAAAAAAGCCATTTTCTGATGTTCCATTTTTCTTAAATTTATTTGGTTCTGCTAATGGAAGATTGGAGTTTAATTCTCATTTAAATAAGAAAATCTCTGATAAATTATTTTACGGAGCTTACATTCATGGAAATAAGAGAGATAAAAAAACAGATTTAAATAATGATAATTTTCTTGACATGCCAATTTCTCAACAAATAAACATTTTAAATCGATTACAGTTTATTGATAATGAAAAGGGAATAATAAGTTTTTTAAGTTTTAAATTTTTAAAGGATGAAAAACTTATGGGAAGTAAATTCTATGATCCAAAAACAAGTAATAAGTTTTTGATTTGGGGAAGTGAAGTAAATACTGAGAGATTAGATACTTCTTTTAAATTAGGTTATGTTTCACCGGAATTACCTTTTCAAAGTTTAGGTCTTCAAATATCTTATAGTTTTCATGATCAAATGGGTTCATATGGTTATAGAGTTTATAATATTAATCATAAAAGTTTTTTTACAAATTTTGTTTATAACTCAATAATTGGTAACACAAAACATAAATTTAAAACTGGAATTAATTTTTCAAGTGATAATTATAATGAGGATATAGATAATTTTTATTATGATAGAATTGATAGCTCTATAGGAGGTTTTTTTGAATACAATTATGATAATCTGGATGATTTAAATTTCATTGCTGGATTAAGAGTTGATAATCATAATAGAATAGGATTTTTTATTACCCCAAGATTTCATTTAAGATATTCCCTTTTTAAAGAAACATCTCTAAGGTTTTCAATAGGAACTGGCAGAAAAGTGTCTAATGTTTTTGCAGAAAATCAATCTTTGTTTGGATCAAATAGACAAATAATAATAAAAAATAACGGTAGTGGTGTCTATGGTTTAAGACCAGAAAAAGCTTTAAATTATGGGTTTGGAATTAATCATAAATTTTTATTATTTGAAAGACCTTTTAATATTTTTATAGAAAGATATGTAACTAAATTTGATGATCAGGTAATTGTAGATTGGGAAGAATCTAGAAAAATTTCATTTTATAATTTAGAAGGTAAAAGCCAATCTAAAAATTTTCAAATTGAAATGGATTATTCACCATCAAACTTAATAAATGTTAGATTTGCTTATAAAGATTATGATGTAAAGGCAGATTTTAAAAATGGATATTTAAGAGTTCCAATGATTGCAAAAAATCGGTTTTTTTCAAATATATCATTTGAGTCTGAAAGAAATACAAAAGGAGCACAGTGGAGGTATGATTTTACCCATCATTTTGTTGGTAAACAAAGATTTTTTTCTAATCAAGAAAGTTCATCTTCCAATTTTTCGCCAAATTATAGTTTGATTAATAGTCAGATAACAAGAGCTATTGATTACAATCTAGAATTATATCTTGGATCTGAAAACATAGGAAATTATACTCAAAAAGCACCTATAATAGATTCAGAAAATCCTTTTGGTCCTAATTTTGATACTTCTCAAGTTTATGCTCCAATATTTGGCAGAATGTTATATCTTGGTTTAAGATGGAATTTATAATTTTGTAAAATGAAAAAAATAATTTTAATACTTTTTGTTTCATTTCCTTTTATTCTTTCATGTCAGGAGATAAATAACAAAAATACTAAAGTCCAATTTGAAGTAACTGGAAATTGTATTATGTGTAAAAAAAGAATTGAGAAGTCAGCTTTGATTTCTAAAGGAGTTAAATATGCTTCATGGGACATACCTTCAAATCAATTAACTTTAATCTATAACTCAAAAAAAAATTCATTAGATTCAATCCAAAAGTCCATTTCAAATGTTGGTCACGATACTCCTTTATTTAAGGCTTCTGATGAGATTTATAACGAATTACCAATATGTTGCTTGTATGAAAGAAAAATTGAATATTGAAATCAAAAAAATCCGCATAGTTGCGGATTTTTTTGATTTAGTAATATATTAATTTACATCATACCTGGCATTCCTCCTCCTCCCATAGGTGGAGCAGCTGGTGGAGTATCTTCTTTAATATCCACTAAGGCACATTCAGTTGTTAGAATCATTCCTGCTACTGAAGCAGCATTTTCAAGAGCTACTCTAGCAACTTTTTTAGGATCAATGATCCCTTCTTTTAACATATCAACATAGGATCCATCTTTAGCATCATAGCCAAAATTATCTTTTCCATCTATTACTTTAGAAATAACAACTGATCCCTCACCTCCAGAATTTTCAACTATCGTTCTTAATGGAGATTCAATAGCTTTGTTAATTATTTGAATACCTGTGGCTTCATCTGAATTGTTAGATTTCAATTTCTTAATTTCACTTCTAGTATTCAAAAGAGCTACACCACCTCCAGCAATAATTCCTTCTTCAACAGCGGCTCTAGTAGCATGGAGAGCATCATCTACTCTATCTTTCTTTTCTTTCATTTCTACTTCAGAAGGAGCTCCAACATAAAGAACAGCTACACCTCCTGAAAGTTTTGCTAGACGTTCCTGAAGTTTTTCTTTATCATAGTCAGATGTTGTAGTTTCAATTTGAGATTTTATTTGATTAACCCTAGCTTTTATATCTTTAGAATTACCAGTTCCGTTTACTACAATAGTATTGTCTTTGTCTATTGTAACTTTTTCTGCTGAACCAAGCATTTCAATTGTAGTGTTTTCAATATTAAATCCTCTTTCTTCAGAAATAACTGTACCTCCAGTTAAAATAGCAATATCTTCTAGCATAGCTTTTCTTCTATCACCAAATCCTGGAGCTTTAACTGCAGCAATTTTTAATGACCCTCTTAGTTTATTAACAACAAGAGTAGCAAGAGCTTCACCATCTACATCTTCAGCAATAACAAGAAGAGGTTTTCCAGTTTGAGCAACAGGCTCTAATATGGGTAAGAGGTCTTTCATTGCAGAAATTTTCTTGTCATAAAGAAGAATATAAGGAGTTTCTAAATCAGCTTCCATTTTTTCTGAATCAGTTACAAAATATGGTGATAAATAACCTCTATCAAATTGCATACCTTCAACAACATCAACATATGTGTCAGTTCCTTTTGCTTCTTCAACAGTTATAACACCTTCTTTTCCAACTTTTTCAAAAGCTTCAGTGATTAGATCTCCTATTGCCTCATCATTATTTGCTGAAACACTAGCGACTTGTCTAATTTTTTCTGAAGAATCTCCAACAGAAACAGCTTGATTTTCTAAAGATTTTACAATTACATCTACAGCTTTTTCAATTCCTCTTTTTAAATCAAGAGGATTTGCCCCAGCAGCAACATTTTTAAGACCTTCTTTAACAACAGCTTGTGCTAAAATAGTAGCAGTTGTTGTTCCATCACCTGCAACATCAGAAGTTTTAGAGGCCACTTCTTTAACCATTTGCGCTCCCATATTTTCTAATGCATCTTCTAATTCAATTTCTTTAGCAACAGTTACACCATCTTTGGTTACTTGAGGTGCCCCAAAAGATTTTCCAATTATAACATTTCTTCCTTTAGGTCCAAGTGTAACTTTGACAGCATTTGCTAAGGCATCTACACCTCTTTTAATACCATCTCTAGCTTCAATAT
>CAYUZY010000048.1:0-14206 GCA_964448645.1 uncultured Flavobacteriaceae bacterium
AGGTATTATTTTTTTTCTATTTATAACATTTTGAACACCTAATCCTTTACATGTTTTGCACATTCCTTTTGGTGAATTAAATGAAAATGTATTTGGCTCGGGTTTATTATAAGATATTCCAGAATCTCGACAAACAAGGTCTCTGCTATAATATTTTTCTTTTCTAGTTTCAGGGTTAATTATTAAAACAGAGTTTTTACCATTGTAAAGAGCCGTTTTTATAGAGTTTTTTAATCTAGAAATTGATTCTTTATTGTTTTTCACTATAATTCTGTCAATTAACAACTCAATATCATGATTTTTGTATCTATCTAACATCATTCCTTTTTTTAAATCAATAATATCACCATCAATTCTAGATCTTAAAAATCCTTTTTTTATAAATGAATCAAACAAATCTCTATAATGCCCTTTTCTTGATTTTATAACAGGAGATAAAATATAAATTTCTTTTAAATTAAATTCTTTTTTAATTAATTGGATTATTTGATCCTCTGAATAACTAATCATTTTTTTATTATTGTATAAACTATAAGCAACTCCTATTCTAGCGTATAAAAGCCTTATAAAATCATATACTTCTGTAACTGTACCAACTGTAGATCTTGGATTTTTTGAAGTAGTTTTTTGTTCAATAGCAATTACTGGAGATAATCCTTCAATTTTGTCCACATCTGGTCTTTCCATGTTTCCTATAAATTGTCTTACATAAGCGGAAAATGTTTCCATATATCTTCTTTGACTTTCTGAATAAATAGTATCAAACGCAAGTGAAGATTTTCCACTACCAGATAAGCCAGTAATTACAACAAATTTATCTCTAGGTATAGATAAATTTATATTCTTCAAATTATGAACCCTAGCACCTTCTATTTCAATTGAATTTTTTGATTCCATAAAGTAAACCTGCAAAATTAAGATATTAAGCTTAAAATTTATTACTTAATTGAAATTGAAAATTTAATTAATATAAAAATGAAGCATAATCATCTCCTCTAGGATCAGCCCCTGCTTGTATTAATCCTTTAGAATTAACATGTAAGGCATCTACTCTTCCTATTAATTCTTTTTCAGGCTTAATGAAATATCCTTTTTTTAATAAGTCTTGAATTAAATGATCAAATTTTCCAGGTTCTAACCTAATCTCATCAGGTAACCACTGATGGTGAAATCTTGGAGCATTAACAGCTTCTTGAATATTCATTTGAAATTCATAAACATTTAAAATTGTCTGAAGAACTGAGGTAATAATAGTTGATCCTCCTGGAGTTCCAACTATCATTGATATTTTTCCGTTTTTTTCAATAATAGTTGGAGTCATTGAGCTCAACATTCTTTTTTCAGCTTGTATTGAATTTGCTTCACTGCCAATTAGTCCAAACATATTAGGTGTTCCTGGTTTACTACTAAAATCATCCATCTCATTATTTAAGAAAAACCCTCCTTTTTCAACGTAAACTTTCGATCCATAACCAGCATTTAAAGTGGTAGTAACTGCGACTGCATTTCCTTCTGTGTCAATTATTGAATAATGAGTAGTTTCATCACTTTCATTCATATAGACATTTCCAAAATTTATATCTGATGAAGAAGTTGCTTTATTAAAGGAAAAATTATTCATTCTAGATTTTAAATAAACATTAGAGATTAGTTCGTTTTGAGGAATGTTATTAAAATCAGGATCTCCCAAAAATTCGCTTCTATCTGCATAAGATCTTCTTTGAGCTTCTGTTAGTAATTGAATATATTTAATAGAATTGTGATTATATTTTTGAATTGAAAAAGGCTCTATCATTTTCATGATTTGCCCTAAACAAATTCCACCACTTGATGGAGGGCCCATTGAAAATATATTTAAATCTTTATATTGAAAATTAATTAAATCTCTCCATACAGGGGAGTAGTTTTTCATATCATTTAGAGTAATTATCCCCCCTGTTTTTTTGACTTTATCAACTATTAGTTTAGCAATTTTCCCTTCATAAAAACCATTTTTGCCTTCTTTTTGAATAATTTTTAGTGTTGAAGCTATTGCATGATTTTTAATTGTATCTCCAGCTTTAAATGCATTACCGTAAAAAGTTTCTTTACCATTAATTATTATGAAATCATCTCTTTTGCTATTTAAACTATTTTCTTGTTTTTTTGTGACTACAAATCCTTTTTCTGCAAGATCTATAGCTGGTTGAACAAGAGTTTCCCATGGTAAGGATGCCATTTTTTTATATATTTCAAATAATCCCGCAACAGTTCCCGGAACACCAACAGCAAGTCCTCCAAGCGTGCTTTTATCTGGAATAATATTCCCTTCATTATCCAAAAACATATTTTTTTGAGCATTTTCAGAAGCTTTTTCTCTATAATCTAAGCTTCCTTTTTCTCCATTTGATTTTCTATAAACAAAAAAACCACCTCCTGCTAGGTTTCCGGCATTAGGATAGCATACTGACAATGCAAGATCCATTGCAATCATTGCATCAAAGGCATTTCCTCCTTTTGACATTATAGCAATTCCAATATCTGAAGCTTCTTTCCTTGCAGAAACAGTAGCTGCTTTAACTTCTTTTTCATAGTTTGTACAACCAAAACAAAGAATGAACAATATAATGATTGTAGACAGGAGTATATAATTTCTCATCTATGAGTTTTTTATTTCACTATTTTAATGTGAAATTACATCATTAATTAAAGTAAAAAAATTTTTTTCATAAAATGAATAATACTAATATTGTTGATAAGCTTGTTATCTTTGTAATATGCCATTAATAAAGTCTATTTCCGGTATTAGAGGAACTATTGGTGATGATGATAATGAAAACCTTTCTCCAGTTAATATTAAAAAATTTGTTATTTCTTATTGTGAGTGGATTTTGTCAATAAACAAAAAGGCAGATGAATTGAGAATTGTAACAGGTAGAGATGGAAGAGAATCAGGCCCTAAAATTCATAAATTAGTTAATAAAACAATAGTTTCTTGTGGAATAAATGTATTAGACCTTGGCCTTTCAACAACTCCATCTGTAGGTTTTTCTATCCCAAGAACTAAATCTCATGGAGGAATAATGATCACAGCAAGTCATAATCCAAAGGAATGGAATGCTCTTAAACTACTTAATGAAAATGGGGAGTTTATAAGTAAAGAAGCTGGTGAATTAATAATTGAAAAAGCAAATAATATCAAAATTGAAGCTTTTAAAAAAGAAAAAATTGGAAACATCAATTACAAAGAAGCTTATTATAAAAGCCATATTGAGGAGATTTTAAAAATTCCTTTTTTGAACCTTAATAAAATAAAGTCTAAAAATTTTAAAGTTGTTATTGATGGAATTAATTCAACAGGAGGTATAGCTATTCCTTTTCTTTTAGGCAAACTTAATATTAATTGCATTGAATTAAACTGCACTCCTGATGGAAATTTTGCTCATAATCCCGAACCTCTTAAAGAGAACCTAAAACAATTATGTGAAAGTGTAAAGTTGAACTCAGCTGATTTTGGAATTGCTGTAGATCCAGATGTAGACAGGTTAGTTTTTGTTGATGAAAAAGGTGAGGTTTTTGGAGAAGAATATACTTTAGTAGTCTGCGCAGATTATATTTTAAATAAAACACCAGGTAATACAGTCTCAAATTTATCTTCAACCAGAGCCTTGTCAGATATAACTAAAAAGTATGGAGAAAAATATTTCTCTAGTTCTGTTGGTGAAGTAAATGTTGTGAAAATAATGAAAGAAAATAATGCTGTAATTGGAGGAGAAGGAAATGGTGGAGTTATTTACCCTAAAACTCATTATGGAAGAGATGCTTTAATTGGGATCGTTTTTTTTATATCACATTTAGTTGAAAAGAATATACCAGTTTCAGAGTTAAAAATGAATTATCCTCAATATTACATGAATAAAAACAAAGTAGAGTTATCAGAAAACACAAACACAAATTATCTTTTAAAAAAAATTGAAAATTTTTATAAAAATGAAAAAATCAACAAAGAAGATGGTTTGAAAATTGATTTTAAAGAATCTTGGGCACATATAAGAAAATCAAATACTGAAATGATACTTAGGATATATACAGAGGCTAAGACTATGGATAAGGCTAAAAGCTTATCAAGAGAAATTGTTAAGAAAATTAAAGAGATTTGAAAGACTTTGAGTGTTTAAATCTATTATGAGCCCAAAAATATTCAGAGGGGTCTAATTTTATTTGATTTTCAACTAATTCAATAAATTTGTTTGTTATTTCAAATTGTTTAGTTTTAATTGGCTTTTTTGATAAGACTTTAAATTCTGCTTCATAAAAACCTCTTTTAACTCTTTTTATGTCAGCAAAAACCACAGGGATGTTTAATTTTCTTGCAAGACGTTCAGCTCCAGTAAAAAAAGGTGTTTCAATACCCATGAATTTAGTCCAATATGTTTTTTTTCTTAGTTTAGGAGATTGATCAGCTGCAAAACCATACACCGCTTTATAGTTATTCTTTTCGTTTTTAATAATTGATTCAACTGTATTATACCTTGATAAAAGAAGAGCTTTATGTTTTTTTCTCATTCTTTTAACAAGTTTATCAAAGTATGTATTTTCTAAAGGAGAATAAATGCCTATTCCAGGAATATTAATATAATAACTTATTGAAAGCATCCACTCCCAACTAGAATAGTGGCCACACATAATAAAACAACTTCTGTTATCATCTTCAAATTCTTTAATTAGCTCAATATTCTTAAATACGAACCTTTTTGTCATTTCTTTCTTTGACATTCCTAAAGATTTAATAATTTCAAGAAATAAATCACAAAAATGTTTATAGGCTTTTTTTTCTATAATTAATTTTTCTTTTTCACTTAATTCTGGAAAAACAAGATTTAGATTTTTTCTTATAATATCTTTTCTATACTTCAAAATATGTTGCATAAAAAACGAAAGCAAATCTGATAACATGTAAAAAAGTGAAAATGGAAGTCTTGATATTATATATAAAAAGGGATAGGTTAAAAAATATGTTAAAGCTTGCAAATTTTATTAATTAGAAATAATTGACAAAGATAATTAATATAGTCCCCAAAATTTAATATAACTTTATAAGAGTTTTTAAGTTAATAAAGTATTTGATGGATTTAATAAATAAATCACCACTAACTCAGATTTTGGAAAGTCTATTTACTACATATAAAGAAAGGGTCCCGTATGTTAAAAAAATCACTAAAGCTATGATTGACAATAACTTAGTTTCTAGTCAATCTCAAATAATTAATGATCATATTGCTTTTAGGACTCTTGGAATAAAACATTTAGGCTTAAAATCTTTTGAAAAAATATTCTTGCATTATGGATATAAAAAAAGAGACTTTTATAGGTTTAATAAAAAAAAATTAAATGCTTATTGGTATTCTCCTCCAGAACATAATCTCCCTAGAATTTTTATTAGCGAACTATGTGTAAATGAACTTTCAAATAAAAGTCAAGAAATTATTTATTCATACATTAATAATATTAAAAAGGACCCGGTAGATGACTTAAATTTAAATGATGTTAAAGAAGTTGTTTCATTCTTTAGAAAACCGTTATGGAAGTTACCGTCTTTAGAAGATTATAAAATTTTATTAAATGAAAGTGAATATGCTTCTTGGGTAATTTATAACAGATATTATTTAAATCATTACACCATAAGTGTTCATGAACTTCCAGAAGGATATCGTACTTTGGAAGAGTTTAACGACTTTTTATTGAATTTAGATATTAAATTAAATGATTCTGGAGGTCTCTTAAAAATAAGTAAAGATGGGTTACTTAAACAAAGCAGTACAATAGCAAATAAGGTTTTAGCAAAATTTAAAAATAATGAAGAATCATATATTGCAGGAAGTTATGTGGAATTTGCAGAAAGAAAAGTTCTTCCAGAATATGCGAATTTAAAATCAAGTAAAATAAAAAGCTTTCATCGAAGAGATGGCTTTGAAACTGGAAACGCTGATTTGATTTTCGAAAGCACTTTTTCTAACCAAGTAAAAAAATAATGAAAGATATCTCTTTAATACTTAAAGAATTAAATATATTAAATCATACTAAAGGATGCTCATCAGGATCTAAATGGTTTGCAAATGGAAGAAAAAATATTTCATATAGTCCAGTTGATGGAGAAAAAATTATGGAAATTACTGAGGCCTCAATAGAAGACTATGAAAAGATCGTTTTAGTAGCTAAAGAAGCTTTTTTAAAATTCAGACAAATTCCAGCTCCAAGAAGAGGGGATATTGTTAGACAGTTTGGTAATGCTTTAAGAGATAAAAAAGAACTTTTAGGTCATTTAGTCTCATGGGAGATGGGAAAGTCTTTACAAGAAGGTCTTGGTGAAGTTCAAGAAATGATTGATATATGTGATTTTGCCCAGGGTCTATCAAGGCAATTACATGGTCTTACAATGCATTCAGAAAGGCCTAAACATAGAATGTACGAACAATATCATCCATTAGGTATTATTGGGGTCATTTCAGCATTTAATTTTCCTGTAGCAGTATGGTCATGGAATGTTTCCCTAGCATGGGTTTGTGGTAATGTTTGTGTATGGAAACCAAGTGAGAAAACTCCATTATGTAGCATTGTTTGTCAAAAAATTATAAGTGAAGTTTTAACTAAGAATAATTTACCAGAAGGTATTTCATGCTTAGTTAACGGAGGAGCTGATATTGGCAGACTAATTGCCGAAGATAAAAATATTAATTTGGTGTCGGCTACTGGTTCAACAAAAATGGGTAAAGATGTAGCTAGTATTGTTGGTAAAAGACTTGGCAAAACTCTTTTAGAACTTGGAGGTAATAATGCAGTTATTGTATCAAAATATTCAAAACTTGATCTTGTTATTAAAGCATCAGTTTTTGGTGCAGTTGGAACATGCGGACAAAGATGCACATCTACTAGGAGATTAATAGTTCATTCTGAAATATATGACATTGTATTAAAAATGTTAGTAAAATCATACAATCAATTAAAAATAGGAAATCCTTTAAATGAAAAAAATCATATAGGACCACTAATTGATAAAGATTCTAAGAATGAATATTTTAACACGATTAATGAAATTAATAAACAGGGAGGAAATTGGGTTTTAGAAGGAGGAGACTTTAAATTAAAAGAATTTCCAAAAGGATTTTATGTAAAACCAGCTATTGTAGAAATTGATCATAAATCACCAATTGTTCAAAAAGAGACTTTTGCCCCGATTTTGTATTTGATTAAATATTCAGGAGATATAAGTAACGCTATTAAAATTCAAAATGATGTTTCACAAGGCTTGTCATCGGCGATTATATCAGAAAACTTGACAGAAATTGAAACATTTTTGTCACATTGGGGTAGTGATTGCGGAATAGCTAATGTAAATATTGGAACCTCTGGAGCTGAGATAGGGGGTGCCTTTGGAGGAGAAAAAGACACTGGAGGAGGTCGTGAAAGTGGTTCAGATGCATGGAAGGTTTATATGAGAAGACAAACTAATACAATTAATTTTTCTGGGGATTTACCTCTTGCTCAGGGTATAAAATTTGATGTATAAAGATTTAAATTTATTTTAATGCAATCAATCTCTCCAATTACATTATTAATAATTTTATCAAATATTTACATAAGTTTTAAAGGATTTAAAAATTACTCGTTTTTTGAAAAATATAAGTTTAATATCTATGATTTAAAAAAAAAGGAATATTATAGATTAATTTCATCTGGATTTCTTCATGTTGATTCAACCCATCTGATTTTTAATATGATAACCCTTTATTTTTTCTCCCAAGTTGTGATATATAAATTCGGAATGCTTTCTTTTTTAATTATATATATAGGTAGTTTAATTATTGGAAATTTAGCTTCTTTTTATTATCATTTCAAGGAAAACAACTACAGCGCTGTTGGAGCAAGCGGAGCTGTTTCAGGGATTTTATTTAGCTCAATATTAATATATCCTGAAATGGAACTTTTTATATTTTTTATTCCAATCCCAATTCCAGGATATATTTTTGTTATTGGATATATGATATATACTTTATATGGAATGAAAAGTCAATCTGATTCAATTGGACATGTAACTCATTTTGGAGGAGCAATTTCTGGTATATTATTAAGCTTGTTTATTATGCCTAAATTAGTTATTGAATCTATTGAAGTTTTAAGTATATTGTTGTTTACAATTTTATTTAGCGGATTCTATTTATTTAAATTAAAAAAATAGAATTTTACTAATTAAGCAATTCATTTATTCTATTCTCAAGTTGTATTCCTCTTAAATTTTTCTCAATAATTTTTCCATTTTCATCCAAAAGAAATGTAGCAGGAATTGCATTAACTTTATATAGAACTGCAATGGGATCTTTCCAAAACATTAAATTTGAAACATGTGCATCCCAAAAAAGACCATCATCATTTATTGCTTGAATCCACTGATTTCTGTCTCTATCTAAAGAAACTGATATTATTTGTAGGCCTTTGTCTTTATAATTATTGTACATACTTACTAGACCTGGGTTTGCAATTCTACATGGCCTACACCAACTTGCCCAAAAATCAATTAATGTAATTTTCTTTAAATTTTCATTTAGAAAAAATATATCTCCATTAGGTTTTGGACCATTAAAATTTGGAGCTATTTCGCCAACTTTTGCTGGTTCTTTAGGTGTTTTTAGAATTTGGTTAATATTTATACCGGAAGGACTATTCACTACTCTTTTAGTAAAATTGTTGTAATGTGTTCTTGCGCTATCTAGGGGAATTAATTTTGAGTTTATAAAGCGTTCAAGAATTAAAACTGAAATATAAGAATCGTTGTTAAGTTTAATAAATTCAAGCTCATATTTTTTTATTTGATCACTTATATCATTTATTTCTTCTTGTAAATCTAAATATAATAGAGTGTCCTTTTTAAAAGATGCTTCTTGCATTTCTTTTTGTATAGAATTTAAAGTTTTTATATAAGCTTTTGTTTTTGCTTTATATTCCATAAAACTATCATTTGATTTTGTTCCGTATGATATTGAAGAAGGGATGCTGTCTTTGTATAATTCAATCTCTATAGTTCCTTTTTCAAGCACAAATGGAAAGTTAGCAGTATAGCCTTTAATTTGGATGAAATTTATATTAGGAATAAAGACTTCTCTTTTGAAAATAAAAGATCCATCTATTGAACTGGTTGAGTCAACTATAATTGGTTGATTATTTGAATCAGCTTCAATAAGGAAAATTTTTGTTTTTGATTTATTGTCGATATTTCCAATAATAGTTGATGAATTATTATCGGAACTACATGAATAAAATAGAAATGACAATATGAATAATCGTTTGATCATTTTAGTTTTTTAAAACTCGGTAAAAGTAATAATTTATATAGAAAAACTTATTCTTAAATTAGCCTTATAATAAATAATAGCTTGGATAAAAACAAAATAAGCATTTTAAATAAAGAATTAAATGGTGAAATCAGAAATGATTTGTTGTATAAAAAATTGTATGCGACAGATGCTTCGGTTTATAAAAAATATCCAACAGCAATTGCATTTCCAAAAACTAATTCTGATGTAGAAAAAATAATTTCTTTTTGTTTGAAAGAGAAATTATCAATTATTCCACGTGCAGCAGGTACATCGTTAGCTGGACAATGTGTGGGATCTGGAATTGTAATTGATGTTTCTAAATATTTAAATAAAATTATTTCATTTGATGAAAAAAACAAAATAGTAACAGTACAGCCAGGTGTAATAAGAGATGAACTTAATTTATTTTTAAAAAAATATGGATTATTTTTTGGGCCAAATACATCAACTTCTAATTATTGTATGATTGGAGGTATGGTTGGAAACAATTCCTCTGGAACAACATCAATAAAATATGGAGTTACAAGAGATAAAGTATTAAATTTAAGTGCTATTCTTTCAGATGGGTCAAAAGCAGTCTTTAGTAGCCTAAATAGTCCTGATATTAAAAAAAAGTTAGAATTAAAATCTTTAGAAGGAGATATTTACAGGTATTTTATAAAGAAATTTAGTGATAAAAAAACAAAAAAAACAATAAATGATGGATACCCAGATAAAAGTATACATAGAAGAAATACGGGTTATGCTTTAGATTCAATTGTGAATCAAAAACCTTTTAATAAAAATGGTGCTAATTTAAATTTATCTAAGATCTTAAGTGGAAGTGAAGGGACATTGGCTTTTACAACTGAAATTACATTAAAATTAGATCCTCTGCCACCTTCTAAAAGTATTATGCTGGCTCTTCATTTTGATTCTATTCAAAAATCCATGGAATCGGTAGAATATTTAATGAAGTTTGACCTAGATACTTGTGAGTTAATTGATAAAACTATTTTGGACTGTACTTTGCAAAACCCTTTGCACAAAAGAAATAGATTCTTTATTAGTGGAGATCCTAAAGCAATTTTATTGTTAGAATTCAAAAATGATGATATTAATTACATTGAAGACCAGATAAAATTAATTAAGAATAATCATTTAATTAAAAAGTTAAGTTATGCTCATGTAGTATTAAGAGAAAAAGAAATTGATGCTGCTTTAAGTCTTAGGCATGCAGGCTTGGGACTATTAGGGAATATGATTGGTGATAAAAAGGCTGTAGCATGTATTGAAGATACTGCTGTTCCTTTAAATATGCTTTCAAATTATATTTCAGATTTTCAAAAGTTAATGAAGAAGTTTAATCAAGAAATTGTTTATTATGCTCATGCAGGAGCTGGTGAACTACATTTAAGACCTGTTTTAAATTTAAAGTCTAGTAGGGGAGTTTCAGATTTTAGAAAAATATCATCATCCGTTGCTGATTTAGTAAATAAATATAACGGTTCTTTAAGTGGAGAACATGGTGATGGAATTGTAAGATCTGAATTTATTTCTAGAATTATAGGAGAAGAAAATTATAGTTTTTTAAAAGAAATTAAACAAATTTTTGACCCTGAAAGTATATTTAATCCTGGAAAAATTATTAACCCAATGCCTATGGATGAAAATCTTAGGTATGAAAAAGACAGGAAGGAACCTAAAATCGAAACAATTTTTGATTTTTCAAATGATAAAGGAATATTAAGAGCTTCTGAAAAATGTAATGGTGCTGGAAACTGTAGAAGTATTTCATTGAAAGGAACTCTTTGCCCTAGTTACAGAGCTACAAAAGATGAATTACATAATACTAGAGGGAGAGCAAATGTTTTAAGAGAAGTATTAACTAATAATAAAAATCAAAATAAATTTGACAGTAAAGAACTAAAAGATGCTATGGATTTGTGTTTAAGTTGCAAAGCATGTGCAACTGAATGTCCAAGTAGTGTTGATATTGCTTTATATAAAGCTGAATTTCAACATAATTACAATAAAATTTATGGATCTTCATTAAGAGACAAAATATTTGCATATACAGGTAAAATAAATAAATTAATTCAACCGTATAGAGCTATTTATAACTATCTTTTTTCAAATAATATTACAGGATTTTTATTAAAGAAAGGGCTTAAAATATCTTCTAAAAGATCTATACCAAAACTTGAAAAATCGTTATATAAAAAACTGAAAATCAATAATATAAAAAATAAAATAAAATCTGTTTATTTATATTTAGATGAATTCACAAATTACTTTGATACTGATATAGGAATTGATTGTATTTATTTACTTGAGAAGCTTGGGTATAAAGTTAATTTTTTACAACCAACAGAAAGTGGTAGAACTTATATTTCAAAAGGGTTTCTTGAAAATGCAAAAAAATGTGCTAAATATAATGTTGATTTATATTCTGATATAATAAATGAAAATACACCCTTATTAGGGCTAGAACCCTCTGCTATTTATACTTTTACCGATGAATATCCAAAATTGCACAATGACAAGGATAAGGCTATGAATTTAGCTAAGAATTGCTTTTTGATTGATACTTTTCTAGCAAATGAAATAAAAATAGGTAATATTAAGTCTAGCTCATTTCATAATAAACAAAAAAAGATTAAAATTCATGGACATTGTTATCAAAAAGCCCTAGGTTCTACAGTTGATACTTTTAATATTTTAAATATACCAGTTAATTATGAAGTAACTATATTAAATACAGGATGTTGTGGTATGGCCGGATCCTTTGGTTTTGAAAAAGAACATTATGAAATTAGCCAAAAAGTTGCTCAAGAAAGATTATACCCTTCAATTAAAAACATAGGTTCTAATGAATTAATAGCGGCAAATGGGACAAGTTGTAGACATCAAATATATGATGGCACTAAAATTAAGAGTTTACATCCAATTTCAATTCTAAAATCGGCTTTAAAATAAAATTTAAAGTTTCAGTATCTTTGCATTAATAAAAATATATGTCAGCTAATACTTTTGGGAAAATATTTCAATTAACCTCATTTGGTGAATCTCATGGACCTGCTATTGGAGGTGTTATTACTGGTTGCCCTTCAGGGATAAATTTAAATTTAGAAAAAATTCAAATTGAATTAGACAGAAGAAAACCTGGTCAATCAAATATTGTTACTCAGAGAAAGGAAGAAGATACCGTAATTTTTTATTCAGGGATTTTTGAAAACAAAACTACAGGGTCACCTATTGGATTCTTAATTAAAAATAAAGATCAAAAATCTAAAGACTATAGTCACATTAAAGATAACTATAGACCTTCTCATGCTGACATGGTATATGATAAAAAATATGGTCATCGAGATTACAGAGGAGGAGGGAGAAGTTCAGCTAGAGAAACAGCCTCAAGAGTAGTTGCTGGGGCAATTGCAAAACAATTCTTAAAATCAATAGATTTCATAGCATTTGTATCTCAGGTAGGAGAGATAGTAATCAATAATAATTATGATACATACAATTTTGATGAAATTGAAAAAAATATTGTTCGATGTCCTGACCCTAAAGTTGCAAAAAAAATGGAATCCTATATTAAGCAAATTAGAAAAGAAGGTGATACAGTTGGAGGAGTTGTTACTTGTGTTATTAAAAATGTTCCGGTTGGAATAGGAGAACCAGTTTTTGATAAATTACATTCTAAACTAGGACAGGCAATGCTTTCTATTAACGCTGTTAAGGGGTTTGAATTTGGGAGTGGATTTAAAGGATCTAAAATGAAAGGAAGTGAACATAATGATTTGTTTAATTCTGACGGATCCACAAAAACAAATTACTCAGGTGGTATTCAAGGCGGTATATCAAATGGCATGGATATTTATTTTAATGTTGCTTTTAAACCTGTATCAACAATTATGAAATCTCAAGAAACAATAAACAAAAAAGGTGATAAAGTTGATATTTTAGGCAAAGGAAGACATGATCCTTGCGTTGTTCCAAGAGCTGTTTCTATTGTAGAAGCTATGGCTGCTTTAGTTATAGCTGATTTTGTTTTAATAAACAGAACAGTTAAAAATTAATTGATGAAAAAAATAGAGCTTCATTGGCAAATTCTTTTAGGAATGGTTTTAGGCGTTTTGTTTGGCTTTATAATGTCAAATACAACTTTTGGATCAAGTTTTATTTCTGATTGGATTAAACCATTTGGAACAATGTTTATAAATGCTCTTAAGCTTATTGCTATGCCATTAATATTAGGATCTTTAATAAAAGGAGTTTCAGATTTAAAAGATATATCCAAACTTTCTATAATGGGAGGTAGGACAATAGGGATTTATTTGTTTACTACAGTTTTAGCTGTAGTAATAGGGCTAATTTTAGTAAATACTATTGCTCCTGGAAATTCAATTACAGAAAGTACCAGAAATGATCTAATGGCAACATATGAAGGAAATGCAAAAGAAAAGGTCAATGCTGCTTCAGAACAGAAAGAATCAGGACCATTACAACCACTTGTGGATTTAGTTCCTGATAATATTTTTGCAGCCACAACTAGTAATATAAATATGCTTCAAGTTATATTTTTTGCTATGTTTTTCGGAATTGCTTTAATTTTAATACCTGAAAAAAAAGCTAAACCCGTAAAAGACTTTTTTGATTCTTTTAATGATGTTATTTTAAAATTTATTGATTTAATAATGATTACAGCGCCATATGGTATTTTTGCCTTATTAGCTGCGCTAGTTGTTGAATCTCCAAGCCTTGATTTATTTCGCGCTTTAGGAATGTATGCAATTACTTTAATTATTGGATTAGTTTTATTAATTCTTGTTTACATGATCTTAGTTAAACTTTTTACAGGTAAAAGTCCATTG
>CAYUZY010000049.1:0-13921 GCA_964448645.1 uncultured Flavobacteriaceae bacterium
CAATGAATAAGGCAACGTATCTAATATTTTTAATAAATGTAGTGCATCCCACTTGGACTCACAAATGATTAGAATATTATTCATGATTTAAAATAGTAGATTTTTATTATTTTAGTATAAACCTATTCATGATAGTTATAAATATATTTTAACTGTCAAATTTACTAATCCTTCATCTAAACTTTCAAAGCTTCATTTATATCCTTTGTTTGTGTTGATGAAAAATATAGAGGGCTTGGTTTATCTAGGGATTTAATTAATTGTTTTATATATGAATGTAAAAAAAGAAATTCTATAATCTCAGTTGTTGTTGCAAGAAAACTCGTTGACAATTTTTATAAAAAATTTAATTTTTATGGGATATCTCAATATTCTAAAATTAAAATAAATCTTGATGCTAATTTTGGCAATCAAAAATTTGAATTTGTTGATTTAAAACAGAAATATTATAAAAAAATAAACAGTATATATAATTCAACATATTCAAAAACTCATGGGGCATTTAAAAGAGATTTAGAATATTGGTTTTATGTAGAAAAAAAAGCAAGTTCATTAGGATTAAAAAGTATCGCTATAATTAATAAAAAATTATTAAAAGGTTATATAATTTATGATAAAAATAATATTTATGAAATTGCCCTAGATGATAATATAAATTATATAGATGTTTTATGTCGATTATCATTTTTGAAAAAGATAAATAAGGATATAACTGTTCATTGTTCTTTGGAACATCCAATTAATTTATTCACAAATAATTTAGACTATTCTTTAATACTTAGGCAATGTAATTATGGGGGTCACATGATTAGGATTAACGATTTGGGATATTTAAAGAAAATTTTTTTAAATCAAGTTAATAAGAATAATAAAGTTTTAGAAAAATTGAAAATAAATATTGATAAGCTTAATAATAAAAATTTAAATTATGAAAAGTCAAGTTTATTAGTTTCTTCTAATATTCTTTCTAATTCTAAATTTTTTAAAGAATCACTTTTAAAGTCTTTTAATATCCCATTAATGGATCAAATATGAAATTAGCAATAGGAACAGCTCAGTGGGGAATGAATTATGGCATAAATAATTCTACAGGAATTACTAAGAATAGTGATATAAAGAAAATTATTTCATTTTCAAAAAAAGAAAAAATTGATATGATTGATACAGCTAGAGGTTATGGGAATTCTGAAAAAAGAATAGGTAGATTAATTACTAAAGATTTCAAAGTAGTGAGTAAGTTTGGAAATATTAAAAAATACGGTAGTATTAATGATCAACTTAATAAATCTTTATTTAATCTTGGTGTAGATAGAATATATGCTTATTTATTTCATGATATAAACGATTTAATTACTAATATTAATTATTGGAATGAATTGAAATCATTAAAAGCTTCTGGAAAGATATCTAAAATTGGATATTCTATATATGAACCACAAGAATTAGATTTATTAATAGAAAAGAATTGTATTCCTGATATTGTTCAATTACCATTTAATATTTTAGACAGAAGGTTTTATTATTATTTCTCAATGCTAAAAAAAATGAAAGTTGAAATTCATATTAGATCAATTTTTTTACAAGGTATAATTTTTAAGGATTTATCTATTTTAAAAGGAAATTTTAAAACACTTAAAAGACCTCTAAAGCTTATTGATAAGATAGCAAAAGAATTTTTAACAAAAATTCATGATATGGCTATACATTATCCATTTTCAATTGCTGATATTGATTACATAGTTGTTGGACTAGATAATTTTGTTCAATTACAACAATTTTTTGAAAAATTAAAAAAACCAATAAATAAAGATATTTTTAAAAGTATTGAAGAAATTAAGTTGAATGAAAAAGAAATTTTTTTTTTAAACCCGTCTAATTGGAATATCAAATGAAAACAAAAATAATTGCTGAAGTTGCTCAAGGATTTGAAGGTAGTTTTAAACAATCAAAGTTATTAATAAAGGCAGCGGCAAAAGCTAAAGCTGATGCAGTAAAATTTCAATTAGTTTTTGCTGATGAGTTAGCAACTCCAGAATATAAATATTTTAAACTATTTAAAGAGTTAGAGATGACTAATAATAAATGGCAATTATTATCAGAATATGCTAAAAAATTATCTATAGAGCTTATAGTTGATATTTTTGGAAAAAAGAGTTTATCATTAGCTTGTAAATTAGAATTAAGTTGTATCAAAATTCACGGCACAGATATTACTAATATTGAACTTTTGAATTTAGTTTCAAAATCAAATATTTCATCAGTTATCCTTGGAATTGGGGGCTCTAGATATCATGAAATAAATGAAGCAATTAAGATTTTGAAAAATAAAAATTTAACTATTTTACTTGGTTTTCAAGCTTATCCAACAAAAACTGAGGATAATCAAATATCAAGGATTAAGATTCTTTCAAAAAAAATTAAGGAAAATTTGATTTTTGGTTTTGCAGATCATGAAATTAAAGATGATATAAAATACATAATTTCTTTAATTGCAATTGGATTTGGAGCTAAAGTTATAGAAAAGCATATCACTTTGGGCAAAATTATGGAGCTAGAGGATCATGAATCTGCATTAAATCCGGATGAGTTTAAAAAATTTGTTGATATAGTTAGATCTTCAGAAAAGGCAATTGGCATATCAAAAGATAAAGCTGACTTTGGGATGAGTCAATCGGAAATAGAATATTCAAAAAAAATAAGAAGACATGTTGTAAGTTCAAAGAGAATTTTAAAGGAGACAATTTTAAAACCAGAACATCTACTTTTGAAAAGAACATCATCTTTAAAAAATATTCAAGATTTAAAAAAAGTATACAACAAAAAAGTTTTAAAAACAATTGAAAAAAACAAACCTCTAAAATTAAAAGATCTTAGTTAAAATGAAAAGAAAATTAGCGGCAGCAATAGCATGTAGAAATCAAGGTAGTAGGTTATATGGAAAGCCACTTCAGAATCTTGATGTTGAGAAGGGAATAACAATTTTGGATAATATGATATTATGTTTAAAATCAATAAAAATTATTGATGAAATTGTTCTGGGTATTTCTGAAGAACTAGAGAATGAAAGATATAAGACTATTGCTAAAAAACATAATATATCTTATATAGTGGGAGATGAAGAAAATGTATTAGAGCGTTTGATAATGTGTGGAGAGTCTGTTTTAGCGACGGATATTTTTAGAATAACATCTGAATCTCCTTTTCTTTATTTTGAATTAGTTGAAAAGATGTGGGATAGATATTTAGATAACAATTTAGATGCACTTTTTATGGATTATTTAATTGATGGAATAGGCTTTGAGATTATTTCCATGAAATCTCTTAAATTATCAAGTAAAAAAGGACTTGATATTCATAAATCAGAATTTTGTTCTTTATACATTAGAGAAAATATCCATTTATTTAATGTTGAAAAAGTAGTACCTCCTAAGCACTTGATAAGAAAAGATTTAAGGTTAACTGTAGATAATCCTGAAGATTTGGTATTATGCAGAAAAATTTATAAAGAATTTGAATCTCAAGCTCCAAAAATCAAAATTGAGGATATTATAAATTTTTTGGACAATAATCCAAAGCTAAAAGAGTTTGTATCTTCATATTTAGATAAAGGTTATTCAACAATGTATAAATAAAAATTAAGAGAAAGATGAAATTAAAGTTAACAAATTCAATTATTTATAAGTCGGAGGTTCATGATTATATACCAGGGGGAGCTCACACGTATTCAAAAGGTGATGATCAGTTTCCAGAAAATGCTCCTAGCGCTATAGTATCAGGGAAAGGGGCTTATGTTTGGGATTTAGACGGTAATAAATATTTAGATTGCTCAATGGGCTTATCTAGTGTTTCATTGGGTCATGCTTTTCAACCAGTTCTTGAAGCTGTTAAAGAAGAATTGGATCTGGGAGTAAATTTTCAAAGACCATCTTATATTGAATTGGAAATAGCAAAAAAATTTTTGAGTTTAGTTCCACAACATCAGATGATAAAGTTTACTAAAAATGGATCAACTGCAACCTCAGCAGCAGTCAAATTAGCACGGGCAAAAACAGGTAGAAAGTTAATTGCTTTTCCTTCAGATCATCCTTTTTTTTCTTATGATGATTGGTTTATTGGGAAAACTCAATGTAACAAAGGAGTTCCAAATGAGATTTCAGAATTATCTTTAACCTTCAAGTCTTGTAGTTTGGGGGATTTAGAAAAACTATTTAAACAATACCCTAATCAAATAGCTGGTGTAATTATGGAACCAGAAAGGGTAACATGTTATAATTGTAATTGTTCTATTCCAGTTAGTGACTATCTTCAAAAAGCCATTAAGTTAACACAAAGAAATGGGGCAATTTTTATTTTGGATGAAATAGTTACAGGATTTAAAATTGATTTACCTGGAGCGATTTCTAAATATGAACTTGAACCTGATATAGCAACTTGGGGGAAAGGTATAGCAAACGGTTTTTCATTTTGTGCAATAACGGGTAAAAAAGAAATTATGCAGCTGGGGGGGATTTCTCAAATTGGTAATGAAAAAGTTTTTCTTACCTCAACAACTCATGGAGGGGAAACTCATGCAATTCGTGCTGCTCTTAAAACAATTCAAATTTTTGAAGAAGAAAAAGTAGTTGATCATAATCATTCAATGGGTATTAAGCTTATTGAAAAAGCTACTAAAATGATTGAAGAATTGGATTTATGTAAATCAATTAAGATAATACCTTGTCCTTGGGTTGTAGCATTTACTTTTAAAAATAAAGAAGGTAAAGATTGTGAATTTCATAGAACTTTTTTTTTACAAGAAATGATTAATGAAGGGATTTTATTTCAAGGTGTTTTTATTCCTTGTTTTGAACACAAAAATCAAGAGTTAGAATATTTTTTAAAAGGATTAAAAAAGACCTTAACTAGATATAAATTTGCTTTTGAAGATGGAATTAAAAAGCATCTATCTGGTGAAGTTACAAAATCTGTTTTTAGAAAAATTTTATGATAGAAAATAAACATATTGTTGTAGGAGGGGGAATTGCGGGTATTTGTACAGCCTTATTTTTATCCGAAAAGGGGAAGTCGGTAGTGCTTATTGAGCAAGATAAAATCTTGGGAGGTTTATTGAAGTCTGTTTATCCATTTGACGAAAATTTTCATTTTGATTATGGAACTCATTTTTTAGCACAAACCGGAAATTTTAAATTAGATAAAATTTTATTTAATAGTTTAGAAGTTAATTACTTTGATTATTTAAAAGTAGGATCTTTTTATAAATCACTTTATCAAAACAATGGATTTGTAACAGATTTTCATTTAAAAAATAGAAATCATTTTTTTAAACAAATTAACTTAAATCCATTAGCTTCAGCAAAAAGTTTAAAGGATCAACTTATAAACAGTTATGGTGAAGGTTATACAAATGAGCTGTTCAATCCTATATTAAAAAAATTTTATGGATTAGAATCTGAAATGCTTAGAATTGATGCACACCGTTTATTTGGATTACAAAGAATTATTGCCGCTGATGAAATGACAACAAATGATTTAAAAGCAAATCATAAGGTTTATGATAATCTTTTGGCTTATCATTCATATAATCAAGGACTTAGTCCTATTAAATCAAGTTATCCTGTTAAAGGAGGTATTGGTAAATGGATTGAAACCCTTACAAAACTTCTACATCAAAATGGGGTTAAAATATTCACAGAAACTAAAATAAATTCAATAGAAAAAGAAGGAAATAAAATAAATAAAATAAAATTTGGAGATAATTACTATGGAATAGATCAATTATATTGGACAGCACCTTTGGCTTTTATTCTTCCTTATTTAAATTTAGAACCTTCATACGAATTAACTAGTTTACCTAGATTAACTAGTTATATTGCTCATTTTGTTGTTGACAAACAATATAAAACAGATTTATACTATTTTCAATGTTTTGATCCGGACTTCAGAACATTTCGAGTAACCTTGTACGATAATTTTTCTGAGCCTTGTGGAGAAAATAGTTTTCGAATTACTGTCGAAAGTTTAATTAAAGAAAATGATAAAATTGAAGAAACTTTTAATCAAACTCTTTTTAATGAATTGATTCGAATGGAAGTAATTCCTTTAGATAGTAATATTTTAAAACAAACGAGTAGTTTGGTTAGAAACACTTTTCCTGTTTTAACTAATGAAATAAAGAGTCAGGAAGAAAAACCTGATGTAAAGTTGAAGAAAACCTTTAAAAATCTTCATTTTTTTGGTAAAGCATATTCAGAAAAATGGTTTATGAATGAAGTAATAGATGAAATTTATCAAGCATTAAAATGAGAAAAATAGCCTTTAATTGCAATCAAACAAAAAAACAAGGTTTGGGACATTTTTCTAGATGTTTGAATTTAGCGAAACATATGGTTATTTTGAGAAATTGTAATATTTATTTTTTGGGAGAATTTTCATCTTTTTCCACTGAAATTTTGAATGAATTAAAGTTTAAAATAATAAAAGTTAATTCAAAAAATGCAATTGATTCATATGTAAAGAACTTTGATATTTTAATTACTGACAGGTATGATATCAATCAAGATTATTTGAATTTATTATTGAATATTAAGGAAACAAAAAAAGTTTTTATTGATGATTTTAATGTTCTTGATTTTACGCAACAAGATTTGGTTATTAATTTTCGAGTAGGAGCATCGGCATTTAATTATAATTCGAAAGATTGTGCATTGGGGCCAGAATATTTTATTTACACTCCTATATTATCAAAGATTAGAATGAATTATAAATTTAGGAATGATGTTAATTTAGTCTTATTTTATGGCACGAGTACCGATCAGAGTAATTCATTTTTTATGAAATTGCCTCAATATTTAATTAAAACTTACAAAAATATAAATGTAATTCATTTGACAAATCATTTGAGCTCATTTAAACACAAGAGATACAAAACGATTAACTTAAATCCTGATATTGAAAAATACTTTGAAACTGCTGACATAATTATTAACGGAGGAGGGTTGATTAAATATGAAGCTGCCTTTTGTGGAATACCATCAGCTACATTATCTACTACGATAGAACAACATGAAGATACCCTAGTTTTAGAAAAAGAAAATTTACTTTATAATTTAGGATGTCAAACCAACGCAGAAAAGATTAATCTAGAAGAAAAATTAAACTGTTTTATCCAAGATTCAGTTTTAAGACAGACATTATATGAAGAAGGCAGAAAAATTTTTAAACCTAAATCTATTACTAATTTAATTAATAAAATAAATGAACTCTAAGAAAATAATAAAAGATCAAATTAAAATTTATAATCCACAAATTAAAAAATATGGAGATAGCCCTAAGAGTACTATCAATCAATTTGTTGAGATTCAAAATTTACGTTTTGAACGATTAATAATGACTTTAAACATGAATGCAAAGGGTAAGACCATTCATGATGTTGGTTGTGGTATTTGTGATCTTTATACATATTTAAAAGAAAATAATTTTCATTATTTGTATTCAGGGACTGATATAGTACCATCAATGAAGATTTTGGCAAAAAAAAAATATCCTCAAATTTCATATTCGATTCGAGATATTATTGACGAGAAAGTAACTAATAAATATGATTTTGTCGTTTTATCGGGAACATTTAATCTTCCAGGTAGTATAAAAAGAAAAGATTGGAAAGAATTCACAAGAAAAATGATTACTGCAATGTATCAAATTGCAAATAAGGGAATTGCTTTCAATTTTTTGACACAAAAAGCAGATTTTTATAATCCGGATATGTATTATGAATCAATTGATGAAATTGCAAATTTTTGTGTCGAAAAATTATCTCGTCATTTTATAATTGATCATGCTTATCCATTATATGAATTTACATGTACTGTATTAAAACCCGAGGTATTAAAGGAGCGATATAATGATAAAGTATTTAAAAAATATTTTAAAGGATAATGAAATTAGTATTTAACATTAGTGCAACGGCCAATTCTGTATGCATTTTAAAAAAAATTAATTCGACTAAAATTTAGAATAAAAGCATCTAATTAAAATATCTTTTTAAATGGGAAAAACATGTGTAATAATGCAACCTACTTATTTGCCTTGGATAGGATATTTCGATTTAATTTTACAGGCAGATATTTTTGTTTTTTTAACAGATGTTCAATTTTCAAAACAGGGATGGCAAGTAAAAAATAAAATCAAGAGTAAGGAAAGTGAGATTATGCTAACTATTCCTGTAAAAAAGGCACCACTTAATACTTTGATAAACCAAATTGAAATAGATATAGCTAAACAATGGAAAAAAAATCATTTGAAATCAATGTACTATAATTATATTAAGAGTGAATTTTTCAACGAAGTATATCCTTTTATTGAACAGATTTATCTTTTTGAAACTACTAATTTGTCGGAGTTTAATATATATATTATTAAAGCAATAGTTAAAAAAATTGGAATTGGCACAAAATTAGTAGATAGCTCACAATTAATAATTGATTCTAAAGATAAATTAGACAGGATTTTAAAAATTTGTGGTGTTTTTAATGCAAATCAATACCTTTCAACTCCTGGGTCTTTAAAGTATCTCGAAAAAATGAATTATAAAGAAAGGTTTAAAAGAGAAAAAATTAAATTCAGAAATCATCAATACAATCATCCAATATATAAGCAAATATATAAACCATTTACTCCAAATCTTTCCATTGTTGATTTGTTATTTAATAATGGATTTAAAAAATGTAAAAACTTAATATCTTCAATTTAATGAGAAATTTTTTTAAAGACTTAAAAGAAACATTTATTATAGCAGAATTATCAGCCAATCATAATGGTTCTTTATCGATAGCTAAAGATACAATTAAAGCTGCAAAAAGAGCAGGAGCTAATGCAATTAAGCTTCAAACTTATACTGCTGATACTTTAACTTTAAATGTTAAGAAAAAAGATTTTATTATTCAAGGAAAGTCTATTTGGTCTGGCCAAAATTTATATGATTTATATAAAAGTGCATATACTCCTTGGGATTGGCATGAAGAATTATTTAAAATTGCTAATGATGAAGGTTTGATATGTTTTTCTTCACCTTTTGACACAAAAGCAGTAGATTTATTAGAAAGTCTTGGAAATCCTATTTATAAAATAGCTTCTTTTGAAATTACAGATATTCCTTTAATTGAATATATTGCATCAAAAGGAAAACCGATAATAATTTCTTCTGGAATTTCGACGATTGAGGATATAGATTTAGCTATTGAAGCATGTTATAGAAGAGATAATGATCAACTAGCAATTCTAAAATGTACCTCTAGTTATCCAGCACCTATTGATGAGGCTAATCTTTGTATGATTTCGGATATTGAAAATAGATTTGGAGTTATCTCGGGTTTGTCGGATCATACACTTGGAATAACTGCACCTATAGTTGCAATAACTCAAGGAGCTAAAATTATTGAAAAGCATTTTATTTTGGACCGTAAAATTGGTGGTCCAGATGCTTCTTTCTCTTTGAATGAAAATGAGTTTAGTCAAATGGTTAATGCTATTAGAGAAGCTGAAGTTTCTTTAGGTAAAGTTGATTATTCGTTGACTAAAAATCAGTTAAAAGGGAGAAATTTTTGTCGATCATTATACTTGGTTGAAGATGTAAAAAAAGGAGATATAGTTACTACTGAGAATGTTAGGTCTGTTCGCCCTGGATATGGACTTCATCCAAAGTATTATTCTCAAATATTAGGAAAAAAATTTAAGAAAGATTCAAAAAAAGGAGACCGAATGTCATTAAACTTACTAAAATAAATTAAAATTTAATTATGAAATTATTTATAGAAAAAAATAAAAAAAATAGTTCAAAAAAAAATCAATTACCATTAATTTTTGAAGGAGACGACTGTATTATTCAGGCTTCGGAATTGCTTCATAAATGGGTAAATTCCGAAGGAGATTTCTTTTTTGTTTTAGGAGAAATAATAGGAATTCGTAATAATGATTACAAATTAAATAAATTAATTGATTGGAGTTTGTTAGAAGACCAAAAAAACACATCAAAAATAGACGGTAGATATATTGTAATTAGTAAGAGAAATGATAATACAATTTCAATTTGGACGGATTATTTTGGTAGAGTTGATATTTATTGGACTAATAAATCTAGTTCCATTGAAGTTACAACTGGAATAGATTTATTTTCAGATAAAATTGATAAAGGACAGTTTGATCAAAATGGATTAGCTCAAGCTCTAACTATTTATGGAAGTCGACCTTTGAAAAAGCATACTTTATTTTCAAACATAAATCGTCTTGGCGTTCAAGAAAAGTTAATCATTACTAAAGATAGCTTAAGTATAAAAAAATTATTATTTAAACCTAAAAACGTTTTTCCTAAAGATGATAAATCTAAATTAGATTTATATGCAGATATTTTTATTGAGGCTGTCAGAAGTAGAGCTTCTCAGAAGCAAAATATAGTTTTCCTTTCATCTGGATGGGATTCGACTTCAATTCTTGCAACTTTAGTTCATTTATTTGGCCCTTCAACTATAGATTGTGTTATAGGTCGAATGCATTATTCTAAGCGAAGTGGAATTATAAATCAGTTTGAATTAGATCGTGCACAAAAAATGGCTGAATATTTTGGTGTAAGATTACATATTGTTGAATTAGATTATACAAATAATGCTGCTAATTTAATATCCAAAGTATCTCCTATTCTAAAAGGACAACAATTTGGTGCTGGAACAGGTTATAATCATTGGCTTTTAGCAGAGGGGGCAAAAAAGATTTCTAAACCAGGTGCAGTAATTTTTGCTGGTGAAATTAGTGATGGAGCACATAATTTAGGTTTCAGTCAATATTTTTCAATTTACCATCCGGCTTCACATTCATTTAGAGAATATAGTGATAAAATGGCTTCATATTTATTTGGTCCTACTTTTTTAAAACAATTAATTGAAGGAAATTATGAGAAAGATCCAGTTTGGAAAATATTTAAATCGTACAATGAGAATACAAAATTTAATAACATAGCTAAAGAAAGAAATGAAATAATTCAACAATTTATTTCAACATTTTATTTGAGCGGAGGAAGAATACCATTATACGCAAAAGAAAACAATAAATTATTGACTAATTATGGTGTTAAAAAATTTATGGAGGAAGGAGAAAGAGTTTATTTGAGAGAATTTTTTGGCAAAATTAATGAGGATAATATTTACTCACATTATCTTCATTTATATCATTCATTCCATTGGCAGGGAGGGACTGTAAATACTCTTGAGCATATATGTGAGCATTTTGGCATTAAATGTCGTCTTCCATTTTTAGATAAATCAATGATTGATTTCTTATCGGAAATGCCTGAAAGTTGGGGAAGAGGACTTGATATAAATAATACAAAATATCCGCTAAAATGGATGTTGAAAAACAGAATTGATTATCCTATGCATTACCAGGAAGGACCACATTCATATTTGTATGATGTAAATCCATCTTTTTCTCATTCAGCAGAGGTTATGTATTCATCATCATTCACAAAAATATATAAAGAAAAATTTCAGAATAAAGAAATTTTAAAAGTATTTGACCCTAAATATTTTAATATAGAATATATTAATTCTATTATAGATTCATATTTAAATAATGAAGAAATCGATAGTAAAGAATTATCAGATCTTTATATTTTAGGAAATATTTGTGCTATTGGTTTAATTTAAAAAACAATAATTGGAAACTTTATATATCGACAACATATCTTGTAATGTTTTTTTAAAATTAATATTTTTTAATAGAGATAAAATTGAAATAAAAGTTTTAAATGAACAATCATTTTTTCAAAATATTTTTATAAATATTTTAATTTTTTTCAAACATAAAATAGAGGTAGAATCATTTTTTTTTGGAGATTTAAAAGATTTAAATGGACAGTCGCTTCATATAACGGCAAGAAATAAAGCTTCAATTTTATCTTTAAAATTTTCAAAATGGATTATGAAAAAAAAATATGTTATAAAAAACGATAAATATTGTAAGGAGTCAAAAAAGATTGTTGAATTGTTTATTTCAAAAAGAACAATGTTTGAGTTTGAATATTATACTCAGAGAATTGAATATGTTAAAAGTAAAAATAATTATGATAATAAAGTTTATTTCTGGATTAGAAATTCTTTACTTATCAATGAATGGTTTTTGAAAAAAAGTTTTAACAATATAAATTTGTTTTTTGTTAGTTCTATTAGAAAAAAAGTGTTTTTTGGAACAAAAACTTTTTTCAAAAAAGGCATAAGAAAAATCTTAGAATTATTTTCTTTTTTAAATTCAAACAAATTAAATAATAGATATTATCCACTTGTGACATTAGCAAGTGATGAAATAAATTTAAATACTAATAAAAGACATTTTCCACATTGGTTTAACAAAAAAAATAATTATTCAACTTTGATTATTAATAATCAATCTCAAAAAATTAAGTTAGTCAAAAAAGATTTAATAAAGAATAATATTTCAATAATCAATGAAATTCAAGGAATTCCTTTTTATTTAAAAAAAGGATTTATAAAATTAAGTGATAACAGGGATTTTCCAATTGTACTTATTTCAAATTTAAACGAATTATTTTCTATGGCTAAAAAATATTATTATTTTTTAAAAAAAATAAAATTTAAAAAATTTATTTATTTAGAACCTCAGTATCCCATAACAGATGCTGTTCAGCTTATATCAGACGATTTAAAAATTAAAACAATTTGTATTCAATATGCAAATTTGGGTGTTATTTCTCCACTTATGATTCCAAGTTCAGATTATTTTTTAGTTTTTTCAAAAATTTATGAAAAGGTATTCAAATGGAATGATTTAGGTCCAAAAATGTTTAAACATATTGGGTATAGTTTTATAAATAAGAGTATTTATAAAGATGAAATAGATTTAAAGATAAACAAAGAACTTTTTGTTATTAGTTATTTTGATGAGTCTGTTCAAAATTATAAATGGGGATATCATTCTGAACAAAAAAATAATGAGATGATTGAAAAATTTGCAAATTTTGTCCTAAAAAATCAAAACTTATTAGTGATTCTTAAACCTCAGTTTGTTTTTAATACTGTAAAGAAAATTAATTCAAAAATAATTGATAAAGCATTAAATAGTGGAAGATTAATCGAAATTAAGGAAGGAACTTCAAGAAATTTAATAACCCCTTCACAAATTGCAAAAATTTCAGATTTATCAATTGCTCATATTGGTGGTGGAACAGCAGCATTAGAAATAGCACTAAACAACGGAAGAGTTGTAGTTATTAATGAAGGAGGTTATATAACAAAGTTTGATAGTTTATATAAAAAGGGAAAAATAATGTATAATTCTTTAGATGAAATTTTAAAATTATTACCTAAAAAACTTAATAAAGAAAAAAATTCAATTGGAGATTGGAGTGAAATAATAAATAATTTTTCAATTGATCATTTAAAATCTAAAGAATTTATAAATAAAATAATTTTAGAAAAATAATTTAGAATTAATGAAATATTCAAATAAATCAAATTTTATTATTTATAATATTCAAACCATAATAGTTGTTTTAATACCTTTATTATCTGTAAGTATTTTTACAAGGATTTTTTCTCCTGAGCAATATGGGGTATTAGCATTAGCAATTTTATTTGGAAACATATGTAGTACACTTATAAATTTTGGATTTCATAATGCTTATGAAACTTTTTATTTTAAGAGTGAAAATAATAATAAAAAGGAAGAGTTATTTGATACCTTATTTTGTTTCAATATTTTAATTTTTTTATGTTTTTTAATTCCTGTATATTTTTTTATTGATTCGATTTCTTTTTTGTTTGGAGTATCTAAAATCAATTCTGAAATTTTTCTTTTTGGGTATTTAGCATGTAACTTAAATACAATTAATAATTTTTTTCTTTTAAAAACTAGAAAT
>CAYUZY010000050.1:0-1819 GCA_964448645.1 uncultured Flavobacteriaceae bacterium
ACTGTAGTTCATACGCGTGCTCATCCGATCTTCAAGCTACTATAGGAACTGTTACCCCTACAATTACAGGCGTTTCAACAGGAACATTTACCGCAAGTCCTACCGGATTAATTATTGATCCTATAACGGGTATTATTACTCCTGAGCTATCTTCTGTGGCAACTTATACCATTGAATACACAACTTCTGGAGATTGCCCAGGGACTTCATCCTTTACTCTTAGTATTACTGATTTTAAAGAAGATGCCAGTTTTAATTACCCAGACCTCTCTTACTGTAAATCAACTATTGGAACAGTTACTCCTACAATTACTGGCGTTTCATCAGGTAGTTTTACTGCAAGCCCCACCGGGTTAATTATTGATCCTATAACGGGTATAATTACTCCTGAATTATCAGCCGTAGCTACATATACCGTTGAATATACGACTCCAGGAATTTGTCCGACAACCTCCTCAGTCACTTTTGTGATAAAACAAACCGATGATTCAACTTTTAATTATAGTTCAGATTTATTCTGTAAAGGTCTATCCGCTTTAGTTACTCCTACCATTTTAAGCCTTGGAGGGACATTTACCTCTAGTCCAACCGGATTATCAATTGATTCATTAACAGGGCTTATTAATCCCGAAATTTCTATAGCAGGAGTTTATAGTATTACTTATACTAATTCTTCAACGTTTGGTTGTGTAAGCACTACAACTATTTCCATTACAATAGCTGAACAAGCTAGTGGAACACTTACTTATCCTCATGAAGATATTATTCTTGAAGCTGAATTTTGTGAAATAGATGCTAATATTATACCTACTGTTAGCTCAACAGTTTCCGGCACATTCTCTAGCTCACCCAGTGGTTTGGATATCGATCCCATTTCTGGAAAAATAAAATTCGGATCCTCTGCTCCTGGAAATTATACTGTTTTATATGAAATGCCTTCTCTTTTTTGTGGAACCACCACATTGAGTAAAACAATTGTAATTAAAGGTAGTTGTGACGGTAGTGATAGTGACGGGGATGGCGTTCCTGATGTTACAGAAATCCTTCCTCCAGAAACGGATCCATTTGATGGTTGTGACTATTACTTTTTACATCAACACCAAGATTTTGTTTCACCTGCCTGGGCGGCCTCAGATTGTGATGGAGACGGAGTAGCCAATGGAGATGAACTAGGAGACAATACTGATCCTAATAATGCCTGTAGTTTTAAAAGACAGAGTATAACCTTACCTATTACGGCCATTGGATTAGATTGCGACGGAGATGGAGTGCCTGGCTATAAAGAAGAGGCTGAAGATAACACAGACTCTATAAATAGTTGCTCATTAATAGTTGGAAATATAAGCCTGATTGTAACATCACTTGAAGATTGTGATGGTGATGGGGTAAGTAATGCTGATGAGGCTTCTGATAAAACAAATCCACTAGATGGTTGTAGTTTTTTCCTATCAAGATCTGGAAAAGGTAAGACTAAGGGTTGGGAAGCCCTGGATTGTGATGGAGATGGTGTATTAAATGGTAATGAAGAAAAAGATGGGACCGATGTATTTAATAATTGTAGTTATTATCTGTCTAGTATGACAATAAATCCCACAAAAGGATTTGATTGTGATGGAGATGGGGTTACAAATTGGCAAGAAATTCAAAGTTTTACTGATCCAACAGATGAATGTGATCTTGATCCTTTAACTATAGATTTTGAAATTTCAAATGAATGGTATGAAACTGACTGTGATGGGGATACTTTTAAGAACTCCGTTGATGTTTTCCCATTCTATAAACTTGAATGGTTTGATACAGATAATGATCTTGTGGGTAA
>CAYUZY010000050.1:1829-13920 GCA_964448645.1 uncultured Flavobacteriaceae bacterium
CCAAGATCTAGATGATGACAACGATGGTATTATTGACTCTGAAGAAGGAGACAACGACTTAGATAATGATGGAATATCAAATGCTTTAGATACGGATAGTGATGGGGATGGTTGTCCAGATGCAATTGAAGCAGGATATACTGATCCTGATAATAATGGAATACTTGGCTCTGGAGAGGTTCAGGTTGATCTAGACGGAAAAGTTCTTTCTAACGGAGGTTATTCTCAGATTGCTGATAATGATTCAAATAACATTTATGATTATTTAGAATTTGGATCAAAAGTGGATATTATAACAAACCCTAACAAAACTTATGAAATTTATCGTCAATCTTCTATTGAAATAAGCGTTACAGCAGAAGCCAAATCAACTATATCTTATAAGTGGCAATTAAATAAAAATGGCGCTTCCATTTCATCTAAATCTAATGGTTGGGAAAATATAAATGATAGTCAAGACTATACGGGAACTAAAACTAATAAACTATCTATTTTAAATCCTCAATTTAGTATGGAAGGTTGGAACTATAGATTAGTTACATCTTCTCCTTGTTATGTTTGTGGCGGTGAAACAATTTCAGATCCAGCAGAACTTATAATCTCTGAGTTATTTATTCCTAATGCTTTTTCTCCTGATGGGGATGGTATAAATGATACTTGGACCATTCGTGGTGGACTGTATAATTACCCTAATAATAATCTGGTGATTTTTAATAGATGGGGACTTAAAGTTTATGAAGCAGATGGATATAATAATAACTGGGATGGAAACAACAAGAGTAATTCTAACTCTGGAAATGATAGTAAACTTCCTTCCGGAACTTATTTCTATGTTTTAGACCTAAATGGTAATGGCAAAAATGTTAAAAAAGGATTTATATACTTAACAAGATTAAATGAATAAATATTATTTAAACATATTGTTGTTTTTATTTATAGTTGTTCCACTAAGGGGTCAACAAGAATCTTCTTTTAATCATTATATGTTTAATTCCCAGCTTTTTAATCCTGCTTTTGTAGGTCTTGAAGAAAACCTAACCATCAGTTCTTTAAATAATATTCAATGGGTTGGTTTTGATGGAAATCCTTCTACAAATTCATTGCTCTTTGATGCTTCGCTAGATAATAACCTAGGTGTAGGAGCTGAAGTAATAAGTGATAGAATAGGTCCTTTAAACAGCAATTATTTAGCTATTGATCTTTCCTATCATTTACCTTTAAATGATAAATCAAACCTTTCAGTAGGTCTTAAATTAAGTGGTAATGATCATAATATTAATTTAAGTGAGCTACAATATGATAATCTATCAGATCCAACGGCTCAAGTAAAAGAGGGTTACTTTTTAACAAATATAGGTTTTGGTTTATATTACTATACAGATAATCTTTATTTAGGTTTTTCTATTCCTTATTTTTTTCAACCTAATAAAATTAACAAACAAAGACACTTATACTTTTCAGGAGGATACAAAAAAAGTTTAGGAAGTAAGTTTAAAATAAACCCCAATTTCTTAATTAAAAAGACAAAGAATTCACCAACCAGTATAAACCTTTCATCAATCCTTTTTTATAATGAAAATTTATGGATAGGAGCAAATTTCGGATCCAGTAATAAAAACTTTACATCACCCAAAATAAATGGTGGAGAAGTTTCTTTTATGACAGGGTTTAAATTATCTAAATCTTTTACATTGGGATATTCTTATTCTTCTTCAATGGGGAAATGGACCTCTTCCTATAATAGCAATTCTCATGAAATCTATATAAAATTTAAAACAGGGAATTCATTTGTACAATCTTCTGAAGAAGAAGAAGAAGAAGAAGAAGAAGATTAATTCTATTTTTTATCGGTACAATAAACTATTTCTAACTCTGCTTTTGGGGCAACTCTTTTTAATATAGATTCAAATACGTTTTTTTGACTAACCTTTGAAGATTTCATTTCAACTAAAACAGCTCTAACAATTTGATCAAAGGGTACTTGAGACAGATTTAAAGATGAGAGAGTAGACTCTACGGGAGAAACGCTAGGATTAAAAGCCGCATTTTCAGCATAACTTCCATAAAAAACTCTACTGTCTTTTGTCATTACTGCAAGACCTGAATAACTTTTTGAATATGGCGCATAACTATTTTTTGCAGCTAATAAAGCTTGGTTAATTAATTTGTCTTGAGATTCATTATCTAATTCCAAATCATTATTTTGATTTGATAACAAACCCGCTTTTACCCCCAAGTTTTTAGGCCCGAAAGCAAGAGTTAATAAATCCCTAATTATAAAATTCTGTCCTTTAGGATTTACAATAACTAAAGAATCAGCATTATTTAATTCATTCAAAAATTGAAGACAATGACCACAAGGTGATCCTCCAACATTAATATATCTTATTTGTGTTTCACCATTATTCCAAGCATTTATTACAGCAGCTTGTTCGGCATGTAATGTAAAACTTAAAGATTCATTTAATATCTCAATATTTGACCCAAAATATAAATTTCCACTTGCTCCTTTACATACAGCTCCAACATTATAATTAGAAATTGGGGCTTTAGAGTATATTTTAGAATAGGGTCTAAATAACTCCATAATTTGATCATTATCTAATCCAAAATCTTTAGATATTCTTAAAACGTTTTCAGAACTAATAACTCCCTTAAAATTTTTAGCGTTAGTTAAATTTTTAATTCTAGATTCAAGTTTTTCATTTATTGACGTTTGACTGAAAGAAATGTTAATTAAAAAAAATAAAAACAAAGACTTGTAACCTGTTTTTATATTTTTTAATGTAAACTTCAAAATTATGATTTCAAATTACTTAACCTCTGAATCAATGGTGGATGTGAATAATGAACAAAGACATATAAAGGATGGGGATAAAGATTAGAAAGGGTATCCACTGAAAGTTTTTTTAAAGCGAGCTGTAAGGCGTTCCCGTCATATGTTGTTTTAGCATAATCATCTGCTTCAAATTCATTTTTTCTACTTAAAATATTAAGGAAAATTCCAATTATTAGACCAATTGGAGAAAAAACAAAACTAAAGGCAATCAAACCAATATGAAAGTTCATTTCACTTGACCCCAGTGCTTCAGCAATATTATTGTAACTCATACAAACCTCAAAAAGATATGACATTAGACCCAACTGGATAATAGAGATTATTAATGTTAGTAAAATATGTTTTTTCTTAAAATGCCCTACTTCATGAGCTAAAACAGCAACTAATTCCTCATCTGAATGTTTTTCTATTAAAGTATCATAAAGAGCAATGGTTTTCTTAGGGCCTAAACCACTAAAAAAAGCATTTGCTTTTGTTGATCTTTTAGAACCATCAATTACAAAAATGTTTTTTAAAGAGTATCCCACTTTATCTGAATACTTTTCAATTTTTTCTCTTAATAAACCATTATCCAAAGGAGTTAATTTGTTGAAAATTGGAACTATAAGTTGAGCATAAAACATATTTAAAAAAATAACAAATGCAGATAAACCCAACCATAAATATATCCAGTACCCTCTTTCAAATAAATCTAACACAAACATGGCTAAAAAAAGTAAAGTTCCACCAATTAATAATGAAAGAGCTATTGATTTGATTTTATCTATAAAAAAGGTTTTTATTGTTGTTTTGTTAAACCCATATTTTTCCTCAATATGAAACGTTGAATAATAACTAAAAGGTATGGAAATTATAAAATTGATTAAATAGAAAAAAAGGAAAAAAACTGAAGTTTTTAAAAATGCTGAATCAAAATTTAAATCAATATAATTACTTATATATCCAAAACCTTTAAACCAAATAAGTCCAAAAGAAATTAAAAAGCTTATCGTTCCTGAGAAAAAAGAAATTCTACCAGTTTCAATCTTATATTCTCTGGCTTTATTATACTTTTTCTCGTCATAAAAATCTTTAACTTCATCCGGAATATGAGTTTTCCAATTTTTACTATTAATTAATTCTAAAATATTTGAAAAAACATAATTGAATAAAATAAGACCTATAAAAAACCAATACCAAAATTCAGCTGTTAAATTCATTTTTTATTTTAAATATTAAGGATTGTGAAATTAATATATTACCTGAAAAAAGTAACACTATTTCTTATATTTTTCAAACCAAGCAATAATAGCGTTAACCTTAGCAATTAAATTACTAGGTCTTGATGCAATTCCATGACTAGCTCCAGGAATTCTAACTAACATAGATTCCACTTTATTAAGTTTTAATCCAGAATAAAATTGTTCGCTTTCAGCCATAGGAGTTCTATAATCATCCTCTCCAGTAAGTAACATTGTAGGGGTCTTAACATTTCCAACATATGATATTGGTGATCTTTTCATATACTCCTCAACATTGTCCCATGGAAGCCCAGTAAACCAATATTTGTAAAAGTAGGAGATGTTATCAGCATAAAGAACAAAACTATACCAATTGATAACAGGCTTTGCAACAACAGCTGCATTAAAACGACTTGTTTTTCCAACTATCCATGAGGTAAGTACTCCTCCTCCACTTCCTCCTGTTACAAATAAATTATTTTTATCAATATATTCTCTTTTTAAAATATGGTCTATTCCTGACATCAAATCATCATAATCCTCACTAGGATAATTATGATGAATTAGATTAGCAAATTCTTTTCCGTAGCTAGTGCTGCCTCTAGGGTTAGTATATAAAACCACATAACCCTTACTTGCAAAAAGCTGAACCTCTGCAGAAAACCGAAAACCATAATTACTAAAAGGGCCTCCATGAATTTCTAAAATCAAAGGATATTTTTTCGAAGGATCAAAGTCAGGAGGAGTAACTAACCATCCTTGAATTTTTCTTCCATCATATGATGAATTATACCAGACTTCTTCTACTTTACCAAGTTTTTTATAGTCAAATAAGTCTTTATTTAATTGAGTTATTCTATTTGTTGAACCATTGTACCCCGTAGCTAAATCCGAAGGGTTATATACATTTCCATAAGTAAATGCATACCGACCGTTTTTTGAAACTGAATAAGTCCCTCCACTATAGGGCCTTCCAGAGGATAAACCTCCCAATTCATCAACAATATCTTTAACTTTTCCTGATAATGAAATTGATGCCATTTTTGTCATTCCCTTATCATCATATTGAAAGAACAATCCTTTGCTATCTCCTTTCCAATTTATATTACCAATATTTCTGTCAAAATCATTTGATATTTTTTTTACATTCTTTCCATCAATATCCATAAGATATAATGATGTTTGTTGATACCCTAAAAACTTATCATCATATCCTAAAAAGGCAATTTTTGTTTTATCTGGAGAGACTTTTGGTGAATAATCTGGGCCAAACCTATTAGTTAGCTGAATGATTTTTTCAGATTTTATATCTAAAACAAATATTTCAGAATTACTAGGTTCAAAATCAGAATTTTCATGAAGATTAGCAGAAAAAAGTATTCTTCTGTTGTCTAACCAAGTAACAGATCCTGAGCTTTTTTTATTACTAGTTAATTGTCTAGGTGTTCCTCCCTCAACAGGCAAAACAAAAATTTGATTAGCTCCTTTTTTTCTAAAACCTGAACCATCATATCTAAAGACCATATCTTCTATTTCAATTGGAGGTTTATTCCACTTCGCTCCATCAGGTTTTTCAGGCATTTTTATGAGATTATTCTTAGTATCTTTTACAAATGAAGTAAACAGAATATGCTTATCATCATCAGACCATTGGGCATTTCCTATTGATGACTGAACATTTGTTAATTTTTGGGTTGAATTAGTATTTAAATTAAATAAATACAACTGTGTTTTACCATCAACATTTGATTTATATATAAACATTTTTCCAGAATTTGACCACCTTGGAGAAAAGTCATTTTTGTTCCCTGTTGTAACAGGTCTATTATTAGACCCATCAAAATTTACTAGCCAAATATTTGATAATGATTTATCAGTCATTATATCTTTAAAGTTTCTTTGATATAAAATCTTATCTCCTTTTGGAGAAATTTCTGGACTTGAAACATGTTCTAGATCAAAAATGTCAATTGGATTAAGTTTCTTTGAGGATTGAGAAAAAGAAATAGCTTGAAAAAATATTACAATAATTAAAAAAGTGAATTTTTTATTTAATTTAAAACTCATATTAAAAAGAAATTAAGATTTATAAATATAAAAGATAGAGAAATATATTTAATTTAATTGTTATATCTTCTAGATTAAATTTTAAGAATTATAAGTCATGAAAAAAATTTTATTACTAACCATAAGCTTTTTCATAATAAGTTGTCAGCCAAATGAAATAGAATCAAAAAAATATTCTATTGAAACTCTAATGACAAATAATAGAAGCTCTGGAGGATACTTTTCTAAGGATGCAACAAAATTGCTTTATAGCTCTGACAAATCAGGAATTTTTAATGTTTATGAAATGGATCTTACTTCAAGTAAAGAAACTCAAATAACTGATTCGAAGTTAGAATCATATTTTGCTATTTCATATTCTCCCTTAACAGATGAAATTATATATGGAGCTGATAGTGGTGGTAATGAAAACTTCCATTTATTTTTAATTAGAGAGGGGCAGTCTATAGATCTAACTCCTGGGGAAGATACCAAAGCTAGTTTTTTTGGTTGGTCACAAAATGAAAAAGAAATGTATTTTTTATCTAACTCAAGGGATTCTAAATTTTTTGATGTTTATAAAATGAATTTGGAAAACTTAAAAACTGAAATGATCTTTAAAAATAATGAAGGTTACACATATTATCCACTATCAAATAATGATAAATATCTAGTCTTAAATCTAAATCCTTCAAGAGAAATTAATAAACTATATATCTATGAATTTGAAACAAAAAATAAAATAGAAATTTCAGATCAAGAAGCAAATTTTAGAGGTCAAGGTTTTGACAAAAGTGATCAAAATTATTACTATAGTACAAACCACGATAATGAATTTCTTTATTTAATGACTTATAATCTTAAATCAGGAAAAAGAAGTTTAGTATATAAAACTAATTGGGATGTTACAAGAAGTTCTTTGTCTAAAAATGACAAATATAGAGTTGTGACTGTAAATCAAGATGCTCAAAATAAATTAATTGTAAAAAGAATTGAGGATGATTTTAAAGTCAGTTTTAAAGGTATTGATAAAATGAATATTAATTCAATTTTATTTTCTGATGATGAAAAAATGGCAAGAATATCAGCTGGGGCTTCAAATTCTCCAGGAGATATATATACCTACAATATGCAATCAGAAGAATTAAAGCAAATTACTTCAAATTTAAATCCTGAAATAAATCCATCGGATTTAATTCATGGAGAAGTTATAAGATATAATTCATTTGATGAATTAGAGATCCCCGCAATTTTATACAAACCAAAATTGGCTAGTATAAAAAATAAAGTTCCTGCACTTGTATGGGTCCACGGAGGTCCTGGAGGTCAATCTCGAATAGGTTATAGGCCTTTGATTCAATATTTAGTTAATCATGGTTATGCAATACTTGCGGTTAATAATAGAGGTAGTAGCGGGTATGGTAAAACATTTTATGAATTAGATGATAAAAATCATGGAGATAAAGATTTAAAGGATTGTATTTGGGGTAAATATTGGTTACAAAATCAAGACTATATAAAATCAGAAAATATTGGAATAATTGGAGGAAGTTATGGAGGTTATATGACTATGGCAGCAATGACTTTTGAACCTGAAGTTTTTAATGTTGGAGTAAATATTTATGGAGTTACAAATTGGATAAGGACCCTAAGATCAATTCCTGCTTACTGGGAATCCTCTAGAAAATCATTATATAAAGAATTAGGTGATCCCTACTCAAAAGACTCCATTAGACTTTATGAGATCTCTCCGCTGTTCCATGCAAAAAATATAAAAAATCCAATTATGGTTCTCCAAGGGGCGAATGACCCTAGAGTTTTACAAATTGAATCTGATGAGATTGTTAAAGAAGCTAGAGATTCAGGAGTATATGTAGAATATCTTTTATTTGATGATGAAGGACATGGTTTTATTAAAAAAGAAAATCAAATAGAAGGGTATAAAAAAATTCTAAATTTTTTGAATAATTATTTAAATAAAATTTGATCAGAGATTAAATATTAAGCCAATAAGTAATTTTAAGGTTGATTGTTTTGAATTTTGGAGAATACCTATAGTCTGTGAAATAACTATTATCTGTATAAACTAAATACAAATCGGATAAAGGTGCAAACCTCCACTTTAACCTAGAGTTAACTCCCAAAGAATTGGAAAAATTACTGTATTGAATAAATGTTGCCCAGCTAATCTCTTTATTAAAAGTAAAATCTATTTTTGGACTAATCAAAAATAGATTCACTGATTTTTGTGGTTTAGGCAAAAGAATTTTATCAATTCCTAATTTCAGGCTTGCTTGCATCAATTTATCAACCCTATAATTTAGTTTAGTATCTATTGAATATTTTTCTCCATTATAAAACCCTCCATAATTTATGTTAGTTTCAGATCTAAATTTTTTGCTGCTTGTTGAATTATAACTTATTTCAATTTCTTTTGTATTATAACCCCCAATTTTCATAGGAGTTTTTTCATTAACCCCTGTTGGATCGAAATCATTTTCTAAAAAAACATACCTATGACTAAATTCAAACTCTAGCTGAGATGCATTAATAAAATTAAAATTAAGGTTTGTCTGATTATTTCTGTCGGTTACTAATCCATTTTTATCTGGTTTATCTACATAATATAACCATTGTCCAACTTCAATACTCTGAAGGGTATTTGATTTAGGATAAAAAACTCTAGTATAACTTGAAAAATTCTTTATATAATCTGTTCTTCTACTAAAGCCTAAATCACTTTTAAAATTTGGAGCTGTTTTTGATAAAAGAAATCTTACCTTATTTTTTCTTGATGTATAATATCCAGCAAATCCTGTTGAATACGAATCTTTATTTGTAGTAGGTGAAAAAGTATTATGAAACCATATTTTACTACTAAACTTATCATCTTTTGAAATTAAGTTATAATCGAAACCAATTAAACGATTATAATCCTCTTGTTCTGTATCAAATTTATTTAAACCTGTCTGCTGTCTGTTTATAAACAAAAATTTAATATTTGATTTACTAAAAAGGTTTTGTTGTAAGGAAATTACACTATTGTTATTTGCAGAAATTTTATTTGATTCATCTTGAGCAGTTTGCATATTTAAAAATCCTATTCTTAATCTATTATTTAATTTTCCACTAAGTCTTAATCCTGCATCAATTTTATTTTGAATTGTATTTCCATCTAAATCTTTTGCAACTCCAATCCTTCTAGTAAAAAAAGGTTGATTATCCCACTGATCACCATAACCAGTAAACAGATCACTATTTTGAATAAAAAATTGTCTTTTTTCGGGCAATCTAACTCCAAATCTACTCAAGTTTATGATCTGATCATCTACCTCAATTTGAGAAAAATCAGGATTAATCGTAAGGTCCAAATTTAAACCTGTTCCAATATAAACTTTTCCATCAGCACCATAGTCAAAAGAATTTAAAGATTTTTTTGGATCATAATTAAATGATTTTAAAGTATTTATATAAGGTATAAATGCAATTGGAGTTTTTGACTTACCTAAAGGTTTTTCAAACAATAAAGGTTTGGTGTAAGACAAATTTACAAATGATTGCTCTTGAGGAACTCTAAAAAGGGTAGAAAACTCGTTAGCACCAATTCTTCTTCTAGAAGCGTTAAAGCGCCACATTTTACTATTATTTGCAAACCTTATTGAACTAAAAGGAATTCTCATTTCTGCAGTATAGTAGTCTTTATAAATTTTGGTTTTTAAATCAAACTTAACATCCCAATCCATATTAGCATCCCTTCCAAGAGTCCTTGCACCATTAAAAAAAATCTCATCTTTTTTAACTCCAACAGAATTCCCTCCAAAGGCATATGCATTAGTTAGATCATTAAATGTATCAATAGTGAAAATAAAAAAGTCTGAATATCTCCCCATATCTCTTCTTAAACTTGAAATAACAGCTTCATCTTGATCTTCATAACATTTTACAAAAGCATATAAATTATCATCATCAAATAAAAATTTAATTTCAGTTTGTTTGCCAGCTTTTAAAGTGTCTGTTGGAAACCATTGCCAATAATCTGTTTTTAAATCAGCTTTTTTCCATGAAGATTCATTTTCAAGCCCATCAATAATCATTTTTTCACTAGTGAATTTAACATATGTGGTATCTATAGATTTTTGTGAAAAAATTAGATTACAAAAAAGAAAAAAGAAAATAAACTGTCTTATCATTTTCAAGAATTTACTTATTTATTAATAGACAATTATATTTAGTTTTAGTTTAATTATTATTATAATTTAGGGGCAAAAATATTAAAACAAATTGAAAGTAGTTTTAATAAATAGTATTTAATATTAGAAAGCAAAAGCACAAAATCCTATAAGATAGAAATATGGATGCAGCGATGATTATCTCACAAATCTTTTTACCAATTTCTTTGGCAATTATCATGTTTGGCATGGGCCTAACCCTTGTGGTTAATGATTTTAGTAGACTTTTTACTTATCCAAAGGCAGTATTTGTTGGCCTGTTGAACCAGTTAGTATTTCTTCCCTTTATTGGATTTTCAATTATCTTTCTGTTTGATTTAAACTCATCTATGGCCATTGGCATTATGATACTATCTTTATGCCCTGGAGGGCCTACAAGCAATCTTATAACACAAGTTGCTCGAGGAAATATTGGTCTTTCTGTCACTCTAACTGCCCTGGCAAGTCTAATCACTGTTTTCACAATTCCAATCATATTATCAAAAGCCATTACTTATTTTACAGGAGATAGCTCTGTTGTTATTGAACTTCCTGTAATTCAAACCATGCTTCAAATTTTGGTAATAACCGTGATTCCTGTCTCAATAGGCATGCTGATTCGTAAAAGAAATGAAGGCTTTGCTCTCCGTATGGAAAAACCTATGCGTACTGCGTCAACAGTTCTATTTGTTATTATTTTTTTACTTGTAATGATTGCTAACAAAGAAGATTTAATCCAAGCAATGAAAGAAGTTGGATTGGCAACATTACTTCTTAATTTGTCAACGATGGGGCTTGGATATATGACTGCCAAATTTTTTGGTATAACAGGAAAAAGTCAAATTTCAATTACTATTGAAAGTGGAATTCAAAACGGAACATTGGCTTTTGTCATTGCTACTACAATACTGAACAATATCGAAATGGGACTTCCTACTGGCGCCTATTCAATATGGATGTTTATAACAGGTGGAATTCTAATGTGGCGCCTAGGAAGCAAAGAGAATTAAGGGTATAGCCTATAAAAAATGTAATTATTTTAAATTAATGACATCTCAATTATGAAAAAAATAAATTTCTTTATTTCATTCTTTCTGATTGTTTTTTTTTCCTGTAATGTTGAGGTTAAAAAGAATAAATCAGTCAAAATTATAACATCAGATAAATTAAAAAATTATGTTGATCGCTTTAATAAAAACGACAATGAGATTTACAAACAATTTATACCCAATGATGAAGCGTTCATATTTTTAATTAAAAATATTCCAATGATAGATCTCCCTGATAAAGAAATAGAAGAGACCTATTATTTCAGATGGTGGACTTATAGAAAACATATTAAGAATACCGACGATGGATTTGTTATTACAGAGTTTTTACCTGATGTTAACTGGTCTAAAAAACACAATACTATAAATTGTCCTGCTGCTCATCATATTTATGAAGGAAGATGGTTAAAAGATCCAAAATATATCTCTGAATATATCAATTTTTGGCTTTATAAATCTGGAGATGGAATTAGGCAATATAGTTTTTGGATTGCAGATGCAATTCTTGCCTTTAATAACGTTCATCGAAATGATTCTATTTTATCAAATCAATTAGTACCATTAATAAAGAATTATAATGAATGGATAAAAATCAGAAAGGAAAATGACAAAGCGCTTTTTTGGCAATGGGATGTTTCTGATGGAATGGAATTGACAGTCAGTGGAAGAATACTTAATCAAGGAATTGAAAAATTTGGTGTAGAAGCTATAAGACCAACAATTAATAGC
>CAYUZY010000051.1:0-3295 GCA_964448645.1 uncultured Flavobacteriaceae bacterium
GCTACTATAGATCATCCTTATGATAAAGCTACGTGCGAATTTATCGTAACAGCTCCTAATCATTATCAGGTAGTTTCAAATGGATTAAAAAAAGAAGAGACAAATTTGGAGGGAAATAAAAAACTTACTAATTGGAAACAATCTGTGCCGATTTCTCCGTGGCTATATGTTTTAGGCGTAGCAGAATTTGCTGTTCAATATGTTGATGAATTTGATGGAAAGTCAATTCAAACATGGGTCTTTAAACAAGATAGAGATGCTGGTTTTTACGATTTTGCAGAGCCAACAAAAAAAGTGCTTGAATTTTATAGCAGCTATATAGGACCGTATCCTTACGAAAAATTAGCCAACATACAATCTAATAGTGTCAGTGGAGGAATGGAAGCTGCTTCAGCTATTCTTTATAGTGACAATTCAGTCAAAGGTGATCGTAATACTCGTTGGAGAAATGTTGTTATTCATGAAATTGCTCATCAATGGTTTGGTAATTCTGTAACTGAATATGACTGGGATGATGTATGGCTAAGTGAAGGTTTTGCAACCTATTTTACCCTACTCTTTATTGAACATGAATATGGGAGAGATTCTTTTGTTCAAGGTCTTAAATCTAGCCAAAAACGTATAGATGCTTTTTATGAAAAGAACCCAAATTATACAATTGTTCATGATAATTTGAAAGACATGAAAGATGTTACAAGTTCTCAGACTTATCAAAAAGGGAGCTGGATTTTACATATGCTTAGAGGAGTTTTGGGAACAGAAATGTTTTGGAAAGGGATTAGAGCTTATTACAAAAAATACAAAGATTTAAACGTGTCAACAGATGATTTTAAAAAAATAATTGAAGAGGTTTCAGGGATCGATTTAACTGTTTTTTTTAATCAATGGTTGTACTATCATGGTGCACTAAAATTAGATGGAGTTTGGTATTATGATAAGCTTGAAGGGGTGGTTGTATTAGAACTTAATCAGGTTCAAATGGATGGAAGTTTATTTGAGATGCCTATTGAAATTGGAATTGATTTTGAAAATAGCAATCAAATAATAGAAAAAATCCAGCTAAAAGGAAAGTCAAGTGTATATAAAATAAAAGTAGAAAACAAGCCTGGGCTTATTCATTTGGATCCCAACTTATGGGTTTTGATGAACGCTAATATAAAACAATCCCCTAAAGTTAATTAGAGGGATAGAACCTTATGAAGAAGATATGTTGATGATTCAGTCATTGCTAGTATTATGCTCTAATATTCCTGAAATTATAGTTATTTCATTAGCAGGGACTCCAGCACGTTCAGCGTGCTCTTTTATGATGTCTTCAGATTCTGCATTATAGACACAAAAAACATTATTCCCAGCAATATAGCTACGTTCCTGTTCAATTTTTTTTCCTTCATTCCTCATGGCAGTTAATACTGATTCAGAGCCTTGTCCAATCTCATCTAATTTTTCACTAGGTATTTGAGATGCACCTTCAATTTCTCTTTTAATTAAATACTTGTTCATTTTGTTTGTGTTTAAACTTAAAGATAAAAAAAAACCCCAATAAAGTTAATTAGAGGTATTATATTTGTAAAATCATGATAAAAAAAATATTTATAGCTTTAATAGGGTTTTTGTTAATAGTTGTTTTTTACTTTGTTTATGCAGTTATAATTAATCCTAAAAGCCCAAAAGGAGAGGCAAGTATTATTGAAAAAGAATTGGAATTAAACGTTTCTTATTACAGACCTTATAAGAAAAATAGACTGATTTTTGGAGAAAAAAAAGATAGTGCTTTAGTTCCCTTTAATGAATACTGGAGATTGGGCGCTAATTTTGCTACAGAATTATCTTTAAATAAACCCGTTTTATTTTCAGAAAAAAATCTAAAAGCCGGAAGTTATAGGATGTATGCTATACCAAATTCTAAATCTTGGGAAGTCGTACTTAATTCTGAAGCCGGTGCTTTTGGTTTTAATCCCCCGGACAAAAAGAATGATATATTAAGTGTAATTGTTCCTGTACAAGAAATGGATCAATCTTTTGAACAATTTACTATAGATTTTAATAAAGATTCTTTAGGAATTAATTTAATAATGTACTGGGATAAAACTAAAGTCTTAGTGCCAATAAAACCTAACTAATTGTTTTCTTTAGTTTCATTTAAGAATTTTATTAAGCTAGCTCTTTTCATAATATTTATTGGATTGGTTTGCTATTTAACTATTAATTTATTACAAGAAAAAAACAATCTTATGGATATAGAGGCTTATAATCCAAAATCAACTTTAAAAGTAAAGGAGACTGTTTTAAAAAAATCAAAATACCCTTTCATTGACGTTCATAATCATCAATTTGATATGCCAATTAAAGATCTTTCAAAATTAGCCGAGGAGATGGATAGTTTAAATATGGCATTTATGATTAATCTAAGTGGTTTTAGAGGTATTTATTTTCGAAAATCAATGGAAAATATAAAACGAAATGCCCCTACCCGATTTGGTTTATTTATAAATATTGATTTTGAGGAAATTGACAATCCTGACTTTATAAAAAAGAATATAGATTTAATAAATAAAACTCATTCAATCGGAGCTATGGGCCTAAAAATATATAAGTCATTTGGATTAACTGATAAGGATAAAAATGGAGATAGAATAAAAATAAATGACTCGAGACTAAATCCAATATGGAAAGAATTAGGAAAACTAAATTTACCTGTTTTAATTCATTCTGGAGAGCCATCATCATTTTGGGATCCTAAAGATGAATACAATGAAAGATGGTTAGAGCTCAGACAAAAACCAAACAGATATCGAGACCCTTTAAAGAATCCATCATTTGAAGAGATTTTATCTGAACAACATGAAATATTTAGAGAAAATAAAAATACAGTTTTTATTAATGCTCATTTAGGTTGGATGGGAAACGATCTTGACAGATTAAGTGACCATTTAGATAAGTATCCTAATGTTTATACAGAAATAGGAGCAGTTTTAGCTGAAATTGGTAGACAGCCAATAAGAGCTAAGAAGTTTTTTATAGATTATCAAGACAGAATACTTTTTGGTAAAGATTCATATAAAGTTTCAGAATATTATACTTATTTTAGAGTGCTAGAAACAGATGATGAATATTTTGATTATTATAGGAAAAGACATGCGCATTGGAAACTATATGGCTTAAATCTTAATGATTCTATTCTGCAAAAAGTATATTATAAAAATGCATTAAAATTATTCCCATTAATAGAAAAATCTCTTTTTAAATAAATATTATGATAATTGTAAATACAGAAGAAATAGCAAATAAAAAA
>CAYUZY010000051.1:3305-13891 GCA_964448645.1 uncultured Flavobacteriaceae bacterium
CTTGGGATTGCTAGGGGAAGTACTGTTAGGGCAAGAAACATTGGTAGAGACATTTTTGCTGGAATTAAAAACTTAGTTGGGGGAGAGATATCAGAATACACTAGGCTTCAGGCAGAATCTAGGGAACAAGCTATTAAAAGAATGGTGGATGATGCAGAAAAAATGGGAGCAAATGCTGTTGTAAATATTCGTTTAACTACTTCTATGGTAATGCAAGGTTGTTCTGAAATCTTAGCTTACGGAACCGCTGTAATTATTGAATAATGTTAGAGTCTGTTTTAATTTTTGGATTTATTTGTTTGTTAATTTATTTTATTATTAAAAGATTGATTGATAAAGACAATGAAACCTTTGAAAAAAGAGATTTTTAATTAAAAGTTTTTGTTTTTCCTAAAAACACATTTACTCCTTTTTGAATCGGATTTCCGCCTGTTCTCCTAAATGAAACTATTTGACCTGTATGATATATCATATCAGCGATTTGGCCATTTAATAAATTCCAAAAAGGAAATGAAACATCCCTCCCATCTCTATTGAATATAATTTTAATTTTCTTTAAATCATCTTCACTTTTATTTATAATTACATCATTAAATTTTTTTAAATTATTTAATGTTCCTTCTCTTAATTCTTCATATGATTCAGGTATTTTATTAGTTGGTCTGTAATTAGCTTTATTAAAAACTGAATTCACAATGGTTTCAGATAAAATATAAATATGTTCTAATGTTTCATATGATGAAATTGAAGTTGAACTTGGTTTATACTCTAAATCTATTGTTTTTAAATCTTTTGAAGCCCAGTAATACCTATATCCTGCCCCTTCAATTAATCTATAAATAATATTAACTGACGTGTAATTGTTTTTTTCACTACTAATCTCAAAAAATGGAAGATTATGATTATTGTTTTGTGCATTCATATAAAAAGATAATACCAAAAATAGTAGTAAAAGTCGCATTTTAATTATTTTTATTTAAAATAAATTTACAATATTAAATACCTTTTACTAAGAGTTAATGAAAGAAAAAAAATTAAATGATTTTGAAGATTTAAAAAACATAAAATTTAAAAATTTATCTACTGATCCAGAACCAGAAATTTTTGAAGAAAAGAAGGTCACGTTTAATAAACAAAATTTAGAAGCTCATTTTAGTAATAAAGGGCGTGCAGGAAAAATAGTTACTGTCATAAAAGGATTCAACAGTTCTATTAAAGAACTTAAAGTAATTGAAAAAAAATTAAAAAAAACAATTGGCGTTGGAGGATCATTAAAACATAATGAAATTATAATTCAAGGAAACTATAGAGATAAAATAATTTCTATTCTTCAAGATATGGGACATGAAGTAAAAAGAGTTGGAGGTTAATGAAAATTGATAGAACAAATATCATTTTAAATAAAGACGGAAGTATATATCATCTTGGACTATTTCCAAATGAAATAAATGATATTATACTAACGGTTGGCGATCCTGATAGAGTTAAATTTATTTCTCGTCATTTTGATTCTATTAATTTAAAAAAACAGAAACGAGAATTTTTAATACATAATGGTTTGTATAAAAGAATCCCAATATCAGTAATATCAACTGGAATTGGAACAGGTAACATAGATATTGTTATTAATGAATTAGATATTCTAAGTAATATAAATTTAAAAACAGGGAAAAGAAATAATCAAGAAAAAAAATTAAATATTATAAGATTAGGAACTTCTGCAAGTATTCATTCAGAAATAGAATTAGAGACTATACTATTATCGGAATTAGCAATCGGTTTTGATAATCTTCTCAACTTTTATTCATATCAAAATGAATATAAAAATTCATTAATAATTAAATTAAAGAAACATTTAAATCTTAGTGATAACATTATAAATCCTTATGCATTTGATTGTGATATTTCTTTATTTAATACTTTTTCAAAAACTTTTATAAATAGCGGGATTACATTAACAAACCCTGGATTTTATGGTCCACAAAGTAGAAGTGTAAGAATTCCTTTAAAGTTTGAAAAATTAAATTCTAAATTAAATTCATTTAGCTATTCTGGTAAAAAAATCACAAATCTAGATATGGAAACCTCTGGTATATATGGATTATGTAAGTTGCTTCAACATAAATCTTTATCAATAAATGCAATTTTAGCTAATAGAATTACTGGTGATTTTGTCAAAGATCAAGACAAAACGATAGATGATATGATTGAAAAAACTCTTTATACAGTTGAGTCTATTTAAAATCACCATATTATAGGGGTTTTACTTTTTGAAATTAAATAATTGTTTGTTTTACTAAAATGTTTATTATTAAACCAATAACCTCTGTTTGCACTTAAAGGAGATGGATGTCCTGATATTAAAACAAAATTCTTTTCTTTATTTATATATTTAATTTTCTTTTTAGCATTATTTCCCCAAAGCAAGAAAACAATATTAGATGATTTTTCACATATTACTTTTATTACTTCATTAGTAAAAATTTCCCATCCTAAATCTTTATGGCTCATTGGTTGATTTTCTTTTACAGTTAAAATTGAATTTAACAGAAGTACTCCTTGAGTTGACCATTTAGATAAATCTCCATGATTAATTAAAGTTTTACCAATATCAGTTTTAACTTCTTTTAAAATGTTTTTTAAAGATGGAGGAATCCTAACTTCATTATTTACAGAAAAAGCCAAGCCATTAGCCTCATTGCAACCATGGTAAGGATCTTGCCCAATTATAACAACTTTTAATTCGTTAAATTTACATAGATTAAAAGCTTTAAAAATATCATTAATATTAGGGTAACATTTTTGAATTTTGTAATCATTATAAATTTTCTTCTCAAGTTTTTTAAAATAACTCATTTTAAATTGAGTTGATAAAATTTTCTCCCATTCATCATTTAAGACACGTTTCACTATATTGTTATAATTTATTGAAGATCACTAGGCAAAAAGTCAATAGGCCAGTCTTGATATGTGATAGGTCTAACCCAGCGTTTAATTGAATCTAATCCAACGGATGTATATCTAGAATCAGAAGATGCGGGATAAGGACCTCCATGAGTCATTGCTTGAGAAACTTCCACCCCAGTAGGGACGCCGTTAAAGATGATCCTGCCAACTTTGCTTTTTAATTTATCAATAACAGAGTAAAATTCTTTTAGTTCACCTTCTTCAGCAAACAAACTTCCAGTTAGCTGTCCTTCTAAGCTATCAATTACCTTTATTAATTCATTTCCATCTTTACATTTAACAATTAAAGAAAATGGGCCAAAGACCTCTTGATGTATTTTTGAATTCAATAAAAAATCTTTAGCTAAAATAGAATTTATTTGTGAACTAATAAAATTTCCTTTTAATCCAATATCTGTATTTGACAATACTTTTACTCCTTTTTGTTTAGAAATATATTCTATATTCTTTAAATAACTTTCTTTTATGTTTTTATGAATCATACACTGTGATCCCTTTTTTATAAGATTATCAATAACATTATCTATAAAGCTATTTGTATTTTCTTTTTCAACGACTATAATTAAACCAGGATTTGTGCAAAATTGACCTGCTCCAAGTGTAATAGATTCTGAAAGAATTTTTGCAATTTCTATGCTTTTGGAGTCAATTGATTTTGGAGAAATAATTACAGGGTTAACACTTCCCATTTCTGAAAAAACAGGAATGGGCTCTTCTCTTTTAGAGCCAATATTATAAATACTTCTTCCTCCAGACTTACTCCCTGTAAAACCAACTCCTTTTATTTTTATATTTTTAACTAAATTTTGGCCCACTTCAATTCCTCCATTAATATTTGAAAATACCCCATTTGGCATTCCAGTTTTTTTAACAGATTTAATTATAGCAGATGATACTAATTCTGCAGTTCCTGAATGCATATAATGAGCCTTAACTACAACTGAGCATCCCGAAGCTAATGCACTTGCAGTATCACCACCAGCACTTGAATATGCTAAAGGAAAATTACTAGGTGTAAAAACTGCTATAGGGCCAATAGGAATATACGTTTTTCTTATATCAGGTTTTGGAGAAGGTTTTCTGTCTGGTAAGGCTTTTTCAATAATATTATTCTTCCACTCATCAGTTTGAATCATATTTGCAAAAGCTTGAAGTTGAAAAACTGTTCTGGCTCTCTCCCCAACAGCTCTTCCTTCAGGCAAGCCGGATTCTAAAATAAAAACCTCTATTAATTCATCACCTAATGCTAAAATCTCATCAGCTATACAATTTAAAAAAGAAGCTTTTTCTTTGCCAGAAATGTTTTTATATACCTGAAAAGATTCATGAGCTAAAGTGACAGCCTGATTAATCTCATTAGATGTAGCTTCAATAAAATTTATAGAATTCTCAAGATTTAATTTAGCGTTAATTGTTTTATGAGATTTATTTCCGATTCCCGATAAATCATTACCAATATAATTTTTACCTGTAATCATTTTTATAAATTTTTGTAATCAGGTAATATAGGTCTAGACTTTAAACTTTTTTCAATTATTTCAAGTACATTCTCTCTCTCCTTTCCTATTAAAGGCAAACGTGGTTCCCTAACTTTTTCTGTTCCAATTCCAGTTGCAACTTCGGCAAGTTTTATGTTTTGTACTAGTTTTGAATTTGTATCAAGTTCTAAAAGAGGTAAAAACCATTTATATATTTCTAAAGCTTCTTTAATTTTCCCTACTCTATGTAATTCATAAATCGCAACAGTTTCTTTTGGAAATGCGCAAACTAATCCAGCAATCCAACCATCAGCTCCCATAATTAAAGATTCTAATGCTAAAGTGTCAACACCAGCTAATATTTTAAACCTATCTCCAAATTTTGTTTTCATTTTAGTAATATTAGATATGTTACGAGTAGATTCCTTTACAGCTACAATATTTTTAATTGAAATAAGTTCTTCAAACATTGATAATGTTACTTCAATTCCATAATCAACTGGGTTATTATAAATCATGATTTGTAAATTAGTTTTTGAAGCAATTTTTTTAAAAAACTCAACAGTTTCTCTATTATCTGCCTTATATTTCATTGGAGGAAGTATCATTAAACCTGAAGCTCCATTTTTTTCAGCTATGATTGCAGATTCAATTGCCTTTTTAGTTGAACTCTCAGCAATATTCATTATAACTGGAATCTTTCCTGCAACTATTTCAATGGTTTTCTTTAATAAAATATTTTTTTCGTTTTCATCTAATGTGCTCGATTCTCCTAGAGAGCCCCCTAGAACAATTCCATGTACTCCTGCACTTAATTGTGATTCAACATTAATCTTAAAGGTTTTTAGATCAAGTTTGTCATTATCTAAAAATTTTGTTGTTACCGCAGGCATAATACCTTTCCATTCAAGACTCATAATAATTAAATTAAATGATTTTTAAGATCAGAAACTTTTTCACAAGAAAGCTGTTCCATAATTTGATTCAATTGTTTTTTCAACATTAAAATACAATGGTCTCCTCCCCTTTTTCCAAGGGCTGAAACGCTATACATAAATGTTCTTCCTAAAAAAGTAAATTCAGCATCACATGCTAAAACTCTAGCAATATCGGCACCATCTCTTATACCACTATCCATCATAATCTTCATTTTGCCATTATAATTACGTTTAATTCTTTTTAATGAATTAACGGTAGATTCTCCTATATCTATTTGTCTGCCTCCATGATTTGAAATAATCACCCCATCTAAACCTAATTTTTCAGAAATTTTAATATCCTCTAATGATTCTAATCCTTTAATAATGATATTTCCTTTCCATAAATCTCTTAATCTGGATATTTTTTCCTTATTAAGTGCCCCCGAGAAGGTTGCGTCCATAAACTTTCCTAATTGCTTTAAACTTAAATTTGAAGACATATATGGTTTTAATGTTTCAAATGAAGGTTTCCCTTTTAAGAGAGTATTAATTAACCAAATTGGTCTTAACAACATGCTTTTAAAATTTGAAAACGTCAATTTTGGAGGTAATGAAAGTCCGTTAATAATCTCTCGATCTCTATAACCAAATGTTGGAACATCAGCTAAAATTACAAGGTTTTTTATTCCAGAATCTTCTGCCCTCTTTAAAATATTTTTTGTTATTGAATCTTCAGCTGGATGATAAAGCTGAAACCATGTTTTACCTTCAGTTATTTCAGAAATTGTTTCAATATTTGATGTTGAAACAGTACTTAAAATAAAAGGAATATTATTATCAAATGCTGCTTTTGCTAATATTTCTGGAGATCTAGGCCAAATAAGACCTTGAAGACCTATTGGAGCAATACCAAAAGGAGCATCATATTCAACTCCAAACAATTGAGTTTTAATAGAGGTCTTTTTCTTTTCAGTGATATATTTAGGTTTGATTTCAATATTTCTTATATCATTAGTGTTTTTGAATAAGCTTTCTTCATTGTTACATCCTCCATCTAAATATTCAAATGCAAATTTTGGAATTCTCTTTTTTGCTTTTTCTCTTAAATAAGTAACTGAAGGATATTTTCTGTTAAATTTACCCATTTAATTAAGAATCTAATTCATATATTTTATCCATTATTCTCCACTTTTCATTCTTATTAGTATTAGGAAGTTTCTTTTGATATTTTGACATTAAAAATTCCCATTTTTGGACTATTTTATTTTTAACATCTAATTTAGATTTGTTTTCAAAAGAAAAGTCTTTACTAACATGAATTATCATAAACAATCTATCATAAATAGAATAAATTTCCATTTTTTTAATTCCTGAATCAATTATACTTGATTCAACTTCTGGCCAAACTGACTTATGATGATTTATATACTCATCTATTAATTCTTTTTTATTTATAAGGTCCAATGCTAAACAAATTTTTTTCATAATAATGTATTATTATAATGCTCTATCTAAATGAGTATATCCTCCATCAACGAAGATTAATTGTCCAGTAGTATGACTTGATTTTTCAGATAATAAAAAAACAACAGTATCTGCAATTTCTTCAACAGTTGTCATTCTATTTTGAAAAGGTATTCTTTTGTTAATTTTTTCAAGTTTTGATTTGGGTTCTTTTTGAGTTTTTATCCATCTTTCATACATTGGAGTATAACATTCTGCAACAATAACTGAATTAACTCTTATGTCGAAAGGCAGTAATTCTACAGCCCATTCTCTTGTTAGTGAATTTCTTCCTCCATTTGATGCCGTATAACCAGAAGTTCCTCCTTGACCAGTAAATGAAGTTTTAGATCCGATATTTATTATTACTCCTTTACTCTTTTTTAATGATTTTAAAGAATAATGAGCAATTAAATAGTAATGAATTAGGTTCTTATGTAAAGAACTCACAAAATCTTTATAATTACCTTTTTCTAAACTAACTCCATCATTATCTCCCGCATTGTTTACAACTCCATCAATTCTATTATATTTATTTATAGCATCTCTAACAGCTTTTTCACATTCGTTTGGCTTTGCTAATTCAGCAACTGAATAACTTATATTATAATCTTGAGATTTATATTTGTTTACTACCTTTTTTATACTTTTTTCATCTCTTCCTATGATAAAAGGTATTGCATTTTCTTTAATTAAAGAATCTACAATACCCAGCCCAATTCCTTTAGAGCCACCAGTTACAAGAATAACTTTACCATTAAGGTTTAAATTCATATTATTTTTTAAAAAAGAATCTAAGTTTTAAAAACAATTTAATTAAAAATATAAAACTAAATAGATAAATCATATGCTTTAATTGCATTTAAAGACATGATTTTGTTTTTTTCATTATGTGAAAATGATGAAATATGATAATTTAAAATATCTAAAGTATCTTTAAAATCGGATGCCAACAAACAAACTGGCCAGTCAGAACCATACATTATTCTATCTATGCCAAAGGCATCAAAAACCACTTCAAGATAAGGACTAAAATCATTAATCTTCCACTTTAAAAATTTAGTTTCAGTAACCAATCCTGATACTTTACAATAAACGTTCTCATAAGATGATAATTTATGAATGTTTTTTTTCCATAATGTATCAACTTTTTTTAAAATATCTGGTTTGCCTATATGATCTAATATAAATATTTGATTTGGATTTTTTTTAACCATTTTTATTGTTTGATCCATTTGATGATGTTTAATTAAAATATCATATGTTAAACTATATTTATTTAGACAATTTAATCCTCTTTGAAAATCTGAATTAAGCATAAAATCTTTCTCTTTTTCATCCTGAACAATATGTCTTAACCCTTTAAAAAAAGGATTTTTAGAATAAAAAGATAGTAATTCATCAAGTTTCGGGCTTTTAATATCTAACCAACCTACAATTCCTTTTATAAAAGTATTATTAGAAGCATGGTTTAGTAAAAAAACAGTCTCTTTTTCGGATTGGTCTGCTTGAACTGAAACACATCCGTAAACAGAATTTATTTTATATGTTTCTTTTAAAGTTTTGGGTAAAAAATCTCTTTTTAAAACACTCATTGAATCATCAATCCAACTATCTTTTATTGGATCATAATTCCAAAAATGTTGGTGAGAATCAATTATCATCTATACTCAATACAAGTTTGTCTAGAAATACCCAGTCCATCTATTCCTAATTCAACGATATCACCTTCTTTTAAATATTTAGGAGGATTTAATCCCATTCCAACTCCCTGAGGAGTCCCTGTAGATATAATATCTCCTGGTAATAAGGTCATAAACTTACTAATATAGCTAACAACATGTTGAATATTAAAAATGAAATCTGAAGTGTTACTGTTTTGCATTAAGGTACCATTTACTTTTAACCAAAGGTCTAAATTGTTAGGATCATCTATTTCGTCTGTACTAACAATATATGGTCCTAAAGGAGCAAAAGAATCGCAACTTTTACCTTTAACCCATTGGCCAAACATTTCAAGTTGAAATTCTCTTTCACTAACATCATTGTGTAATGCGTAACCTGCAATATAATTAAGTGAATCTTCCTTTTTAACATATGAAGCTTTTTTTCCAATAATTATGGCTAATTCTACTTCCCAGTCAGTTTTTTGACTTCCTTTAGGAATAATTATGTTATCATAGGGTCCTGTAAGAGCACTAGTCGATTTGAAAAATAAAATAGGTTCTTTTGGAATTTCCATTTTGCCCTCAAGCGCATGTTTTTCATAATTTAATCCAACACAGATTATTTTTGAAGGATTAACAATAGGGACTCCTAATCTCACATCGTTATCAACGACTGGACAATTTAAAGAATTATTATCTAACCATGATGACAATTTATTTAATCCATTATTTAAAAAGAAATTTTGATCGTAATCTGAATTAAATTCCGAGACATCTAATTTATCTCCATTTTTAATAATGACTCCAGGTTTTTCTGAACCTTTTTTTCCAAATCTAAATAATTTCATTTTTAATCCTAAGTGTTTAGTTTAACAAAGCCACCATCTATTTGAAAATCTGATCCAGTAATAAATGAAGCTTCGTCACTACATAAATACAAAACAAGTGATGCAACTTCAGAAGGTTTTGCCATTCTTCCTAAAGGTTGAGTTTTAGAAAGTTTTTCAAACATTTCTTTTTTGTTATCAGGATAAAACTTTTCTAGATATGAATCTACAAATGGAGTATGAACTCTTCCAGGTGATATACTATTACATCTAATTCCAAATGATATATAATCTTTTGCAATAGAATTAGTCATTGACATTACAGCACCTTTACTAGCTGAATATGCAAACCTATCATCTAAACCAACAATAGCAGCAGTTGAAGCCATGTTGATTATTGTTCCACCATCTTTTTTCATTCTAGGAATTAATGCTTTTGTTATGTTAAATAATCCTTTAACATTAACTTCAAAAATTTTATCAAAATCTTTTTCATTAGTATTTTCTATATTCCCAACTAATCCAATACCGGCATTATTAATAAGAATATCAATTTTATCTGGTACAGAGTTTATTATTTTTTTAATATCCTTATTTCTTGTTATATCAGATATAATTGTTTTAGTTTTTGAGTTATTATTAACATCAATATTAATTACTGTTCCATGATTTTCTAATAATAAATCAATAATGGATTCTCCAATCCCACTAGAACCTCCAGTTACAATTATATTTTTATCTTTTAAATTATAAGGCATATAAATTTAATCAAGCTTTCCCATTGATTTTGCAACTAACATAGAAACCGTTGCGTCTCCAGTAATATTTGTAATTGTTCTACACATGTCAAGCGGTCTGTCAACAGCAAAGATTAATGCTAAACCTGCCTCTGGAATTCCTGCCTGACCTAAAACTATTACAAGCATAATCATCCCAGCGCTAGGAACAGCAGCAGCTCCAATTGAAGCAAGACTTGCAGTAACTATTATGCCTAATTGTGTTGAAATTGACAAGTCCATGCCAAAAGCTTGAGCAATAAATACTGCTGCTACTGCCTGATATATACTTGTGCCATCCATGTTTATAGTAGCTCCAATAGGAAGAACAAAACTCGAAACTTCTTTATCAACCCCTAAATGGTTTTCTACTCTTTCCATAGTGACAGGAAGAGTTGCTGCACTTGAACTTGTTGAAAATGCTACAAGTTGGGCGGGAGATATACCT
>CAYUZY010000052.1:0-13386 GCA_964448645.1 uncultured Flavobacteriaceae bacterium
ATCTCATTAAAGAAATAGAAAAATAAAGCATTATTAAACCTAATAAAGCAATTACAATTGAGGCAGGTAAAGAAAGAAATAAATTTCCTGAATAACTAGTAGCAGGTATTAAAGAAAATAAAATCATCCAAATAGTATAAAATACAATTTGAAATGATGTTATTTGGTCTTTTTTTCCAGATGGCAATAATTTAAATCCTGCTTTTTTATAATCATCATGCATAAACCAACCTATGGCCCAAAAATGAGGAAACTGCCAAATAAATTGAATTAAAAATAAAATTCCTGGTTCAATACCAAATTTGTTTGTTGCAGCAACCCATCCAAGCATAAATGGAATAGCTCCTGGAAAAGCTCCAACAAAAACAGCTAATGGAGTCTTTTTTTTAAGTGGGGTATAAATACAAGTATATATAAAAACTGATAAGACTGAAAAAAAAACAGTTCTAAAATTTATCATGTATAAAAAGCCTATTCCAATAAATAAAAAAATAAATCCAATAAATAAAGCTGTTTTATCCTTCATTCTCCCTGAAGGTAAAGGCCTATTTTTTGTTCTTGTCATTAATCCATCCTCTTCTTTTTCAATCCATTGATTAAAAACATTTGATGAAGCCACCATAGAAAACCCCCCTAGAAATAGTAAAGTTAAACTTGTTAAATTTAAATTATCAATAGCTAAAAAATATCCAGCAATAGATGAAAAAACAACACTTATAGCTAAACGAAACTTCGTTAGTTGTAAAATGTCAGATACAAGACTTTGAAAAATATTTAAAGTAATAGATTGGGACTGATGCATCATTAATTAAACTGATAGCAAATATAATCTAAAAAAAAAATTATCTTAATCTAAAAGTAATTGGAATACTAAAAGGAACCCTTACTGGTCTACCTCTTTGTTTTCCTGGAGTCATTCTTGGTAATTTAGCGATTATTCGTTGAGCTTCTTTTTCTAAATTTTTATCTGGACCTCTCATCCTTATATTTGTAATACTTCCGTTTTTAGAAATTATGAAATTAACATAAACTCTACCTTGAATTCCCATTTCTTGAGCAATTTCAGGATATCTAAAGTTTCTTTTTATATGCTTATTCATTTGTTCCTGAAAACAATTTCTTCTTTCAGACTTTCTGACTCTTTCACAACCAGGAAAAATAGGTACATCTTCAATAACAGCAAAAGGAACATCAATATCTTCATACTCCTCAATTACTTCTACAACTTCAATAATTTCCTCTTCATCAGTTTCTGTTGATTCAATAACTGTTTCTTCTATTTCTTCCTCATCTTCAATGACCTCAATAATTTCAGGTGCAGGAGGAGGAGGAGGTGGTGGTGGTGGTGGTGTCTTTAATTGCTCTGTTATTGGCACATCTTCATCATCATCATCATCAACAGTAAGAGCCTCATAATCATAAACATTTTTATATGTTTTCCATTCAATAACTCTCCAGGTAATTAATAAAACAATAGATAATCCAATCACAAAATATAAACTACTGTTTTTAGTTAAGTCAACCTTAGGATTTTTTTTTGCTTCCATTTAATATTATTAGTAACGCTAAACTATGAAAAAATACATAAAAAACAATATATTAATATTTTGAATAATACTTTTTATGAATAATTAAAATGGCTAAACTTATTCCAATAGTATTTGATAAAATATCGAAGAAATCAAATTGTCTTTGAAAAATTTTTAAAATTTGAAGTAATTCAAGACTAAGGCCTAAAGAAAAAGCCATTAAACTTGAATAAATAATCTGTTTTTTAAAATTGTAAAATGAAAAATAATAAATAACCGTCAGAAAAAAGTAACAAATAACGTGCAAAATTTTATCACCTGGTAAATAAAAAAAGCTCCACAACTCTGAACTAGAATCTGGAGGCTTTAAACTCATATAGATTACAAATAATGTAGCTATTATAGCTATATATTTATAATAATCTTTCAATTTGAAACAAGGTCTTTATATTGTTTTGAATCTAGAAGGTTACTAACTGATTTTAAATCAGATAATTTAATTTTAATCATCCATCCAGAATCATATGGATCTTCATTTACAAGTTCTGGTCTTGATTCTAATTCTAAATTAAATTCAATAATCTCTCCACTTAATGGCATAAACAAATCCGAAACAGTCTTTACAGCCTCTACAGTTCCAAAAACAGATTCAGATTCCAAATTTTCCCCAATAGAATCAACTTCAATATAAACTATATCTCCAAGTTCTCCCTGAGCAAAATCAGTAATACCAACTGTAGCAATTTCATTATCAATTTTAACCCATTCATGATCCTTAGTATATTTTAAATCTGCTGGTATATTCATTTTATTTTTTTGACAAATATATTTGATTAAAATAAATAATTTAATCTATTTTCCAAAATTATATCTAATCGTTATACCTGACCTAATACTTGTTTGGGGAAATGCAGTTGATATTGCAAATTTTGAAAAATTATGATCATAAAAAAACAAGCTTGTTATATTTTTTGATATAGCATAATCTGCTGTAATTTTTATAGACATTAATTTTTGACCAGCTGTAACCTGATTATTGTCATATTCCAAATTTCTTAAAACAGTAATATTATTTCTATAGGAAAAATCTGCTTTAATATTTAAATCTCCTTTTAGTGTAATTTTTTTACCTCCAAAACTTGTTCTAAATCTAACATCTTTTAATCTATATCCTAAGCCTAGGGTATATTCATCACCAATAGATTCTGTCAACAAATTATTGTCATGACTTAAAGATAGAGCTCTATCCTTCTTAAAATCAGCTAATAATTTGAATGAATTTTTTAATTCAATGTCTAATCTTATTAATGGATTAAATTGTTCTACAAGGTTAACATTTGAATATAAAATTTCAGGAATAATATTCCCTGAATTATCTAACTCAAAAGGATTTTCAGGATTATAATTAAAATTAGTCTGGAAATTATTTATTGTATAACTAGCCCTATATCCATGAGTAAAAGAGAACCTGTTAAACTTTTTTTTAAAAGATTTAATATTCATTAAACCTGTAAATTTTAAATTCCAATTTGGTATTGGGATCTTTCTTATCGGATTTAAATTAATTTTTTCAGGATCTTGACCTGAATAAGCTGCTATGAATGAATTAATTAAAACATCTTGTTGATTCTTACCATATCCTTCAGGGTATGATGAATTGTTTAATTGGTTAAGGTTTAAAGCACTTTCTTCAGATAATCTTTTTGCTATAACAGGTCTATATTTTCGGAAATTATTAAAGTTAATATCCTTATTTATATCAGAATTTCTAAATGCTGTTTTGATTAAAACAATTGAATTAGCATAATTTCCATATAAATTAGAATTCTGAGAAAAGTAAAATAATTTATCAATAATATAATTTTCATTAATATTTTCTGAATAACTTCTTTCTGAATTTATATCAATAACCAGACTCTTAAATGGAGAAAACTGACCACTTAAAGTAAATTTATTATTATGAACTTCAGTTATAGGTTGATTGAAATTTGAAAAATCAGTTAACCAACCCTTTTTTGCAGCTTCATATCTTATATCTGCTTGACTTCCTAATGTAAAACCTAATGTAGGTTTGATTGATCCCGCAAATCCAACTGAAGGAAGGTATCCTGGCAAAACTGTTCCATTATTTTCTGTATAATTAATTTGGATTCTTCTTAATTTTGACAACAAATCAACAACTCTAACTAAAGTCTTTTTAAATCCATCGTTCTTCTTTTTATTATCCTTATTTAAATTTAATAGTGAATATAATTTTTTAAATGATACCGATCCATTTACTGATTTTGTATTAGCATTTTGAATTTGATTTACTACCCCAAGTGTTTGTCCCTTATCATTTTTAACATTAGCTAAAGCTTCAGATCCTCTTTGCCAACTAAAATCTCCTGAATAAGTATAATCAATATCCAAAAAACTTAAAATAGGGATAAGATTTAATGGTATTTTATAATTTAAAGAAATCGATTGAAAATGTCTATCAGGCTCTCCAGTATTCCATATCCCTTCCCATATTTCTTTTGGTTTTGATATAAAAATATCCGAGGAATCATCCATTTCACTTCTGATAATATTGCTTGTAGATGAATTAAAAGTAAATCTTAAAGATTTAGTTAAATTATGATTTAAAGAATAAGTCCAATCAAATAAAAAATTTTGTTGCTGAAGCTCAGGTAAAGAAAGTTGATTTGAAGCATCTACACCTTCTAAAAAAACTTCACGAAACCTTTGACTATTCAAATTACGATTAATATTAGATGTTATTGAAATAGAGTTTGGAATAAGATTAAAATTAATTTCCTTTAACCATTGCCAATAAGGTTTCTCAGATTCTGATAAATTTAATTTATTAAAAGGAATAAAATTAATAGGCGAAAAATTATAAGCATAGTTTGCTCCTAATAATAAAACAGTTTCATTTTGTTTAGCTACTTCATAGTCTCTATGTTTTTTTTCATTGTAAGCATAGGAAAAATTAAAATTTTCTGGACTATAAAAACGATTTTTACTTAATCCATTATCTAATTTTCTAACTCCGATTAAATTGATGCTTTTTCTACTAGTATAACTTATTGACTGTTTTTTTATAGAATCTCTTTGACCAGATCTAGTTGATGTCTCTATTCTATCTTTAAGTTTTAAATCTTGATAAAAAGGATCATATTCTGGAGTTAAAATAGTTTCACCTGAAGAGTAATTTAAAGGAACTTCAATGCCCCATTTTTTTGGCATTAATTGTCCAAGATTAAAATTTGAGACAATGTCGTATTGAACTAATTCATCTCTACTTCTTTGGTTTGGACTTTGATCAATAGAACCAAAACCTATTGTAGAGTATCTTCCAGAAGCGGAAAAATTAGCAAAGTCTGCAAGATTTCCATCCATTGATCCAACTGCAGCCCATCCTCCTTTTGAATCAATTCCAGAAATTCTTAATTCGTTGAACCATACCTCTCCACATAATTCATCCCCTAGAGCAACTGAAGGGTTTTTTAATCCAATCATAATTGTTTTTATAGATCCTAAAGAAGGATTTCCTTTTATTGAAAGTTTATATTTTTTTCGACCAGGCAAAGTGCTTATGGGAGTAAATTCATTTATTAAATTTAAATCCTCGTCATAGTAAATTGCTTTATTATAAATCAGCTTCTCTAATGCTGCAGCCTTTAATTTTAATAAAAGATCAATTGAAATATCAATAGAATTTGAATCAGGAATCCAGACCTGATCAGAACTTAATTTGTTGGGATTACTTTCAGAATATTCAGTTGGTTTTAAAGGAACTTCAATTTGATAATAATTATCCTTATAATCTGATCCCATTCTAATAAAAGCTACGATTCTTTTATCAAAATCATCTTTAATACCCTCCCCAGGCAATTTAGGATATCCTTTAATTGATTCTGCATGAAGAAACATTTTTAATTTACTGTATTGTCTAATATCTAGATCAACAGATTTATAAATACCTCTAGAGTCCATAGGTTGAAGATCACAAATTCTAAAAGATAATGATTGTTCATTTTGTCTTATTATAGTATTATTATTATTTATTTGTTCTCTTTCAATTTCAGGTGGTAAAACATAATTTATTGGTATTCTATTTTCATTTTCTAATATATTAACTGTACTTATATCAACAGTTGTTTCCTGAGTTGAAATAATTTCTTTATTTAATGATTTATTATAAGTCCTCCAATCTCCTCTAACTAAATCTAAAGTTCCAAATCTAAATACCACATTAGTATCAAATTCAGTTAAAATCATTCTCATAAATCTTATTGATCTTAGATCATTAATTGAATTTATAGAATTAAAATATTTTGAAAATCTGTTATTCTGATAATATTCTTTTAAAATTGGTATTTTAAACTGAATCCATCTTGTTTTTATTTGATCACCATTTGGAGTATCAACTGTTACATTATCTCTAACATCTGTTACAAAAGGATGATCTCCAACTTCCATTTTTTTATTTATAGGAATCTTATATTGAAAATAACTTTCAATAGTATTCATGCTTTGGTCTCTATTTATATCTTCAGTATCTGGTTCAGTAGTATTTCCCCTATCAGTATTAGAAAAAGCTAAAGGCGTATTTCCCTGAGTTCCATTATAATTCTTATATCTATCAAGTATATTTCCTTCGGCCTGAACATAAAAAGTATAATTATCCCCTGCAGGATCATTTAATTTTCCATTAGTATATATATCTTTTTCTTCTAAATCAGTTAATCCATCTAACCCTATATCTTGTAATGGCCTATCTATTTCCTCAGTATTAAAAGCATAAAGAATAGATTGCGATGCAGGAACTTTTCCCCAATGAGTTAAATAAGTTGGTCTTAAATCATCTCCTCCCGGCAAACCATTTTCAAATTGCTTCCTCCCATCTTTAAGAATATCTTCAGAAATATTTCCTAAATGAAAAACTAAATAACCTAAATCTTCATTTGAAGTTTCAATTTCTGAAAAAGTATCTAATAACCAAAATTCAATAAACTCAACATTTGTTTGCTCAAAATTAGTTGAACTTAAAGGTCTCATTATTCCAGCCCAATTATTTTTAGAATCTATATTATAAGATTCTAAAGTTGAATTATTATAAGGTCCTTTTTCATTTGGATAATATGCTAAATCAAATGTGTTTTGAACAGTAGTTGCTCCTTGAACTAAATCTTGTTCAGGAAAAATTTCTTTTATAAATATAGTTATGGTTTTATTATCTGAAATATCATTATTATTAATACCGCTAGGCGGATTATTCCCATAAAAAATTGGATCAATTGTATACCAAGCAAGTTTTGATCTACCTTCCCCATTTTCAATTCCCTCTTTATCTGATCCTTTAAAAAATTTGTCTGGAACACTAGATAAACTCCATGATGAAAATCCCTTAATATCAATATTTGTTTGAGCCCCTTCAAAATCATCAATATAAACATTTGATTCTCCATTTATTTCAGTGTTTCTTGGATTATTTGCAATTAAACTTGCCATTTCTGCTCTAAAAGAAATTTGAGATTTAACTTCTGAATCTATAGTAGGATATAAATTGACTAATCTTGTTAAAAAGGGAACTTCTGTTGAAAAATTTGTATTAAAACCAATCATTGAGTTATTAACAGGTTCTGTGCCATAATTAGCTTTTTGAGTTAAAGGATTTTCACTCAAATTAACTAATGTTGCACCAACAGACATTTTTTCATTTATAGTATGAAGAATGTTTACACCTGAAAATCTTTTATTTTGCTGATTAAAAAAAGAATTGTTTTCAACTGAAATTTTAATAGGAATATTCGAGGCTTTTAAACCTTCATCTAAAATTTTTACTCTGCCAATTTCATAATTTACAATATAATCTATTCCTTCCTGAAGTAATCTGCCTCCAGCAGAGACCCTTACAGAACCTCTAGGAACATTAAAAGCTCCAATAGCAATTCCATCCCCTCCCTCAGATTTATATCTACCTTTTAATTGAAATTTATTTTTTTCAGAACTTTCTAAAGCTGCTGCTTTAGTGGAAGAATACATTTCTTTGAAAACATATTTTTTTTGATTTTCATTATAAGTGATTTGTGAATTATAATTTTCCTCTGAAGAATTTGGGTCATCAAGAATTTTAAACAAAAATTCCCCAAAAGGTTGTACTGAGGGAAAAATAATACGACCAAATTTTGGATCAATTGTAATGCCAGGAACATAATCAAAAAAACCATCTCCCCTTGGAGCTAAATCTTGATATTTATTTAGTCTGTCTAAATCAAAAGTGTTTAATAAAATTTGTTTATCTAAATTCTCTGGCCATATACTATTTTCAACAGGAGAAAGATAATTTATCGGAGATGGATCTGAATACAAAATATTTAATCTAAATCCTTCTTCAGATAATTGAAAAGCTCCAATATTATAAATATTTTTCATCATAAGATCCCAAATAGGTTGTTTTACATCAGTAACACTGCTTTTTAACATTTTTACGATTAGATTGTTATTTTCAACTATACTTTGGTTCTGATTATAATTTACTACTGTACTAGGATTATCTCCATTAGCAAATTCACCTACCTGATAAACTTTACCTAAATATGTATATTGAAAAGCAACTCCAAGTATTTCATCATTACTTAATCTTTGGTTAAGAGATATATAGCCAAGCTGAGGATGGAAAGTGTATTCCCTTGGATTTAATTTTCTTGCACTTTCAAGAACAACATAATCAAAACCTTCTCTTACTTTTTGACCTATTTCATTAAATCCACTTTTAACCTTTGAAATATCCCTTATATCATTACTTAAAATACCTGATTGACCAATTTTATTAGGATCTAATCTGTTTAGATTATTACTAGGGGGACTGTTTTGGTTATTAGAAATAAAAAAATTAGAAGTTAGATCATCTAAAGTAGTTTTATCTGGATTTGATTCAGCCAAATCTTGGATAGCAATAATATTTCTTACATTTTGTGTTTGAGCTCCTCTATTAGTTACCCATACTTCAATTCTGTTAATCTGAACTCCTGAGTTAATGTAAGGATATGTTTTTAAAGACTGATCGTAATTATCCCTAAAATATTGTGACAAAAAATAATGTCTATCCTCCTCATAATCTAGAGCAAAAACACTAAATTCTTGAATGGTCCCTCCTCCTTGAGTAGTTATATTTTGTGACTGTGATCTTTGCTCTGAAAAAATTCCAGATACTTCCGTTTTTCCAAATTTTAAATCTGCTCTTACTCCAAATAAGCTTTGAGCTCCTTGAATTAAATTACTATTTATTGGCATGCTAATATTCCCAATATCAATGTTTTGAATAATTGCATCTTCTGTGACTTTACCTTTTAAATAATCAGAAACTTGATTTCCTATTTGACCCCTTGAACTAGGCAAATTATTAAAATTATTTTTTAACTGTTGAATTCTTCTTTTTGTTTCTTCAATAGTGTTTTTAGAATCACCTATATTATTTAAACTTTGAATTTTATTGTTTAATCTACTAAAAGCAGCATTTTCTAGATCACCAATATCTGGAGGATTAAATTGAATTTTAACTAGATTTTGAAAATCAAATGTGGATTCAGTATCATAATTAGCAGTAATCTGAAGTCTATCGCCTATTTTTCCTAAAATACTTAAGCTTATTCTTTGATCAAAATCAAAACCAAAATTTTTCCTGTCTCTAGGAGAAGTAGCTGGATTATCATTTTTTTGATATCTAATTCCTAAATCTATACCAATAGAACCTTGCGGAGAAATATCAATTAAATTTTTACCTAAAAATGACTGGAAAAAATTTTTATTTACATATGATTCCGGAAGAAGATTTTTTTGAATATCATCAATATTTTTTCCTTTACCACTAAGAGCTACTATTTTATCTTTAAAATATTTTCTTAATTGTTTTTTTAGAACTAAGACTTCAAATTCTTCAACACTTAAAACTAATGGATAAGTTATTGGATAATCTCCAACCTCAGAGGAAATGATATATTTATTTAATTCAGAATTATAAATATATTTTTCTTCTATATTTTTTAAGTCATCAAATCCAAAATTATTTAAATCATATGTTTTTTGAGCAAAAGAAAACCTGGCTGAAAAAACAACAAAAAATATTAATAAAATATAATTTTTCAGCAATCTATAATTACCACCATAAATTGATTCAATCAAATAAATCTATAATTTATTCAAGGCTTCCTTGATAAGCTCTTCTATAGAACTATCTGGAGAGCTTTGAATTATGTTATCAATCACTTTTTCAGACTGTCTTCTTGAATAACCAAGGACCTCTAAAGCTGATAACGATTCTTCTTTGATTGTATTGTTTTTTATATCAGGAATTTCATCACTTTCAAAAAGATTAAACATTTTATCTTTTAACTCAATTATAACTCGTTGGGCTGTTTTTAATCCAATTCCTTTAATTGATTTTATTGTCTCTACATTTTCTGAAACAATTGCCTTTTGAATGCTACTAGGATCCAAAGAAGACAACATAGTTCTTGCAGTACTAGCTCCAATACCCGAAACAGAGATTAAAAGTCTAAAAACATCTCTTTCAAAAGTTGAAAAAAAACCATAAAGAGTATGAGAATCTTCCTTAATCTGAAGATGAGTATATAATTTTATTTTTTCTTCAGAGCTTATTTGAGAATATGTATTTAAAGATATATTTACTTCATAACCTAAACCAGTACAGTCTATAACTAAATGTGTAGGATTCTTTTCAACTAATCTGCCAATAATTTGAGTAATCATTTTATTAATTTATTTTTTTTTGAATTGTGCATCAATAACTGCTACAGCAGACATGTTTACAATTTCTTCTACAGAAGCCCCTAACTGAATTACATGAACTGGTTCACTTAAACCTAATAAAATTGGACCAATTGACAAAGCTTCATTTAATTCTTTAATTATCTTATATGTGATATTTGCCGAATCTAAATTTGGTAAAATTAAAGTATTTACTTTTTTGTTTTTTAGCGATGAAAAAGGAAATCTTTTATCTAATAACTTTTTATTTAATGCAAAATCTGATTGTATTGGTCCATCAACTATAATTTCAGGAGATGTTCTATGTAAAATTTCAACGGCTTCACTTACTTTATTAGATTGAGGGAATTTTGAAGATCCAAAATTAGAAAATGAAAGCATTGCAAGAATAGGTTTTATTCCAAACATTTCTACAACTTTAGCTGTCATTTTAGCTATTGTTGCTAATTCTTGTGCTGAAGGATCTACATTTAAAGTGGTATCTGATATAAATATTGGTCCGATCTTGGTTAACATTAAATTTGTAGCGGCCACTCTTTTTATACTTTTTGCCTTTGGAATTGTTTCTAGAATTGGTTTTATAACAGAAGGATAATTTCTAGAATAACCTGATATCATTGCATCAGCATCTTTATTTTTTATCATCATAGCTGCAAAATAATTTCTTTCTCTCATTAACTTTTTTGCATCATACTTAGTATAACCTCTTCTTTTTTGGTCTTTCCAAAATACTTTAGAATATATTTTTCTTCTTTTTGATTCTCTCCTTTCTTTAGGATCAATTATTTGAACATCTGTTTCAAAATTAATAGTCTGTTTAAGATCCTCTATAATTTCTCTATTTCCTAAAAGGATAGTTTCAGCAATTCCTTCTTCTTGAACAATTTGTGCAGCTTTAAGTACATCCAATTGATCTGCTTCAGCAAAAACAAGTCTTTTAGGTTCACTTTTAGCTCTGTCGTGAATAAGTCTAACAATTTTTTGATTACTTCCTAGCCTAGATTCTAAATCTTCCTTATATCTATTCCAATCTTTAATTGGTTTTGTGGCAACACCTGATTTCATAGCTGCTTTAGCAACTGCTAGTGGTACATTTGAAATTAATCTAGGATCAAATGGTTTAGGAATTATGTAATTTCTCCCAAAACTCAAGCTAGTTACTCCATAAGCTATATTTACTTGCTCTGGAACAGACTCTTTTGCTAAATCAGCCAAAGCTTTTACTGCAGCCATCTTCATTTCTTCATTAATCTTGGTGGCTCTTACATCTAGAGCTCCTCTAAAAATAAAAGGAAACCCTAAAACATTATTAACCTGATTTGGATGGTCAGATCTTCCTGTAGCCATAATTATATCTTTTCTTGTACTACAAGCTAAATCATAATCTATTTCTGGATCAGGATTTGCCATTGCAAAAACAATAGGATCTTTTGCCATAGATTTTAACATAGTAATACTTAGAATATCTGATTTTGATAAACCAATAAAAACATCTGCATTTTTTATTGAATCTTTTAAATTATTTAAGTTCCTGTCAGTTGCAAAAGGTATTTTCTCTTCACTTATTTCTTTTCTATCACTTCTTATTACACCTTTACTATCTAGCATAACAATATTTTCTTTTTTTGCACCCAGAGCCATGTATAATTTTGTACAAGATATTGCAGCTGCTCCTGCTCCTGAAACTACAATATTAACTTTATCTATTTCTTTATTAGCAATTTCTAAAGCATTAATAAGAGCTGCACATGAAATTATTGCTGTACCATGTTGATCATCATGCATAACTGGTATATCCAGTTCTTCTTTAAGTCTTTTCTCTATATCAAAAGCTTCAGGAGCTTTAATATCTTCCAAGTTTATTCCTCCAAATGTTGGAGCAATTGATTTTACTGCTTCAACAAATTTATCAGGGTCTTTGGCATCTATTTCAATATCAAAAACATCAATATCTGCAAAAATTTTAAATAATAAGCCTTTACCTTCCATCACAGGTTTTGATGCCAAAGGCCCAATATCTCCTAATCCTAGTACAGCTGATCCATTAGTTATTACAGCAACTAAATTTCCTTTGTTAGTATATTTATATACCTCTTTCTTTTCTTTATCAATTTCAAGACAAGGAAGAGCAACTCCTGGAGAATAGGCTAAAGCTAAATCTCTTTGAGATCGATATGGTTTTGTAGGAACAACCTCCGTTTTGCCAGGCTTAGGTTTTGCATGATAAACTAAAGCTTCTCTTCTTTGTTTTTGTTTTTTCATACCTTATTTCTATATCTAAGATACTAAATCCATATTCAGTAGAAAATTAATCCAAACTACCTGCAACATTCATCTAAATCTATTTCGAGATCTTTTACTCCATAAGGAGAATTATCAACTTTCACTAAAAATTTTCTTCTTTCAGTCCTTTTTATTGATATAATTTCATATTGTAATTTTGTCATTCTTTTATATAAAATATCTGTGCAATCCTCAGGTGATTCACAATCAATAATTTTACTTTCTATTTTTTGATTGTCTTTTTTATCCTTTTTATTGTTTATGTTATTACAACTTGAGTAGATAATAATTATAAATAATAGAAAAAATCTCATTATATATTTATTTGAAAAGTTTAAAATAAAAAAAAACCATGAGATAAAATTAATTACCTCATGGTTAAAAGTATTTTAGGTTTTACTTTTTTTTAATAATTAGAATCTTGAGTTAAAGTTGCAGCTCCATCTAACTGTGAATTATCAATTGCCTCTTGAGGAATTGGATAATACTCATTTTTAGGAAACTCAAAATTTGCATTATTTAAATAGATTCTGTACTGCTTTTCGAAGTTAACATACTTTGTTAAAACCTCATTTTGAACTCCCCATCTTTGAAGATCAAAGAAACGGTGTCCTTCACCAGCAGTTTCCATTCTATTCTCATGTCTTACAGCTTTTCTTGCAACATTTTTATCTGTCCAAGCAGCAGTATAAAGACCTGTGTTATAATTAGCAGCAGGATTAGAAGTAGTAGTATAATCACCTCTAGCTGCTCCTTGAATCGCTTCTGGAACAAATCCATCAGGATTAGCAGCTCT
>CAYUZY010000053.1:0-13030 GCA_964448645.1 uncultured Flavobacteriaceae bacterium
CAAGGGTTTTTGATTTACTTAGTCGGGGTGGCAGGATTCGAACCTGCGACCTCCTGCTCCCAAAGCAGGCGCGATGACCGGGCTACGCTACACCCCGAAATTGTTGGCAAATATAGTATTTATAGATTATAAATTACTCTTCAGTGTTATCTAAAATATTTTTAATTATATTTTTTAACATTTTTACAACACTAAATATTAATATAATAATATAAATTGTTGTTTAATTATTTATGTAATGTCTAGAAATCTATATTATTATAAGTTTATATTAAGAAAAGTAAGTTTTAATTCTGTTCTTTTTCGTAAAGAGTTAAATAAAGCTTATGAGAACTTATCTTATGAAGATACTTTATTGCTAAATAAATGGGTTAAGGCATATGCTAAAAAAAATAATGTTTTACAAGATTTAAATTAAATTTATTACATCATTAAAAAGGGGAAATGATTTTCACTTCATTTGATTTGATATGATCTCTGGAAATTTTTTCAATAAGATTTGATATGACATTTATTATTGGACTTTTAAATTTTTTTTTAGAATAAATTATACTTATTTCTCTTGCTGGTTCAGGTTCTTCAAAATATTTAATTTCATTTATTTTATCTTTAGAGATATTTTTAGAGTATAAAAGAGGTAGTAGTGTTATTCCAAAACCTTGATCTGAAAGTTGAATTAATGTTTCAAAATTCCCAGTATTTAAATCAATTTTTTTATTAAAATTTTTTAATAATTTAAATATTTGTTTTGTAAAACAACTTTCGTCATTTAAAGTTAGAATTGATGAATAATCTAAATCTTCAATTTTAAGATATTCGATTTCGGAAAGATTATTTTTTTTTGGGACATACGCTACAAAAGGTTCGTAATATAGTGGGATCTCATTGATGTTATCATTATTTAATGGACTAGATATAATTCCCCCATCAATATCTCCCGATAGAATTTTACTTATTAAGCTATTAGAATTTAATTCTTCAATTTTTAAATTAACATTAGAATATTTTTTATTGAATTTATTAAGGAATAAGGGGATAATTGATGTAACTGATGGAATTATTCCTAATTTGAATTCTCCTCCTATATAATTTTTTTCATATGAAACTATTTCTTTCATTCTTAAAGCTTCTTCAACAATTATTTGACCTTGTTCAATTATTTTTTTTCCAACTGGTGTCAATTGAATTGGTTTAGTCCCTCTTACAAAAACTTTTATTTTTAATTCTTCTTCAAGATTTTGAACTTGCATACTAAGTGTGGGTTGAGTTACATTACATTTTTCAGATGCTTTTGTAAAACTTCCATATTTCGAGACAGCTATAACGTATTCAAGCTGTGTTATAGTCATAATAAAATCTTATTAATATTACTAATATAATAAGAAAATATTATTGTATTATTTCCATTTTCATATAAACATTATGAATAGGAGATTCTCTTTTGTCTATTTCTTCTTTATTTATTTTATCAACGACATCCATTCCTTTAATTACTTTACCAAAAGCAGTATAATCTCCATCTAAATGATAAGCTCCAGGTTTTTGAACAACAATAAAAAACTCATAAGGGGATGCAAGCTTATGGGGGTTGTCAATTTCACTACTTGGCACTGAAATAATACCTCTGTGATGAGAATACCCCTTTTTTGTGTCTGGAGGAAGAAGATATTTTCCAATCATAGCCCTTTTTCTAGATATTTCATAATTATCCGAGTTACCTCCTTGTATTATAAAACCTTCTACTACTCTATGAAATGTAGTGTTGTTGAAATATTTTTTTTTGATTAAATAAATAAAATTAGCTCTATGGTAGGGAGTATTTTTAAATAATTCAATTTCAATATTCCCATAAGATGTTATTATTCTTACTTTATTTTCTTTGTTTTCTTTTTCATATTCATAGAAAAAAGGAATTGCATTTTTTTCATTTAAAAAGAAATTTTCTGATTTATTGATTAAATTATTTTTCAAATTAGATTTATTTTTTTTTATATTATTCTTTTCAATTACATTAATTTCTTTAATGTTACTATTATTGTAATTACATCCAAATGAAAGAATAACAATAAAAATTATATTTTTAATTTTTTTTAAAAACATGGAAATGGGATCTTTTTCAAATTTTATATTAAAAATAAAGGAAAAAATAAAAATATCACATGATTTTGAAAATGATCTGATACCTTCTGGAAGAATTAGAAGTATTAATAATTATAATAATAAATCATATCAAAGAGCTGCTGTAATTATTTTTTGTTTTGAAGATAATTTTGAAAATATTTGTTTTCCATTAATAAGGAGGCAAGTATATGATGGAGTTCATTCGGGTCAAATTTCATTACCTGGAGGAAAAAAAGATTATAAAGACAAAAGTTTATGGGAAACTGCCAAAAGAGAATTAAATGAAGAGCTTGGTGTTGATATTTCTGTTATTAGAAAAATAAAAAAATTAAGTAAGTTATATATTCCTCCAAGTAATTTTTTAGTTACACCATATGTTGCTTATGCAGAAATTAATCCAGATTTTATAATTAATAGAAGAGAAGTTGCAGAATTATTAATCATGAAAGTTCAGGATTTAATTTTATTAAAAAAAGTTAATAAAAGAGTAATAAATTCTTATTTAAAAAATGTTTTAGTTCCAGGCTATAAAATAAATAATAATTTTATCTGGGGTGCTACTGCCATGATACTTAAAGAATTTAAACTTATTCTTGATTTATCTGCTGATTAATATTTTATATTTGATTTTTATAAGATGAACTTAATAAAGAAAAATCCTTTTGGACATTATCTAATTATAAAAAAATGGATAATTAGGTATTTTGGATTTATGACACATAGAAGATATAGAGGTTTTAATGAATTGAAAATTGAAGGTTCAGAAATCATAAATAATCTTCCAGATAATAATGTTTTATTTGTGTCAAATCACCAGACTTATTTTGCAGATGTTGTTGCAATGTTTCATGTTTTTAATGCTAGTCTAAGCGGAAGAATTGATTCAATAAAAAATATCGGATATATTTGGAATCCAAAATTGAACATATATTTTATTGCTGCAAAAGAAACCATGAAATCTGGAATTATTCCTAGATTAATGTCTTATGCAGGATCTATATCTATCCAAAGAACATGGAGGGAGGCTGGAAAGGATATTAATAGACAAGTTAAAATGAGTGATATCTCAAATATAGGTAAAGCATTAAAAGATGGGTGGGTAATTACATTTCCCCAAGGAACTACTAAACCATTTAAACCAATTAGAAAAGGAACTGTCCATATTATAAAAAAATATAAACCTATAGTTATTCCAATAGTTATAGATGGATTTAGAAGATCTTTTGATAAAAGAGGTCTAATGATTAAGAAAAGAGGCATTTTACAAACTTTTGTTATTAAAGAACCTTTAATTATTGATTATGATAAAGATAGCATTGACAACATAATAGAAAAGATAGAATATTCAATTGAACAACACCCTTCTTTTCTAAAAGTAATTCCTAAAGAAGAAATAGATGCTACAAATGCCTTAGACTCAGAAAGAGAATGGTAATTATTTAATTATTGCTGAACAACTTATTCTTGCACCAGCTGCTCCAGAAGGTTGAGAAATAAAATCATCTTCACCTTGATGAATAATTATAGCTTTTCCAATTATATTCCTTTTATCATCTTTACACCCAAGGCACCAAAGATCTGTAGAGAAAGTAATTTTTCCTTGACCAGATGAGTTAACCTGGAAATTTCCAATATCACCTCTATGAAATCCATCGTTATTTCCCCATTTTCCATGATTTTCAAAAGTTGGATTCCAATGACCTCCAGTTGATTTGCCATCATTTGAAGAGCAATCTGCTTTTTCATGAATATGTATAGCATGTATTCCTGGAGATAGATCTTTAACATTAGCAGACATTTTAACTAAATTATTTTTTTCAATAAAAGAAATATCACCTGTTGCATCACTACCACTTTTTGCTGAAAGAATTAATTCAATTTTTATTTCATTTGCATTACTTTTGTTTTTTTTATTATTCTGACATGATGTAATTGTCATAATAATTATTAGAAAGTATATAAATTTTATTTTTTTCATTTTAAAAAATGCTAGTTTAAATTTGATGCTAACTTATGAAAAAGATGTATAAATTTAGTTCATCATTGTAAAAAATTATCATGAATTAATGAGACTTTATATTGTTTGTTTTCTTTCAATTCTAGTTATTAGTTGTAAATCTATTTATTCTACAACTGATTTTAATTTAGCTGAAACACCTAAAGCCCCTAATTATGCTAATGTTTTAAGTTGGGCTTGTTTTCCTAAAAAATATCCTGTTTCTTTAGAAAGAGTTACTGAAAAATATGAAGAAAAAGATGCAGATGTTTTTTATTTATATCCCACGTTGTTACTTGACAAAAAAGATAATTCTTGGAATGCAAATATTTGGAATAAAGAATATAGAAATGAAGTAATAAGTAAAGCAATTTTTTATCAAGCTTCTGCTTGGGTTAAAAGCGGTAATTTATATGCACCTTTTTACAGGCAGGTTCATTATAGAATTTTTGATGAAAGATATACAAGTCAAGGTAAAGAAGCATGGGAAATAGCTTATGTAGATATAAAAAGGTCGTTTAAATATTATTTAAAGAACTATAATAAAGGAAAACCTATAATAATTGCCTCTCACAGTCAAGGAAGTTTGCATGCAAAAAGATTAATTCAAGAATTTTTTGATGGAAAACCATTACAAAAACAGTTAGTTGGTGCCTATTTAATTGGAACATCAATAAAAAAGAATGATTTTAACAATATAAAACCTATGAATTATGCTGGGGAGATAGGAGGATTTGTTAGTTGGAATTCATATAAATATGGGAAATTTCCTAAAAAATACGAATCATGGTTTAAAGGTAGTGTTAGTTCAAACCCTATAACATGGAACAAAGAAAAAGAAGGAAAAATTTTGTTTCATAAAGGCCTTCTTTATGAAGATAAAAAAATATATCCTCAAAGTGTTTCTGTTAAAGTTCTTGACGGACTATTATGGACAACACTACCAAAAGTTCCAAAAAGGTTTTTAATGTCGTATATAAAAAGTTATCATTTTGCAGATATAAATCTTTTTTGGAAAGATATTGAAGAAAATTCTATTTTAAGAGTAAATAATTGGTTAAAAGAGTATAGAAAATAAACTCTTTAAGAAATTATTTGTCTAATTTTAGAAAAGTTTGTAATGTGAAATTAAAATATGAATAAGAATTATAATAAAAGAAGAAGAGATTTTATAAAGAAGAGCCTTTTAGCATCATCTATTTTTATTGTTCCAAGGCATGTTTTAGGAGGATCCGATTTTATCTCTCCTAGTGACCGATTAAATATAGCTGCTATTGCTTCTGGAGGTAAAGGGGGAAGTGATATTTTAAATGCCTCTGTTAATGGAAGAGAGAATATTATTGCACTTTGTGATGTTGATTTTTCAGGAGATGCAGCGAAAACTGTTAAAAAGTTCCCAAAGGCAAAACTTTATGCTGATTTTAGAAAAATGTTAGATAATGAAAAAGATATTGATGCAGTAACGATTTCTTCTCCTGATCATACTCATGCCTCTGCTGCTGTTTATGCTATGGAAAGGGAGAAGCATGTATATATTCAAAAACCATTAACTCATAATATAAAAGAGGCAAGATTATTAACAAATCTTGCAAGAAAGAAAAAAGTTGTATCTCAAATGGGAAATCAGGGGGCTTCTAATCCTAATCAAGATATTATGCAAGAATGGATTGATTCAGGTAAAATAGGTTCTATATCTAAAGTTCATGTTTGGACTTCTAGACCAGTATGGCCCCAAGGAATTCATCCTCCTAAACCTAATCCTGCTTTAAAACCAAAAAAACTTAATTGGGATTTATGGTTAGGTCCTGCAAAAAAAACAGATTACACTCCTAATTTACATCCTTTTAATTGGAGAGGTTGGTGGGAATATGGTACAGGAGCTCTAGGAGATATGGGGTGTCATTTAATGGATATACCTTTTAAGCTATTAGACTTAAAATATCCTAAAGATGTCGAATGTAGTATAGGTACTGTTTTTACAAAAATGTGGTCTCCTGAATATATTCCTGAAGGTTGCCCTCCTTCATCTGTTGTTCAGTTGAGTTTTGATTCAACTAAAAAAAGTAATTCTCCAATAAAAATGACATGGTCTGATGGTGGAATTAAACCTTTTCATCCTGATCTTATTCCTTCAAGTGTTGATATAGATAATGAAGGAGTAATGATAATTGGAGATAAAGGAATAATTTCTTGTTATGATAAGGCACTTAATCCAATATTATATGTTAAGGGAGAATCTCCTATTAAAAAAGGTCTTCATATTTCAGATTTAATGGTTGAGGGTAAAGTAGATGATGCAGTGATGAAAATGTATGAAGATGAGTTTGGTCATCAAAGAAAATGGGTAGATGCATGTAAGGCTGGATTTAATAGTAAAGAACATATGAACTTAACTTCTTCATTTGATTTTTCTGGTCCTTTAACAGAGTCTGTTTTATTAGGAAACGTGGCAGTTAGAAGTTACCTTTTAAAAGATTCTAAAAAGAGAGGAATGTGGGGAAGCCCTGTTTGGACAGGAAGAAAAAAATTACTTTGGGATGCAGAAAACATGAAAATAACTAATCTTGATGATGCAAATCAATTTGTTACTAGAGTTTATAGAAAAGGATGGGAAGTATAAAAAATAAAATAAATTGAAGATACTTGTTACAGGGGGCTTAGGATATATAGGTTCTCATGTATCTGTTTTATTATTAGAAAAAGGTTATCAGGTTGTAATTGTTGATAATTTAGATAATAGTTCTATTTCTGTTTTAGATCATATTAAGAAAATCACAAATTTATCTCCAGTTTTTGAAAAGTTAGATGTTAGAAATTATGATCAAATGGAATTTCTTTTTTCTAAACATAAAGATTTTTCTGGAGTTATTCATTTTGCAGCATATAAAGCTGTTGGAGAAAGTGTTGAGGATCCATTAAAATATTATGATAATAATGTATTAGGATTTATAAATCTTTTTAATTTAATTAAAGAACTAAAAATTCCATTAATTTTTAGTTCTTCTGCAACAATTTATGGAGATGCAGATTTAGTTCCAATTAAAGAGAATGCTCCTATTAAAGAGGCTTTTTCTCCTTATGGAAAAACAAAGCAAATCTGTGAAGATATTATTAGAGATATAACAATATCTGATTCATCAATTAAATCAGTTATTCTTAGATATTTTAATCCTATAGGAGCACATTCCTCAAGCTTAATAGGAGAGCTTCCAAATGGAGAACCTCAAAATTTAATCCCTTTTATAACACAAACTTTAATTGGAAAAAGAAATGAATTAATGGTTTTTGGTAATGATTACCCAACAAAGGATGGCACATGTATCAGAGATTACATTCATGTTATGGATTTAGCAGAGGCTCATATAAAGAGTCTAGAATATATCTTAAATTCTAAAAATGAAAATAATTTTGAAGTTTTTAATATAGGGACTGGAAAAGGTCATTCTGTTCTGGAGATAATTAATGTTTTTGAAAAAGTAACTAAAAAAAAGATAAAATATTCTATTTCTTCTAGGCGAAAGGGAGATGTTGCAGTCTCTTATGCAGATTGTTCTAAAGCGAGAGAGATTTTGAAGTGGACATCAAAGTTTAGCCTTGAAGATTCAATATCTAGCTCTTGGAAATGGGAAAAAAATAATTAAATTTATTTATTATGAAAAGTAAGGATAAAATTTCTAGAAGAAATGCCTTAAAAACAGTTGCAACTGGATTTGCTGCATTAGCTGTCAATACTAAGATTTATTCAAATAACGAAAAAAATAAAAAAATGAATTTGTTAAAAGGAAATATTAATCATTCTGTTTGTGAGTGGTGTTATAATTTACCATTAGAGGATTTGGCTAAGGAAGCTAAAAGAATTGGATTAGTGGGTATTGATTTGATAGGTGCTGAAGGATGGGATGTTTTAAAAAAACATAATTTAATTTCAACTATGTGTTATGGAGATTTAGATGGAAAATCAACTAGAAGTTTAACTAATGGATGGTGTGATAAAAAATATCATAAGGACTTAATTAGTAATTATAAAAGACATATTAAGTTAGTTTCTGATGCGGGTTGGAAAAATTTGATTTGTTTTAGTGGAAATAGAAGAGATATAAGTGATAAACAGGGACTTGAAAATTGTGTTGAAGGTTTGAGTAAAATTCTTCCTTTAGCAGAAAAGTTAGGAGTTATAATTCACATGGAACTTTTAAATTCTAAAATTGATCATAATGACTATATGTGTGATAATTCTAAATGGGGTGTTGACTTATGTAAGCGATTAAACTCAAAGAATTTCAAATTATTATATGATATTTATCACATGCAGGTAGATGAAGGAGATGTTATAAGAACAATTTCAAAAAATTATAAATATATTGGTCATTATCATACAGCAGGAGTTCCTGGTAGAAATGAAATTGACTCAAGTCAAGAGCTATACTATCCTGCAATAATGAAAGCTATACTAAAAACAGGCTTTAAAGGTTTTGTAGCACAAGAATTTATTCCTAAAAATAAAGACAAAAAAGGTATTTTATCTCTTGAGGAAGCTATTAAAATTTGTGATATTTAATTAATATTTAGCCGATTTTTTAGGATATGATGTATTTAAAATAAACTCTCTTATATCCTCATTTGATTTTATTAAATCTTCAGTTCTAAGATACATCATGTGGCCACTTCTATAACCCTTAAAGTAAAAACGATCTTTCATTTTGCCACTAGGATCTATTTGCCACATAGTGTATTTTGCATTAAAATATGTAGTAGCTCCATCATAATATCCTGATTGAAATAATACTTTTAAATAGGGATTTTGAGCCATAGCTTGTCTCAAATTATCTCTAGTATTATCATTATCATTATTCCATGGGTGAACTGGTCCAAACATATTGTATTTTATATCAGTTTTAAAATTCAATTCCTTTCTTATATAATGGTTTATTGCAGGAGTAAATGAATGAAGCCATGAAGTTAGTTCTGCACTATAATCAGGTCTAACACCAACTTCCTTTTTGTCTATTCCAATATATCTACTATCTAATCTACCAACATTTTTACCTTCATTTCTAAGTAATTCTTTCCAAAAGAAGTTATTGGGTACATCAAGATTATTTTGAATAATTGATTTTTCAGATAATCCTGAAAAAAATGACATTTGTTTTGCAATATCTTTCTTTTCTTCGGAGGTTATAAAACCTCCTTTTGCTATAGCAGGGATTAATTTGTTTATAGTAAAATCTTCTGAAAGAGGTAAAATTTTGGTCAAATTTTCATTTTGAAGTTCTTCTGGAAGTTTTTTATGGAACCAAGCTGTAGCAGTATAATAAGGAAGGTTTAAAGCTGAAGAAACTGGTCCACCAACTCTTATAACTTTATAATCAGCAGGGGAGACAAGAATAACCCCATTAAGATACATCCATTGTTTATTTTGAAGAGCTAAAGATAAACCCATAACTCTTGTACCTCCATAACTTTCTCCAATTAAATATTTTGGAGACTCCCATCTTTTTTTTCTAGATGTAAATGTGTTTAACCATTCTGATAAATAAGCTATGTCAGCATTAATTCCAAAAAAGGTTTCACGATCTTCTTTTTTTCCATCTTTATCAATTATCATTCTTGAATATCCAGTATTAACAGGATTTATAAAAACTATATCAGCTACATCTAAAATTGAATAGGGATTATTTTTAAATCCATAAGGTTGAACAGGATACCCTTCATTATCAATTTTTAAAATTCTAGGACCTGTATAAGCCATATGCATCCATACAGATGCAGAACCTGGCCCTCCATTAAAGGAAAAAATTATTGGACGACTAGCTCTATTTTTTATACCTTTTCTTTTATAATAGGTATAAAAAAGTGATGCTATTGGTTTTCCATCGTTGTTCCAAACAGGTTGAGTCCCAGTCTCAGCAATGTAATTAATAGTTTGTCCTTTTATTGTTGTTGAGTGATTAGTATATATAATAGTATCAGCAGGAATTTCTCTTTTTTGAGAAAATAAAATAGAAGGTATAATAAGAAAAAATAATATTTTAAAAGTAGAAGAGTTCATTTTTTATTTTAAAAATAATCAATTAAAAATAAATATAATTTCAAAAAAAAACCCTTGATTTATCAAGGGCTTTTTAATTTAATAAATTATGAATTAATTAGTTAACAGAAATTTCAGCTCTTCTATTAATTTCAGCTCTTCGATTCATAGCTCTACCTTTCCTTGTATTATTTGGTTGAATAGGTTTTGATTCTCCATATCCAACTGTGTCAATTCTAGATGAATCAACTCCTTTACCAACAAGATAAGCTTTAACTGCTGCAGCTCTTCGTTCAGAAAGTTTTTGATTATAAGCGGTACTTCCATCACTTGAAGCGTGACCAGCAATTGTAATTGCTGCATTTGGATACATATCTAACATCTCTTTAAGCTTATCAAGAGAAGCCTTTCCACCATTATTAATATTTGAACTACTTGCAGTAAATAATATTCTTGATTGATCACTTTCTAAAAACTCAACTAGAGATTTAGGAACTTCAGGACAACCGTTATTTGCAGCATCTCCAGCAACATCCGGACATGAATCATCTTTATCTGGAACACCATCACCATCTGCATCTGCCCAAGGACAACCATTATTTTCTTTATCTCCAGCAGTATCGGGACAATTATCTTCATTATCAGCAACACCGTCTCCGTCTGAGTCAGGACAACCATTCATTTCAGCAGATCCAGCATCATCAGGACAAGCATCTTCACTATTTGGAATACCATCACCATCATTATCAGGACAACCTTTTAAAGATTCAGGACCAGCTTCTTCTGGACAAGCATCTTTATTATCAGGAATTCCATCACCATCAGTGTCAGGACATCCATTAAATTCTTTAAGACCAGGAATATCTGGACATTCATCTTTTTTATCTGAAACACCATCTTTATCTCTATCACCTGTTCCGAAAGTATAATTTAATCCAATAACGTGTTGAAGGTGGTTGTAAGTTCCACTTTCATTATTTGATCTATATGATGCACTTGCATTAATATTTAAATTATCACCTATAGGAACATTTATTCCAATCCCCCCAAGAACAGTTCTTGAACTTTCAGTAGAAGGAAATTGCCCTTCATCATCATCATTGTCAGAAAAGTTAGTTAAACCATAACCACCAAAAAGATAAGGGTTCAATTTACCAGCGCCAAGGTTATATTTTATAATACCATCCATTGAAAGATAATCTAGATCAACTCCATTGTTTGCAGATTTGCCAATGACATATTGACCTCCTATTGAGAATCCAGCACCTAAATACCTAGATAAACTAAGGGCAGGAGCACCAATTTTAACTCCAGAATCTGTGTTTTCACCTTGAAGACTTATTAGATCTATACCTACAGCAATAGCCCATGGATTTTCAGCATTCTGAGCGTTTAAATCAAGTGCCATAAATAAAACTGTAATTGCAGAAAGAAAAAGATTTTTTGTTTTCATGTTATAATATATTTAACATACCAAATATATAAATTTTTAACAAAAAATTAATGATATTAATAGATTTAGATAGTAATATATTACTAAATCGAACTAAAAAATTGTTGATAATGATTTTTGAATTAGATTTTTTGTTTGTGATATCCCTTTTTTTCTGTCAATTTCATTCCCGAAAAATTCAACTCCAATGCATTCAAGTTGTGGACAATTTTTTAGGATTTTAAACATTTTCTTATAATTTGTATTGACTTCTTCTCCTAATAAATTAAATTTTTCTGACTTTGCACTTATAAATCTAATAAAGGGAGACATAATTTTAAATCCTTTGTATGGGTCAGGAAAAAATGTTTTTGGATTGTCCGTTAATTTCCAATTTGTAAAATCACCCAAAATTCCGAGGTTTTTTGAATTGATTTTTTTTATTAGAGTGACCAACCAGTCAGGATCGGATGAGTAACCATTATGATTTTCTATTAATAGATCCATATTTAATTTTCCTGCATGATCTGTTAATTCAGAAACTCCTTCGATTGCATATTTTAATTTTTCTGCTCTAGTAACAGTTATTCTATCAGCACATACATTTCTCATAGACTTGCATTTAAGTAGATGAGCAATATCCATCCATCTTTTATATTTATTCAATGCTTTTTCTCTATTTTTTTTGTTTGTATCAGCAATATCACCAATGCCTCCAGTTAATAATAAAACACTTTTTATATCAGCTTCTTCACATCTTCTTACCATCTTAAATATTGATTTATCATTAAGGTTATTTGGAAAATGAAACATTTCATGTTCAATAAAATCGAATCCTAATTCTTTAGCTATCATTGGATAATCAAATACATTTATTCCACCAGGATCTATTTCTCCATATCCTTTTCTCATTATTGACCAAGGGGACAATGATATTTTTGGATTTGACTTTAATTTTATTTCACTAAAAGAAAGAGTTCCAATAGATCCAAGAATTGAACTTTTAATAAATGTTGATCTTTTCATACTTAAAATTAGTGACCTCGGCAGGATTCAAACCTGCAACCTCTTGAGCCGTAATCAAGTGCACTATTCAGTTATGCTACGAGGCCAGTATTAATGTTTATAGTACTTTATAAAGAATTATAGAAAATGTTGATAAATGTTGTTTCTAAAATTGTTTCCAAATCCTTCATTTTGTACCTATTTTTTCATCAGCAAATATAGAAATACTATTCTTTTAGTACTTTAGTTATATGCTTAAATATTATTTTATTCAGCTTCTATCTATAGTAGTGATAATAGTATCTATTATTAACTTCTTATATACTTTTGGTTATCAGGGAGAACCAATGAGTCAAGTAGAGTTTCTATCTCGAACACTTGGGAGTATTATTTTTGGTTCAATTTCATTTTTACAACTAATGAAAAAGAAAAACTAATATAAAAAGTA
>CAYUZY010000054.1:0-12824 GCA_964448645.1 uncultured Flavobacteriaceae bacterium
TAAACCTGAGCCTAAACCTGAGCCCAAACCTGAGCCCAAACCTGAGCCCAAACCTAATATTGATGAAGAAATTAAAATTGAAAGTTCTTTAGTATCAGAAAAAAAAGTAGGGAGTAAATCAGAAGAAGAGGAATTATCAAATAAAAAAGTTAAACTTGAAAAAGGTTTAGAAAAAACCAAGAAATCTTTTTTTTCTAGATTAGGAAAAGTATTATTGGGTAAGAGTAAAGTAGATGATCAAGTATTAGATGATTTAGAGGAAGTCCTGATTTCATCTGATATAGGTGTTTCTACAACTGTTAAAATAATTGAAGCTTTAGAGTTAAGAGTTTCAAAAGATAAATATATTGGGACAGATCAGTTAATGAAAATGTTGAGAGAAGAAATTATTGATCTTTTACTAAAACAGCAAAACTTAAATTCATTTGATTCTATTAATGATATTGATGAGCCTTATGTTATAATGGTAGTAGGGGTTAATGGAGTTGGTAAGACAACAACTATTGGTAAATTAGCTAGTAAATATAAAGATACAGGAAAAGACGTTATTTTGGGGGCTTCAGATACTTTTAGAGCTGCAGCTATTGATCAATTAAAGATTTGGGCTGAAAGGGTAAATGTCCCAATAGTTAGTCAACAAATGGGTAGTGATCCAGCATCTGTAGCATATGATACTTTACAATCTGCTAAGTCTAGTAATAAAGATGTTGTGATAATTGATACTGCAGGAAGACTTCATAATAAAATAAATTTAATGAATGAATTATCAAAAATTAAACAAGTAATGAGTAAGATTATTCCTAATGCTCCCCATGAAGTTTTACTTGTTTTAGATGGCACTACAGGTCAAAATGCTTTTGAACAGGCAAAACAATTTACAACAGCAACAGACGTTAATGCTCTTGCAATCACAAAATTAGATGGTACATCTAAAGGGGGAGTAGTTTTAGGTGTTTCAGATCAATTTAAAATTCCTGTAAAATATATTGGTGTTGGAGAAAAAATTGATGATTTACAATTATTTGATAGTAAAGAATTTGTAGCAACTCTTTTTAGTTAGATTGAATTTATTTTTTATGAGAACTAAATCTTCAATTAGAAATAAAATAAATATTATCACTTTAGGTTGCTCAAAAAACATATATGATTCAGAAGTTTTAATGGGTCAATTAAAAGCAAATAATAAAAATGTTGTTCATGAAAAAGATGGAAACATAGTGGTGGTTAATACATGTGGTTTTATTGAAAATGCAAAACAAGAGTCTATTAATACAATTTTAGAGCAGTCAAAAAATAAAAGAGATGGTAAAATAGATAAACTTTATGTAACGGGTTGTTTAAGTGAGAGATATAAAGATGATTTAATTATTCAAATTCCTGAAGTTGATCAATATTTTGGAACTACAGATTTACCAAGTTTATTAAAGGTTTTAGATGCAAATTATAAACACGAATTAGTTGGTGAAAGAATTTTAACTACACCTAAACATTATGCATATTTAAAAATATCCGAGGGTTGTAATAGACCATGTTCATTTTGTGCTATTCCATTAATGAGAGGTAAACATAGATCTATTCCTATAGAAAAATTAGTTTTTCAAGCAAAAAAACTAGCTTCTGAAGGTGTTGTGGAGATCATTTTAATAGCTCAAGATTTAACTTATTATGGATTAGATATATATAAAAAAAGATGTTTAGCAAAACTTTTAAAAGAACTTGTGAAAGTTGAAGGAATTCATTGGATTAGACTTCATTATGCATTTCCAACAGGATTTCCTTTAGATATTCTTGAAGTAATTAAAAACAATAATAAAATTTGTAATTATCTTGACATCCCTCTTCAACATATCTCTGATGATATTTTAAAATCAATGAGAAGAGGTTCAGATAGCAAAAAAATTAATGGATTGATTAAATCTATTAGAAAAAAAATTCCAGGAATTATATTAAGAACTACTTTAATTGTTGGTTATCCAGATGAGTCTAAAGATGATTTTAATCTTTTAAAAGAATGGGTAGAAAAAACAAAATTTGAGAGATTGGGTTGTTTTACATATAGTCATGAAGAAAACACAAATGCTTACAATCTTGATGATAATGTTTCAGAAAAAGTTAAAAAAGAGAGGGTTAATCAGATCATGAAAATACAATCTAAAATATCATTAGATTTTAATAAAAAATGTATTGGTAAGATATTTAATTGTTTAATTGATAGAAAAGAAGGATCTTTTTATATTGGTAGAACTTTTATGGATTCTCCAGATGTTGATAATGAAGTTTTAATTGATGCAACTAATAATTATATTAAAATAGGTTCTTTTTTAAGAGTAAAAATAAAAGATGTAACAAATTACGACTTGATAGGAGAAGCTTATTAGATTTATCTAAAAAAGAGGGCATTAGAAAAAAGAATTTTTCCACTATACCAAAAACCTCTAAAGAGAGGATTGTCAATAAAATAAATAACACTCCCTTTTCCTAGTTTTTGTTCTCCGAAAATTAAAGAGTTTTTTTGAATGTTTTTTACATTTGATCCAACAAAACCTGAAGAAGCTTTAGCATTTTCTGACAAATAACCAGCATTGTAACCTTTTTCTAAAAAATTATATGATTTTCCAGATAATTTTAAGGTATAATATAAATCTAAACCATAACTTAAAAAGTGGGAAGAATCTAAATTTACTTTATAAATTGATCCGGTAATATTATTACTTACCCTATTTCTTCGACTTTTACTATAAGAAATTAAAGGTTCTTTTTTAAATTCATTGGACTTTTTTTGAATTTCAAAAATTTTGTTTTCGGTCAACATATCTAAAGATCTTCCAATCATTATAATTTTACCTCCTGATTTAATCCATTCAGTTAATAGTTTAGTTTTTTCTTTAGATTTAAATAATTTATGAGATCCACTTGGAAGAATTAATGTATTTAATGATTTTAGTGCTTCAGAAAGCTTATTTTCAGGTATTTGGGTAAGAGGGTATTTTAATTGTTTTTCGAAAAAATACCATATTTCTCCATAATTATATGGAGAGACTTCGGATCCTCCTAAAATTCCAACATTCAGTTTTTTAATCATTTTAATATCTCTAGAACCTAAATCAATACCTTTTTCTGAATAACCTGAATTTATTTCAATTAAATTTCTTTTATACTTTTTAGCTAATGAATCTATGGTTTTTGTTAAAGTATTTTTAATATGGTTATTATCTCCTCTTAAAATGAAGATACTTCCTAAATCCCATTTGTTTTTATTATTAGTAAATTCTTTTTTATTAAACCTTACAAGAATTTTTTCTTTTAGCAACGAAGCTAAAAATTTTGAATCCTCAAAACTTTTCCAATTAAAACCAAATCCATAATTATTATTTGATAAACTATTTGTAAATGCTTTCTCATTATCAAAAGGTTTAAATTTAACTTTTTCATTAGAAGCAAGTGCCTTAAGACCATATGCATAAGGTAATGACCATGCAGTTATATCATAAGTTAATGAATCATTTAATTTAGTTTTTGGTTCAAATAAAATCTCAGCTAATTTGCCTTTTACTTGATTTGTATTTATTAATAAAGAGTTAGCATTAATAGTTTTACTTGTATTCTTTTCTTTTTGATAATCATATCCTTTAATATTTTGTTTTTCAGAAATATTATTAAAACTAATTTCATGTTTAGAAAGTAATTTTTTTAAGGAATTTAAGACATCAGAATTTCCTTCAAGAATATAAAACTTATATTTTCTCTTTTTGTCAAAAAAGAATTTATAAAAATTTTCATTAAGTATAGATTTGTTTTTTAATGAAAATTCAATAGTAGACATACTAGTTGTAAAATGATGCTCAATTCTTTCTTTTAAAGTTAATAATTGGTAATTATCATTTATTATTCCTAAACCAGCCTTACCTCCACCAGCTTGTTCATATGTCATCCCTATAGACCCTAAAAACATTGGATAACTATCACCATAACTAGGGTATAATAAATCGAAAGTTTGTTTTGTAAAATATAACCATCCGTTTTTATCAAAGTATTTTGCATGATTTTTTGCTAAACCATCTTGAAATTTTTTTTGAAAGGATGTTATTTTTTCATGAAGAGGTTCTGCTGCTGGAGCAAAGTAATATGGGTTATTTATACTTTGTTCGTGAAAATCGACATGAACATGTGGGAGCCATTTATTATATATTTTAATTCTTTGTTGGGATTCAATTTGAGTTAGCCATGCCCAATCTCTATTTAAATCAAAAATGTAATGGTTAGTTCTTCCATTATGCCATGGTTCATAATGTTCTTTAGAAAATGATTTATTATCATTTGGAAAACTTCTAGATTGTTTGTAAAAATTTACATATCTATCTCTTCCATCTGGGTTAACACAAGGATCTATGATTACAATAGTATCATTTAGCCAGTCTTTTTTATTATTTAAAATTTCATATACTGTTTTCATTGATGCTTCAGTACTTGATGACTCATTTCCATGAACATTATAACTTAACCATACAACAACATTATCATTATTCTTAGGTCCTTTAATTATACCGGTATTTTGTAAATGGGTCTTTCTAATTAATTCTAAGTTGTCCAAGTTATCTTTACTTGACAAAAAGACTAAATTTAATTCTCTTTCTTCATTAGTTAGGCCATATGGTATCATTTTAATTAACTCAGAAGATATAGATAAGTGCTTAAAATAATCTACAACTTGATGATGTCTAGTAAATTTTTCACCAAGGTTATATCCAAGAAACTCACTTGGAGATTTTATTTCTTGACTTTGAGTTATTTTAAAAAGAAATAAAAAAAACGTTAATTTTAATAATCTCATTTTCATCATATTACATTATTTCATAAATAAAGATAGTATATACTATTTTAACAGTAAAAATCATTTTAAAAAAACAAATATATTTACATAAATATGTCAATGAAGAAAAAACACATATCTTATAGTGACACTAGAAGATTTAGTAAGATAATAATTGATTATTTATCTAAAGAAGAAACTTTAGCCCCATTTTATAGTAGGTCTTTATCAACTAATAATTTAAAAACTCAAGCTCAAAAAAAAATCAAGTTATTTTCAGATTTAAACCGAGAAATTTTAGTAAAAAATTTAAAGACTAATTATAAAAACGTTCAAATTTCAAAGGCTGTAAAAAAGAATTTGGAATTGTTAAGTAATAATAATTCTGTAACTGTAACAACTGGTCATCAACTAAGTTTAATGACAGGGCCTTTATATTTTATTGTTAAGATTATCTCTACAATTAATATAGTTGAAAAACTTAATTCTTTATACAAAAATATAAATTTTGTTCCTATATACTGGATGGCTTCTGAAGATCATGATTTTGAAGAGATTTCTTCTTTTAATTATAAATCAAAAAAGATTAAATGGAAGACTAATCAGTCAGGTGTAGTGGGAAAAATGAAACTTAATGAATTAAAATCATCACTTAATTACTTTGAAAAAAAATTGAATAATTCAAAAAATTCTCAAGAAATTATAAAGTTGATAAATTCATCATATCGTTCATCAAAAAATTTAGCTGAGGCTACTTTTAAAATAGTAAATAGTTTGTTTGGAAGATATGGACTTATTATAATTGATGCTGATTCAAAGTCTTTAAAAAATAATTTTAAAGAATATATGAAATCAGAAATACTTAATAATAAGTGTCATGATATAGTTTTAAGTCAAATAAAAAAAATAAAAAAAGATTATAATTCAAAATTTAAACCTCAAGTTAATCCTAGACTAATTAATCTTTTTTATTTAACTGAAAAAGGAAGATATCGAATTGAAAAGAAGAAAAATCAATTTAGTTTAATTGGAATTGATAAAGAATTTTCTAAAAATGAATTAATTAAGGAAGTTGAAAATTTCCCCGAAAAGTTCTCTCCAAATGTTCTTATGAGACCCTTATATCAAGAGGTTATATTGCCAAATATTGCATATGTTGGAGGGGGAAATGAATTATCTTATTGGTTTCAATTAAATAAATTTTTCGAAAATGAAAAGGTTGATTTTCCAATTTTGATTTTAAGAAATTCTTTATTATTAATTAATTCAAAATTTTATAATAAAATAAATAAACAAAAAATTAATATTAAAGATTTATTCCTTGAAAAGAATCTTCTTGTTTCAAAAGTTATCAAACAAAATAGTAAAATAAGCTTAGATCTTAATTTTTTAAAAAAGCAATTAGAATTTCAATTTGATTTTTTAGAGGATCTAATTAAAAAAACAGATAAATCCTTTAAAGGAGCAGTTATTGCTCAAAGGAAAAAACAAATTAAAGGGATTTTAAATCTTGAAAAAAAATTATTAAAATCACAAAAAAGAAAAATGAATGATTATGTTGAAAGAATTAATTCTATTTATGAATCAATTTTTCCAAATAATGATTTACAGGAAAGACAATTGAATTTTTTTGAATTATATGAGGAACATGGTTTAGTTGTATTGTCAGATTTAAAGAAGAACCTTGATCCTTTTGATAATAATTTTACAATACTTAATTATTAATTTTTATTAGAATAAGTGTTTATACAGTGGCTATTAAATTGTATTTTTGCTCATGCAAGAAAAAGTTTTAATAGTTGATTTTGGCTCTCAATATACTCAACTAATTGCAAGAAGGGTAAGAGAATTGTTTATTTATTGTGAAATTTATCCTTTTAATAATATTCCTAACAATTTAGAGGAATATAAGGCTGTAATTTTATCTGGATCTCCATTTTCAGTTAGATCAAAAAATTCTCTTAAAATTGATCTTTCCAAAATAAAAGGTAAAATTCCTTTGCTTGGAGTTTGTTATGGTGCTCAATTTTTAGCTCATTTTTATGGAGGAGAAGTAACCTCTTCAAATAAGAGAGAATATGGAAGGGCAAATTTAATTGATATTGATTTTAGTGAAGATTTTTTTAATAACATTTCTAATAAAAGTCAAGTATGGATGAGCCATAGTGATACTATTAAAATTTTACCTAATAATGGAATTTTAATTGCAAGTACTGAAGATGTAAAAAATGCTGCTTTTAAAATTGACAACGAATTAACTTATGGAATTCAATTTCACCCTGAAGTATACCATTCATCAGAAGGAAAAAAGATTTTGAAGAATTTTTTAGTTAAAATTTCTAGTTTAAAACAAAATTGGACGCCAGATTCTTTTGTAGAAATGACTGTTAGTAAATTAAAAAATGAAATTCTTTCTGAAAAAGTTATTTTAGGATTATCAGGAGGAGTTGACTCTTCAGTTGCTGCAGTACTTTTAGATAAAGCAATTGGATCACAGTTGAATTGTATTTTTGTTAACAATGGTCTTTTAAGAAAGAATGAATATAAACAGGTTTTAGCTCAGTATAAAGGAATGGGTCTTAATGTTAAAGGTGTAGATGCTAAAAAAAGTTTTTTAAGTTCTCTAAGAAATTTAAACGATCCTGAACAAAAGAGGAAAATTATAGGCAAAGTATTTATTGATGTTTTTAATGAAGTTTCAAAGGATATTGAAGGGGCAAAATGGCTTGCACAGGGAACAATTTATCCAGATGTTATAGAGTCAATTTCAGTTAATGGACCTTCAGCAACTATTAAGTCTCATCATAATGTTGGAGGTTTGCCAAAAAAAATGAAGTTAAAAGTAATTGAGCCATTAAAAATGTTATTTAAAGATGAAGTAAGAAGAGTAGGTAAAAGCTTAGGGATTGACAAAGCACTTTTGTCTAGACATCCTTTTCCAGGTCCAGGCTTAGCAATTAGAATTTTAGGTGATATTTCTAAAGATAAAGTTGAAATTTTACAAGAAGTAGATCATATTTTTATAAATGAATTAAAATCTTGGAATTTATATGATTCTGTTTGGCAGGCAGGTGCAATTTTATTACCAGTTAATAGTGTTGGTGTTATGGGGGATGAGAGAACTTATGAAAATTGTGTTGCATTAAGAGCTGTTGAATCAACTGATGGAATGACAGCAGATTGGGTAGATTTACCATATGAATTTTTACAAAAGGTTTCTAATGAAATAATCAATAATGTTAAGGGAATTAATAGAGTTGTTTATGATATAAGTTCTAAACCGCCAGCAACTATTGAATGGGAATAATAAAGGTTATGAGGTATATAAAATATTTGTTATTATTTTTTTTGATAAACTATTATTCTTTTGCACAAAGACAAAATCCTGAAAGTTTTCTAAATCATAAAGTTAAAAAAAATGAATCTTTAGAAAGTTTAACTAAAAAGTTCGATTTAACTGAAAAAGAAATAATTTTTTATAATCCATTAATTGAGAAAGTTGGTTTAAAAAAAAGAATGACTTTAAAAATACCAGTTTATAAAAATGAAAAAATGGTAATTAAATCTATTGATACAATTAAATATAAAATTCATAAAGTAAAGTCAAAAGAAACAAAGTGGAGGTTAGCTTATGAAAATCAAACAACTATAAAAGTTTTAGATTCTCTAAATCCAGAAATAATGAATGGATTAAAAATTGGTCAAAAAATTAGATTACCAATGGCAAAAATAAAATTAAATGTCCCTATAAAAGATTCATTATTCAATTATTATAAAGTTCTTCCTAAAGAAGGTTATTATAGAATTAAAAAAAAATTAGGGGTTAATAAGTTTATTTTAGACTCCCTTAATCCTAATATAAAAAATACAGGAATAAAAGAAGGGATGATACTAAAAGTTCCATTTGTAAATTCTGGAAAAATGATTGTTAAAAATGATTTATTAATCGAAAGAATTAATCTTTTAGATTCAATAAAAAAACTAACAAAAGTTAAATTAGCTTTATTCTTACCTTTTAAAGTAGATGAGATCATTTTAGATTCAATTGAGCAAACAAGATCTTTATTAATTGATAGAAATTTACATACGATCTCTTTAGATTTTTTGACAGGAACTAAGTTTGCAATTAAAACGGCATCTAATAATGGTATTTCGGTTGATTTATCAGTTTTTGACACGCAAAATGATATTTTAATTATTAATGACTTATTGAGAGTTAACGATTTTTCTAAATTTAATGTTATTATAGGGCCTTTAATTCCATCTAATTTTGATTTTTTAACGTCTAAAATAAACTTAATAAATATTCCTAAAATTTCACCTTTGTCAACTAATGATGTTTATTTAAGAAAAAATGTTTATCAAAGTATTCCAAGAAAAAACTTTTTAAGAAAGAAAATGATTAAATATTTAGAAAAAAAATTAGATTCAACTCAAAATATTGTATTAGTTGTAGATTCAATTAACAGGAAAGTAGAAAATGAATTGAAAAATAAATTTCCTTATTCTATACTTATGAGGCCAGAAAAAGAAGATTATCTCTTGCCAGAACTAGTAGATTCATTATTAATCGATTCTGTTCCTAATAAGGTTATTCTAGAATCAGAGTCATTTCCTTTAATTGCTAGTGTTATTTCTCAAATGAATGCTCAGAATAATTCAAAAAGAAATGTTCAGATATTTACAACTTATAGAGGTAATGCATATGAGACTGAAAATATTTCGAATAAAGTAATGGGTGGAATTAATTTTACTTATCCTATTTATTATAAAAAATTACCATCAGAAAATTTAACTGATTTCCAAAAAGATTATATAGAATCATTTGGGAAACTTCCTAATAAAGAATCAACTAGAGCCTATGATTTAATATTGGATGTTATACTAAGAATTGCTTTTAAAGAAAAATTAAATAATTCTATTGATGTTGGAGAAACTGAATATATTGAAAATAGATTTTTTTATAATAAAACAGAGAATGAAAGTTTTACAAATAGAGCTTTTTTTATTCTTGAACATTCAGGTTATGAAGTTATAGAAATAAAAGATTGGGAGTATGAAACTGAGATTTCTAATTGATTTTTGTAAATTTGAGTCCGGTAAATTAAAAAATTGACCGGAATGGCTATTACAAAATATATATTCGTAACTGGAGGAGTTACTTCATCTTTAGGGAAGGGTATAATAGCAGCTTCATTAGCCAAATTGCTTCAAGCAAGAAAATTTAAAGTTACTATTCAAAAATTTGACCCATATATAAATGTCGATCCTGGTACATTGAACCCATATGAACATGGAGAATGTTTTGTTACAGATGATGGAGCCGAAACTGATCTTGATCTTGGTCATTATGAAAGGTTTTTAAATAATAGTACTTCACAGGAAAACAATGTAACTACAGGTAGAGTTTATCAAAGTATTATAGAAAAAGAAAGAAAAGGGGAATTTTTAGGAAAAACAGTTCAAGTTATTCCTCATGTAACTAATGAAATTAAGGAAAGGATGATGCTTTTAGGAAATTCAGGTGATTATGATTTTATAATAACTGAAATTGGGGGTACAGTTGGTGATATTGAATCTTTACCTTATATAGAATCAGTTAGACAACTTGTATGGGAGTTGGGTAAAGAAAATACTGTTGTAATTCACTTAACATTAATTCCATTTCTTTCAGCTACGGGTGAATTGAAAACTAAACCTACTCAGCATTCTGTTAAAACTCTTATGGAAAGCGGTTTGTCTGCAGATGTTATTGTTTGTAGAACAGAATATGAATTATCTAAGGAAATAAGATTAAAGTTAGCTCTTTTTTGTAATGTAAAACCTGAAGCAGTAATTCAATCAATTGATGTTGAAACCATTTATGATGTTCCACTAAAAATGTTAGAGGAGGGATTAGATAAAGTTGTTTTAGATAAACTTAGAGTTAATTCTATAAATAAACCAGATCTAAAAGATTGGAATATATTTTTGGAAAAATTTAAAAATCCAAAGAAGACAATTAAAGTTGGTTTAATTGGTAAATATGTAGAATTGAAAGATTCTTATAAATCAATATTAGAATCATTGATTCACGCTGGAGCTATTAATGAGACAGAAGTCGAAGTTGTAACTATTCATTCAGAACATATTAACAAAAAAAATATTTCTAAAAAATTAAAATTATTAAATGGATTAATAGTAGCTCCTGGTTTTGGACAAAGAGGTATTGAGGGTAAAATTGAAGCTATAAGATTTTCAAGAGAAAAAAATGTTCCTTTTTTTGGCATATGTTTAGGTATGCAAATGGCTGTTATCGAATATGCAAGAAATAAATTAAAATATAATAAAGCAAATTCAACAGAGATGGATCCTGATTGTGATTTTCCAGTAATTGATTTAATGGAATCTCAAAAGAAAATAAAATCAAAAGGAGGAACAATGAGATTAGGTGCTTGGTCCTGTAAACTTTTAAATGGAACAAGAGTAAAAGAAATCTATAAAACGGAAACAATATCAGAAAGACATAGACATAGATATGAGTTTAATAATAGGTTTAGTGATAAAATTTTTAATGATGAGTTTAAAGTTGTGGGAATAAATCCTGAAACAGGATTAGTTGAAATAATTGAAAATGCTAGTCACCCCTGGTTTGTAGGAGTTCAATTTCATCCAGAATATAAAAGTAGTGTATCTAATCCTCATCCTCTTTTTGTGGATTTTGTTAAATCATGTGTGTTAAATTATAATGCTAATATTAATTATAAATAATGGAAGAGAAAAGATTTGATCCATATCAGTTTATTGGTTTTATTCTTATTGCATTAATATTAACTTGGATGCTTTATAATAATAATTCTGAAAATTATCCTGCTGAAAAAAACAAAGTTACTAATGTTGAACTTGATGAAAACAAAAAAGATGTAATTGATTCAGAGAATAATAAAGATAGGTTTATAAACCCTTCTAGTGATTTAGCTAATCTTTTTAAAAAACCATCAGTTGATTTTAAAAAAATTGAAAACAAAAACATTGAATTAGAAGTCTCTACAAAAGGGGCTAATATTTCTAAACTAAGACTTAAAGAGTTTGATAATTATGAGAAATCTCCTCTATTTTTAATTAATGAGGATAATTCTGACTTTAATGTTGAAATTTTTCTTTCAGATGGCCGTATATTAAATACATCTGAAATGTATTTTATTCCTCAAAAAGAAAATAGAGATAATAATCAAGTTTTAACTTTAAAATCTCAAATTTCTGAAAATCAATATGTTTCATTTGTTTATTCTTTAAATAAAGAAAGTTATTTTGTGGATTTTAATATTAAATCTCAAGGAGTATCAAATATTTTAAGTAGCAAAAATTATCCAAAAGTTACTTGGAAGTCTAATGCTTTTAGAAATTCAAAAAGTATAGATTATGAAAACAGATATACGGAGTTGACCTATGGTTATGAAAGTGATAAAGTAGATTATCTTTCACTCAGTGGAGATGACGAAGAATTAATTGAGGAAGTTAGATGGGTTTCTTATAGGCAGCATTTTTTTAGTAGTATAATTGTTCCAAATAGCCCTTTTGATAAGGTTTTGATGAAATCAAATGATTTAGCAGCAGATAAATCTTTAAAAGAAAAGTATACAAAATCATTTGAAAGTGAATTTTATTTAGATAATAAAAAAGGAGATTTAGATTCAGATTTTAAATTTTACTTTGGACCATCTGACTATCAAACTTTAAAGAATTTTGAAGGAGATCTAGAGGCTTCAATACCTCTTGGGTGGGGAATTTTTGGATGGATTAACCGATTTGTTTTTTTACCTTTATTTGGTTTTCTATCATCTTTTCTTCCTCATGGTATCTCCATAATTATAATGACTATAATTGTTAGGTTAGCTATGTCTCCAGTTACTTATAAATCTTATGTTTCTCAAATAAAAATGAAAGTTTTGAGACCAGAAGTTGAAGAAATTGCAACAAAGTATAAAAATGATGCAGTAAATAGTGGCAATAATCAAGGGTATGATGATGGTGC
>CAYUZY010000055.1:0-12763 GCA_964448645.1 uncultured Flavobacteriaceae bacterium
TTTTCAAATTATTTTTCAATTTTTTTTTGCCTATTAAACTTAATAGAATTAAATAAACTTTTAATTAATCCCAAAAGTTTTATTTTGGATTTAGTACTAATAATTTTTACAGTTGAAATTATTATGTCTTTTTATCCTATGTTAAACGATATTAGTAGTCAAGGATATGTATTAGCTAGAAGTTTAGACTATATCGGAGCCTCAGCAAATGTTAATGTAACGTCTTTCTCAATTGTTTTTAAATTACCTATAATTCTTTATTATTTAGAAACTAGAAAAAAATTACTATCAAGATTTATAATATCAGTTTTATTAACAGTCACTTTTTTTGTAATAATTATTTTAAATTCTAGAGGAGCTTTCATTACTAGCTTTTTGGTTATCTTAATATACTTTTTTATAAAATTTATATTAAGTAATAAAAATAATTTTAAATTAAAATTTGTAAAATCTATTTTTATAATTATACCCATTATTTTATCTATATTATTATCTAATGGATTTTTATCCAGCAAGGAACAAAATTCTTTTTTTAATAGAGCTTCTACAATTTCAATGAGCACAAATGATGGCTCAGTTAATCAAAGATTAAGATTTTATAAACATGCATTGAGCTCAATATCTAAAAATATTTTTTTTGGCATAGGTATTGGAAATTGGAAATTAGTTTCTATTGATTATGATAAAAAAAATATTCAGCAGTATATAATACCATATCATGCTCATAATGATTTTCTACAAATAGGTTCTGAAAGTGGAATTTTAGCAATGATATCTTATGTAATGGTTTTTACATTCATACTTTTAATGCTATATAATTATTACTTAAAAGACAGAAAAGATTTATTTCTTATCTACATATTTAGTTCAATATTAGTTTATCTTTTTGATTCTTTACTAAATTTTCCAATTGCTAGACCAATAAATCAACTTTCATTAATTTTAGTTTTGTCATTTATTATCAATTTAAATCAAGTTCAAAAATTGAGCCTTTCTAAAAGCAGATTTTTTGATATTACAATTATTTCAATTGTTTTATTTTTTTCAACAGTGGCAATCTATTCAAGTTATAAAAATTTTGTCTCTTTAAGAGATCAGTATGTTTTATATAGTGATTACAATGGAAATTCTAAGATTTTATCCACAAATAACATTCATTTAGTTCAAGAAACTTTTCCAAATTTAACAGCAACAGTTCTTCCAATCAATGAATTAAAAGCAAATTATTTTATTCAAGAAGGAAGATATGAAGAAGCTTTAAATTTACTAAGTAAAAAAAATTTAAATCCATATTCTGGATTTAGAGAAAATATGATGGTTCAAGCTTTTAAAGGTTTAAAAATTGATGATAGTGTTTATAAATATATTCGAAAAGCATTTTACAAGCTTCCTTCAAATGCATCTCACTCAACTCAATATTTTAATGAGCTAAGAAAAAGAAAAGATATAAAAGAAATTGACTATGCCTTTAGTATGATAAATTTTAAAACACCCCTAGTTTGGAAGTCTTATTTAAATTCAAAAAGTGAGATTTATGGCCCTGGAAATATAGAAATGAAAAAAAATATTGATTCGTTAATTGAAGCATTTCCTGAGGATGAAGATTTCAAGGAACTTGAAAAATTTATAAGAATAGGAAAAGAAAAATTCACTAAAAGTATTGAAGTTTATTTAGCTGGAGAAGAAAATTTTAATCAGGGTAATTTTATTTTAGCAATTGAAAACTATCAAGATGCAATTAACTTAGATCCCGCTGAATATAGTTACTATGAGAATATAGCAATTTGCTATCAAAAGATGGGTGATACATATAATGCTTATAAATATTTTGATATAGTTATAGATTCGTTAAACCCAAGAACTGGAAAGTCAGAGTTTTACAAGGGAGTTAATTTAATCAAAGATAAAAATATTAAACAGGGATGTGATTTGTTAAAAAAATCTATGAGTTATGGATTTGTTGGTGCTAAAAATGTTTTATATCAGTTTTGTAATTAGTTTATTGGTTTTCCCCAATTTTTTCCCCAATTAAGATTTCCTTTTTCATCAAATTTTTTCCACACACCAATTCCTTCTCCATCTTTGTAATAACTTACTTGTTTAATTTTTCCAGTTTCATAAAAATATTTCCATTCCCCAGTTTTTTTACCTTTATTATACTGACCTTGTGTTTCTATTTCACCATTTTTATAGTAAAATTTCCATGGGCCATGATATTTCCCTTCAAAATATTCTCTTCTACTTCTTATATCTCCATTTTCATAAAAGAATTTACATTTACCTGTCAAAGGTTCTCCATTATACCCAACAACTTTTTCCTCATAACTTATCCATTCAATTTTAGTACAATCAATAGGAGAACAACTATAATTAAGAATGATCACTAATGCTAAAATTTTTTTTTTCATTTAAAAAGTAATAAAACATGTAAAAATAAAAAATAATGAAATGCACTGGATTATTAAAACCACTAAAAAATGAGATTTTACAATATCTAATATTTTATGATGAATATGATTTTTGTCAGCAATAAATGGAGATTTTTTATTATAGATTCTAATTATAAAAACTCTTAATAAATCAATTAATGGATATATAATTATTAAAATTGATAGAAGAGCTTTATTTAAGTTAAAAAAGGGTTTAGTTGTATAATTTTCACTTAAAATATAAAAAATGTAAATAGATACGAATGCCCCTAAAAGTAAAGAACCCCCATCTCCTAAAAAAATTTTATTATTTTTTTTATAATTGAAGTAATATAAAGGAATTAATGATAAAATAACCATTAAACCAATAATGTATAATGGAGTTTTTTCAACTGAAATTAGTTCAATTATTAAAATAGTTTTAATTACCTCAGTTATTGCAAGACCATCAATTCCATCTATAAAATTTATAGCATTTACTATAATTAAAAAAACAAATACTGTAAATATTTGAGAAAAAATTCTAGGCAATTCATAAATGCCAAAAACACCATGAAAAGAATCAATTACAAACCCTTGATCAATGATTATTTTGGCAACTATAATTTGTAAAAGAAATTTTAGTTTGAAATCAGCGTTGTAAAAATCATCATATACTCCAACCACAAACATTATACTAAGAGGAATAAGAAGTGAAAAGTCAAAAATTTCAATTCCTTTTAAATAGGGGAAAAACGAAAAAATAAATAGGCATATAAAAACACTAATTCCCCCTGTTTTTGTTGCTAAAGTATTATGAGATGTCCTATGATTAAAATCATCGAATTTTCTATATTTTATAAAAAATTTTTGAACTATAATTGCTAAGAAAGTACTTAATAAAAATAAAAGAAAAAAGAATATTTTATCAATCATTATATAAAGATAAATCTTTTTGAATTTTTCATTAATTAATTTTTAATTTAGAAAATAAATTTAAAAATGGCCAAAAATTATTCATCAAGAATTCAAACTGATAATTTCTTTCCAATACTTCTAATTCTTTTGTACTTGTGTATTGGTTTTGTGCCAAATTGGGAAGCTGTTGATAAAATAGCACCACAATGGTTAGTGATGAGTTTTTTAAATTCTATTTCTTCTTTATATGTTGGGTTTTATTTAAAGTCTTTTGGATTATCCTTAAATGTTAGTCTAAGAACTTGGGTTTCAGTAATTTATATTTCTTTTATTTTATGGGCTTCAACTTCATATTTTTATGCAATTAATTCTACAGAAGTTCTCGTAAATATTGCAAGACAAATTAATGTTTTTTTGATGTTTTTATTTATGAGTGTTTTTTTTCATAAAGTGAAGTCTAAGTCAATTTTGATCTCGTACTTTATTTTAATTATTCTTTCTATTGAAATATATGCAGTGTTAAATCAAGCAATGGAAATGATTGATTCAACTGGCGTTATTTCTTCAGGTAGTTTAAAAGGGGTCACTGCTAACAGAAACATTACAGCTTTTTCAATTGCAATTAAAATTCCATTTGCTTTGTATTTAATTTATATATCAAAAAAAAATTTATTAAAAATATTATTATCTCTAATTCTTTTTTCATCCATTTTATGTTTAACTATAATTGAAAGTCGTGCTGCATTTTTAGCACTTGGCCTAATTTTATTTTCGTACATCTTATTAAATACCGTTTTATTTTTAAAATCAAAAAAATCGATTAAAGCATTATTGGTTAATTTTTATTTTATAATTCCACTTTTATTTGCAGTTTTAATTAATCAAATTTATTATGCTGATAAAGGAGTAGATGCAGTATCTAGGGCGGCTACAATTTCATTTGGAACAAATGATGGTTCAGTAAATCAACGATTAAGATATTATGAAGATGTTTATAAACACGTTGTTTCAAATCCAATTTTTGGAGTTGGCCTAGGAAATTGGAAGTTAAAATCTATTGAATACGATAATAGAGATATAACAGGATATATTGTTCCTTATCATGCTCATAGTGATTTTATTCAATTAGGAGCTGAATTAGGTATTTTTGGTTTTTTTCTTTATCTAGGAATATTTTTAGTTACTGTAATTTTTGGACTTAAAATTATCTGGAAATCAAAAATTAGTGAAAAGGATAAAGTTTTTATTTTTATTTTAATTATTTCATTGGGAGTTTATTCTATTGATGCAAATCTTAATTTTCCGATTGCGAGACCTCAAGTGCTTGTAGTTTGGACGATGTTATTAGCAATAATAAATAATTACATCATAAATTATAATAAACTAGCTGAAAAAGGAATTAAGTATAAGTTTATAAATCCAATTTTTATAATATCATCTATTTTGACTCTATTTTTTTGTTTATTTGTAACCAATACAACGTATAATTCTCTTAAAGGACAAATGGTTCTATTAAGGGATTTTAATTCAAATACTTTTACTGTTCCTATTGATAATATTGATGATTTTGTTCCAGAAATGCCAAATATAACTGTCACCACGATTCCAATGAAGTCTGTTAAAGCCAGATATTATTTCAATGCAAAAAAATATGATAAAGCATTAAAGCTTCTAAGTGAAGGCACCAATGCTAATCCATATCTTTATTATAGTGAGTTATTAAAAAGTCAAATTTTTTTGGCTAAAGGAAATCTTGATAGTGCATATTATTATGGAAGAAAAGCTTTTTATAATCTTCCAAATAACTCTCTGCATTCTACTAATTATGTTAATATTTTGATTCAAAAAAGAGATATATTTGAGATTAATAAAGCTTTTGAGTTATTAACCTATAAAGACAACAAAATAAATTGGAAAAATTATTTGGTTGCGGCTTCAAATTTTACCCCACCAGGAAATAAGATTTTAACTGAAAGAGCAAAAATTGCAAAAAATAAATTTAGCAATGATTTGGAATTTGATAATTTGTATAAGTCGATAGCAGTTGGAAATCAAAATTTTGCTGAAGCTTTAAATATATCACAAAGAGCTCTTGAATTTTATAATAACAAGAATTATAAACTTGCAGCTGAATACTATCAAAAATCAATTGAATTAAATCCTTTAGAATTTTCTTATAGAGAAAATGCCGCGGCATCATATTATTTAATTGGAGATTTAATTAATGCAGAAAAACATATAGATGTTGTTATTAATGAAATGAATCCTCTAACTGGAAAAGCTGAGTATATTAAAGCAATTATTTTTATTGCTATGGGGGATAATTTAGGAGCTTGTCCATTTCTTCAAACTTCTCTTGATAGTGGTTATGAGCAAGCAAGACAGGCTTTCAATCAAAATTGCAGCTAAAATAAGTACTTTTTTTACCTTATTTTTGCTATAATTAAATTTTTTTTAAGTACTTTTGGTACTTGATAATAATTTAATTAAATGTTAGGTGAATTAATTACTTCTAAAACCCGGTTGAGACTATTGTTGAAATTTTTTATTTCTCAAGCCAACCGGGGTTACTTAAATGGTTTAGCGACCGAAATGGGAGAATCTTCTAATGCAATTAGAAAAGAACTAAATCATCTATATGGGGCTGGTTATCTAGAAAAAGTTAAATCTAACAATAAAGTTGAATATAAAGCTAATGTAAAACATCCTTTATTTGCAATTCTTCAAAAAGTTGTTTTAAAACATTTAGGTCTCGAAGATTTAGTTGAAACAGTTTTGAATAGAATGGGTCATGTAAATCAGATTATTTTGGTTGGAGATTATGCTAAGGGTTTCGACTCGGGTAATATAGAAGTATTTCTTATTGGTAAGAATTTAAACATGGAATATATAGCTCAATTAGAAGAAAAAATTGAAAAATTAATTAAAAGAAAGGTTAGTTTCTATTTAGCCACTAAAATTTTAAATGATCAACCAAACATAGTTTTATATAATAATAAAGTATAATGATTTCAGTCGATAAAGAAGAACGTCCTTGGGGTAGATTTTATGTTTTGCATAATGAGTCAAATTATAAAATAAAAAAAATTGAGGTAGAACCAGGTCACCGACTTTCTTATCAATATCATAATTTTAGATCTGAATTCTGGGTTATTATTAATGGAGAGGCAAAAATAAATATTGATGGTGTTGAAAGTAAATTTAGTAAAGGGCAAACAATAACAATACCTATTGGCGCAAAACATCGAATCCAAAATAATAGAGAAGAAAAATTAGTTTTTATTGAAGTTCAAACAGGAACTTATTTTGGAGAAGATGATATAGTAAGAATCGAAGATGATTATAAAAGAGTATAGATGAAAAAAGGATTAATTGTATCGGGTTATTTTAATCCTCTTCATAAGGGACATATAGAATATTTTAAACTTTCTAAGAAAAAAGGAGATATTTTAATTGTAATTGTTAATAATGATTTTCAAAGAGAATTAAAGGGATCAAAAAAATTTATGGATGAAAAAGAGAGGCAACTAATTATTAGTGAATTAAGGGTTGTGGATAAAGTTTATTTATCAATTGATAAAGATAAATCTGTTTCAAAAACTATTCAAAAAATATATAATGAATTAAAAAATGAATTTGAACTTTTTTTTGCAAATGGAGGAGATCAAGATAATAATTCAATATTAGAGTCTAAAGTTTGTAAGGAATTAAATATTAAAATGATAGATGGTTTCGGATCAAAAGTTCAATCTTCTTCTTGGTTATTAAAAAATAACAATTTTTAATCTATGAAAATAAAAAATATTTGTTGTATTGGAGCTGGATATGTTGGAGGTCCTACAATGGCCGTTATAGCTTTAAAATGCCCTCATTTAAAAGTAACTGTAGTTGATATTAATTCTGAAAGAATTTCAGCTTGGAATGAAAAAAATTTAAACAATTTACCTGTTTATGAACCTGGTTTAGGGGATGTTATAAATAAAGTAAGAGGAAAAAATTTATTTTTTTCAAATGAAATTGATAAAACCATTGATGAATCAGATATGATTTTCATGGCAGTTAATACTCCAACTTTAACTGAAGGAGATGGAAAAGGAATGGCTGCAGACTTAAGGTATGTAGAAAATTCTGCAAAAAGGATTGCTCTGGCTTCTAACTCAGATAAAATAGTTGTTGAAAAGTCTACTTTACCAGTTAGAACAGCTGAAAAAATTAAAGAAATTTTAATTAAAAATAATCAGAAAATAAAATTTGAAGTGATTTCAAATCCAGAATTTCTTGCAGAAGGAACTGCAATTCAGGATTTATTTAAATCTGATAGAGTTCTTATAGGTGGAGACTCTACAGAAACTGGTAAAAAAGCAGTAAATGCTTTAGTTGAAATTTATTTAAATTGGATTCCAAAAAATAAAATATTAACCACAAATATTTGGTCTTCTGAGCTTTCTAAACTTGCTTCTAATGCCATGCTTGCTCAAAGAATTTCATCCATAAATTCTCTTTCTAGTCTATGCGAAAAAACGGAAGCAGATATCGATGAGGTCTCAAAAGCTATAGGTATGGATTCAAGAATTGGCAAAGAATTTTTAAAAGTGTCAGTTGGATTTGGGGGAAGTTGTTTCCAAAAAGACATTTTAAACCTAGTATATCTTTGTCAAAATTATGGTTTAAATGAAGTTGCAGAATATTGGCTTCAAGTTATTAAGATAAATGATTATCAAAAAAATCGTTTTGCTAAAAAAATAATTAACAATATTGATGGCAATATTGTAACTTTTTTTGGATGGTCATTTAAAAAAAATACAAATGATTCAAGAGAATCAGCTGCAATTTATGTTGCAGACTACCTTTTAAAAGCAGGATATAAAATTAATGTTTATGATCCTATGACAGAAGAAAATAGGGTCATAAATGATTTAAAAACATTGTGGGATTATAGAGGTTTCTCTGAAGATAAGATATATAATTTATTAATTAATATAAAAGTTTATAGTGATCATTATAGTTCCTTAAAAAATTCAAATGGAGTTGCAATATTAACTGAGTGGGATGAATTTAAAAATTATGATTGGAATAGTTTTTCAGAGCTAATTGATTCACCCATTCAAATTTTTGATGGAAGAAATATTTTGAAAAATATCAGTTTAGATACTTCTAAATTTAAACTTATGTCATTATGAAAAATGTTTTAATTATTGGAGGATCGGGATTACTTGGATCTAATTGGGCAATGAAATGGAAAGATAGATATAATATTTTTTTAGGAATCAATAAAAGACTTATATCCATAGAAGGAACTAAATCTATTATTATTGATTTTAATGATAATATGATAATAAAGAATGTTTTGAAAAAAAATAAGATAGATATATTAATTAATTGTTCAGGATTAACCAATGTTGAAAAATGTCATGAGGACCCGAAGTTAGCTGAATTTGTTCATTGTAATTTGTGTGAAGTTTTTTCAAAATTATGTTCTTCATTGGGAATTAAACAAGTTCATATTTCAACTGATCATTTGTTTGATGGTTCAAAAAAATATACTGATGAGGAATGTTTACCAGAACCATTAAACTATTATGGAAAAACAAAATTAATTTCAGAAAAAATGGTTTCTAAATTAAATCCTAATGCTTTAATTATTAGAACAAATTTTTTTGGAAAAGGACCAAGTTATAGAAGATCTTTTTCCGATTATATTGTTGATAATATATCTATAAATAAAAGTGTTAATTTGTTTCATGATGTTTATTTTACTCCAATACATATTGATGAGTTAATTGATTTGACTGAGAAACTTTTATTTCAGGATTTATTTGGAATTTATAATGTCGTTGGAGATGAAAGAATAACAAAATATGAATTTGGTTTAAAAATAGCTTCTGAGATGGGGATTAGATCAGAATTAATTAAAAAATCTTTTATATCAAAAAGAAAAGATTTAATAAAGAGACCTTTTGACCTTAGTTTATCTAATAAAAAATTAAAAAATTCAATTTCTAGTTCAATAAAAACATTAAATCAGCAACTTAATGATATGTTAATATTAAATAAACAGAAAATATGATTCCATATGCAAGGCAAGAAATTTCAGAGGCAGATATAAAAGCTGTAGTTAAAGTTTTGAAATCTGATTTTATTACTCAAGGACCAGTTACACCTGAATTTGAAAAAAAAGTTTCTAAATATTGTAAATCAAGATTTGCGTGTGCTGTAAATAGCGGAACGAGTGCACTTCATATTGCATGTTTATCATTAGGGGTAAAAAAGGGAGATATTGTTTGGACCAGTCCAATATCTTTTGTTGCTTCATCAAATTGTGCTCTTTATTGTGGAGCAAATATTGATTTTGTTGATATTGATCCGATTTCATATAATATGAGTGTAGATGCTTTAGAAGAGAAGTTAATCAAAGCAAAAAAAATGAACACTTTACCAAAAGTTGTAATACCAGTTCACTTATCAGGACAATCTTGTGAAATGGATAGAATTAATAATTTATCTAAAATATATGGTTTTAAAATAATTGAAGATGCATCTCATGCAATCGGAGCAAAATATAAAGGAGAGCTAATAGGAAACTGTAGATATAGTGATATTACTGTATTTAGTTTTCACCCAGTTAAAATAATTACGACATGTGAAGGAGGTATGTGTACTACAAATAATCCTAAAATTTCAACTTTATTAGGTAGATATAGAAGTCATGGAATTACAAGGCATTCTCAAGAAATGAAAAATGTTCCGGATGGTCCATGGTATTATGAACAACTAGAACTGGGGTTTAATTATAGATTGAATGATGTAATGGCATCTCTTGGAATTAGTCAATTAAAAAGAGTAGATGAATTTGTTTCCAATAGAAATGAAATAGCAGAAAAATATGATTCATTATTTAAAGAATTAGACATTAAAGTTCAAGAAATTTCAATAGACAATTATTCTTCAAGACATTTATATATAATAAGAGTTAAAGGTAACTCTTATTATGATCAAAAATCTGTTTTTGAAAAATTTAGAGCTTCAGGAATCTGGGTTAATTTGCATTATATTCCTATTTATCGTCAACCCTATTATAAGAAAATGGGTTTTAATAAAAAGGATTTTCCTGAAGCTGAAAAATATTATAAAGAAGCTATTTCAATACCAATTTTTCCAAGTTTGAAGGATTTGGAAATTGAAAAAATTGTTGATGTTATCAAAAAGCCTATAGGATTTCAAAATTTGTTTTAATGGAAATGCATAAAATATTAAATGATATTAAAAAAGCTTTTTCTGGTTCAGAATTAGTAAAAAACTTCAAAATTTGTTTTAGAAATAAAAATGAATGGAATTTATTTTTATCAAAAATTGATTATCAACCTTATTTTTATTCAAATTTAAATATAGATTTCACTTTTGAAATAATTAAGTCAAAATATAAATTTGCTCAAGATTTTTCATTAATAATCAAGAATCATGATAAACATGTTTCAATTTTCCCTTTATTTATATATCATGACAAAGAATCTTTCGTTATAGAATTTTTAGAACAAAAAATTCTACCACCATTATTTGTTAAAGGATTAACAGAAAAAATTAAAAAAAAAACAATAGAAGTTATTTTAAATTTTTTAGATAAACTTAAATTAAAATTGAATATAAAATCATTTAAATTTATTGATAATATCTTTCCTTCTTCGTCAATATCTCAATGGCATAAAATGATTGTCAGCAATAATTATAAATGTATTATTCATAGGGAAGCTTTTGTTTATTTGGAAAATGATATAAATGATATTAAGAATTCAATTAGAAAAAGTTATAAATCTTTAATATCAAAAGGTCAAAAAATATGGGATGTTCAAGCAAAGTTTTCAATTTCAAAAAAAATGTGGAAAGAATTTAAAGCATTACACTATAAAGCTGCTGGAAGAAAAACTAGATCCGATAAAAGCTGGGATATTCTTAAAAAAGGTTTAGTTGATAAAGATTTATTTTTTATTTATTGTTTAGATAAAGAAAATAAAATGGTTGGAGGATCAATATTTTTTTTAACAAAAACCGAAAGTTATTATGCGATTGCAGCATATGACAGAGATCTTTTTGATTATCCAATTGGTCATGTTATTCAATTTAAAGCAATAAATGAATTCAAGAAAATGAATTTATTATGGTATAGACTTGGAAAAGTCCCTTTTGAAGTAGATGATCCAAAGCCTTCCTTAAAAGAAATAAATATTGGAAAATTTAAAAATGGTTTTACTACACATTTATTTCCTCAATATACTCTTTTTAAATAATTAATTTTTAGAATATGAAGAAACATTTTCTATGGCCAAAAACAAGAATTATTTTAAAAAATTTTTTTGGTTTTAATTCAGTTAAAAAATTGGAAAATAAATTAAAAAAAATGTTTCCATCAGCTTATCCTGTTGTTTGTTCAAGTGGAAGAGTTGCTTTATATATAGCTTTAAAAGAATCAAATTTAGATAGAAAAAAAAAATTAAAAGTCTTTCCTTTTGCATCTCATTGTGTTTTAAATATTGTTGGTCAAATTACAACACCTGACAATAATGAAAATTTTTTAAATAACTATGAATTAATTTATCATCAATGGGGATATTCTCATAAAAGTAAAATGAAAAATATTATTGAAGACAGCGTTGATTCTTTGTATTTCCCTGGAAGTAATTTATTATCTCAAGGGGGCTTATTTGAAATATGGTCTTTAAATAAAATTTTAGGTTCTAGTTCAGGGGGGGTTTTATGGTGTAAAAATAAGGAAGACGCTGAAAAAATAAGAAAGAAAATTAAATATGGTCCATTTATATTTTTTCAGTGGATTCTTAGACTTTTGAGTCTAAAAATATTAGGATTACATAAATATTGGAATGCTGGAGAGAACGGATATTTGGGAATATCAATTTTTCAATCTAATGAAATATGGAAAAAAACAAAAAAATGGAAGATCTTCGTTGAAGACAGAAAAAATAAGTTGACAAAATTAAAAAAGTATTCTATCACAGACAACCTTTCTGATGAAAATAGATTGCCATGTCTTATTAACTTAGACCCTAAAGCTTCTATATCTTTAAATAATCAAAATAAAGAAATTGGAATTAGACATTTTGATAAAAATCAAAATTCAAATTTTCAAGAAATTGTTGAAGTTTTACCAGTTCCAATTCATCAAGATGTAACAATTCAAGAAATTGATTCATTAATTAATAATTTAAAAATTGAATCTAAATGAAAGTAGGTCTTTTAAATGATAAAAATAAAATAAAAGATGTAGTTTTTTTGATTGCAAAAGTGTTTTTTAAAGGAGATTTAGAAAAACTAATTATACAAAATAAAATATTAAGCAATAATAATATTATAATTGTTGAGAATGATAATAATAAAATAGTAGGAACATCTATTATTATTGATAGAGAGATTTTTTTTAATGGAAA
>CAYUZY010000056.1:0-12546 GCA_964448645.1 uncultured Flavobacteriaceae bacterium
ACTATTAGTAAATTTTTCTCTTTTTTCACAAAATAATATAGACGAAAAAGAAGTTGAAAAATTATTTCTCAATTTAGTTAACCCAGATTCCTTTAAATCTCATTTAAAAGAACTTACAAAAAAGCCTCATGTTAGTGGAAGTATAGCTAATGAGCAGGTTCAAAACTATATTAAAGAAACTATGTCTAATGCAGGTTTAAAGGCTATGCTTTACCCTTATGATGTTTATATGAGTAAAGAGCCCGGTAACTCATTAGTTGAAATAGTTCTTCCATCAAGAGAGCCTTTAAATCAGCAAGAAGATATTTTAAATGAAGACCCTTTTTCTACAGATCCAGGATTATGGAAAGGCTGGAATGCCTATTCAGGGAGTGGAGATGTAACTGCTGAAATAGTTTATGCTAACTATGGAAGAAAAGAAGATTTTGAAAAATTAAACAATCTTGGCATTCAAATAAAAGAGAAAATTGTTATTGCTCGATATGGTGGAAATTTTAGAGGGTACAAGGCAAAGTTTGCTCAAGAAAATGGAGCAATTGGATTAATTATTTATACTGATCCAAAAGATAGCGGGTTCACTAAGGGTTTAGTCTATCCAGAAGGACCCTATTACAATGAAAGTACTATTCAAAGAGGCAGTCTTAAAACTCAAAAATTTTCCGGTGATCCTTTAACACCTTTTGAGCCAGCTCTACCATTAGATAATAGAAAAAAAATTAAAAGACTGAATCCAGAAAAGGTAGAACTTCATAAAATTCCTGTGACTCCTCTTTCATATGGAGCAGCTCAAAAAATATTAGAAAAAATGAAAGGAAGCCCTGTTCCTTCTTCTTGGCAAGGAGGTCTTCCCTTTACTTATAGAATAGAAGGCGGTTCTAATCTTAAAGTGAGATTAAAAGTTGATCAAAAAAGAAATTTTGTTAGAATTAATAATGTGATTGGTTCAATAAAAGGAGATAAATATCCAAATGAGTGGATCATCCTTGGTTGTCATCTTGACGCATGGGGCTTCGGTGCAACTGACCCAAGTAGTGGGACAGCTATGTTATTAAGTTTAAGTGAAAGTTTAGGAAAATTAATTAAGAAAGGTTATAAGCCAAAAAGATCAATTTTAATTGGCCACTGGGATGCTGAAGAGCATGGTTTGATCGGTTCAACAGAATGGGTAGAACAAATGAGAGAAGATCTTTCTGCCAAAGGAGTTGCTTATTTAAATTTTGATGGAGCCGTTTCAGGCAAAAAATTTGGGGCTTCTTCTGCTCCAAGTTTAAAAAAATTAATTATAGATGCGACAAAAGAAGTAAAATTTCCCTACACTGATGAGACTGTATTCTCCTTTTGGAAAGGAGAAGAAAATCAAGAACCTCCAATTGGAAATCTTGGTGGCGGATCAGATCATGTAGGTTTTTATATGCATTTAGGAATTCCATCTATGTCTGGTGGAAGTGGAGGGACTACATTATATCATTCTAATTATGACAGTTTCCATTATTACAAAAACTTTGTAGACCCAGAATTTAAAATGGGCCAAACAATTGAAAAAATAGCAGGTATAATGGCATTAAGATTAGCAAATAGTGAAATTATATTGTATGATGTTGAACGTTATGCCAAAGATTTAAAAATTCATTTTGAAAGAGTTGAAAATAAAATAAAAAAATATGATTCTAAATTCAAAGGGTTTAAGTTATCAAAAGAATCTATAATAAAACTCAGCGAATCCTCTTCTGAATTATCTTCTAAAATTTTATTAGCTAATAAAGAAAAAAAATTGTCTAGAAAAAAAATAAAATCTATTAATAAACTAATGATATCTCTTGAAAAAAGTTTTATTGATTATAAAGGAATGTACTATGGAAATTGGTATAGATCTCTATATGCTTCCTCTGATCCTTTTAGTGGTTATGGAGCATGGATTTTACCTGGAATTGAATATGAAATTGCACTAAAATCCTCTGATAAATTAGATGAATGGGATCAAAGGTATTCTAACTCCGTTAATAGTCTTACTCAAAAAATGAAAAAACTAATTTCATTTTTTGAAAATTAAAAAAAAACGTCTCTTACCGTATCTCTTAATATATTAGTCTCTATAAGATCCGATTCAATTCCTGCCATAGATACTATTGAGATTGTCCCATCTTTTCTATAAACTAAAGTTCCATTTTCTTGAATATTTATTTTTCCTAACTTTTCTTTATCATCTAAAATTTTAACTATGCCCCTTAAATCAAATTTAATGACATTTGTATTACAATCTTTTAGATTTGAAGAGTCACAAAATTCAAAAAAAATGTTAATGTTGGAATTCCCTTTATAAATTTTTAATTCTCTTTCATTTATTGTTTTTATTGTTGCTGAGTTATCTTGAGCTAACAATAAATTAAAATTAATAACCGTAAAAAATATAAATAAATTTCTCATATATAAACTTTTAATTAATACTCTCTAATTTTAAAAATTGATCTTCTATTCATTTGATGTTCTTGTTCCTGACAATTAATATTATCCTCACAATAATTGTCAAGATCCATTTCTCCTATTGCACTAGTTGATATTCTTTTTTCATTAATTCCTCTTTTAACTAACCATGATTTTGTAGACCTAGCTCTGTTATAAGAAAGGGCCAAGTTATATTTATTTGATGCTCTTGAATCAGTGTGAGATTCAATATTAATTTTCATATTTGGATATCTAACCATAACAGTATATACCTTTTTTAATTCTTTTGCTGCATCTCTTCTAATATAATATTTGTCTAAATCAAAATATATTGGATTTATATTAAAAAGACATTCTAAATCATCTGGAAGACAATCTTTAGCCCAATCTAAATCAATATTTGTAAATATTTTAGTTGAGGATTCTGGAATACAAATATTCTTTTGAAAACTTGAATAGCCTACACCTTTTCTAGCTTTTACTGTGTAACATTTTGAACACTCAGCTTCTTTACTAAAATCATATTTTGCATCCTCTTTAACAATTTGGTTAGCAATTAAATTCCCATAATTATCCTCTAATTCAACGACTGCCCCAGGTAAAATTTGACCCGTATATTTATCCCTAACTATTCCACTTAAAATAGATCCACAAGCTGAAGATGCTAACATTTTAAATTGGTATACCTCATCTGATTTACTACCATTATATCCATTACGATTTGAAGAAAAATAGCCAAAGTTATTTTTGGAATTATATATAAACCCAAAATCGTCCATTCTACTATTTAAAGGTTTTCCAAAATTTTTAGATTCAGCTGGAAATCCATAAGAATCTAAATTACTGTAATATATATCAAATCCGCCCAAGCCCATTCTGCCATCACTTGAAAAATATAAAATATTATTGTCACTTATGAAAGGAAAAGACTCTCTAAACTCAGTATTTATATTTGGTCCAAGATTTACAGGATCACCATATTCACCATTTTCTAAAATATCTACATACCAAATATCAGAATATCCAAATGAACCTGGTCTATCAGAAGCAAAATATAATCTTTTTTCATCAATACTAAACGCAGGATGGGCCGTCGAAAATTCATCATCATTAAATGGTAGCTCTTGAATATTTCCCCAATTTTCTCCATCCTCACTTTCAGCCTTATAAATTTTCAAATTAACTTGTTTGTTTTTATCAAAATCTAAATCCCCTTTAAAAAAATTATTTCTAGTAAAATAAAGAGTCTTTTTGTCTTTAGACAAAATTGCAGAAGATTCGTGATAAGGAGTATTTACCTCTCCCGTAATTTGTTTTGGATTACTAAGATTCCCTAAGCTGTCTATTTCTGATATAAATAAATCTAAAAAGGGTTCATCAGTCCATTCATATAAATCATTTCCTGTACTGCTAATTGTTGATGAATAAACCAATTTATTTTCTCCATAAAACCCAGGTCCAAAATCAGAATTTGCACTATTAATATTTGTTTTTTTAATTTCAGCTAAAATTGAATTTTTTAATATTTGATCTAAATAATTTGGATTTTGATAATAATAATTTTTTACAATCAAATTATTTGTTTTTTCTATATACTTTTCCAGCAATTGATTAGATACCCCATAAGCACCTTGACTTTTAAAACTTAATGATGCTCTGTAATAATTCTCTGCTGTTATTTTTTTAGGATATTTAGAAATCAATTTGTTAAACCATATTACAGCTTTATCATATTGACTATTATTATAATATGAATTTGAAATATAATTTAAAATTTCATAATTCTCTTTCCCAGCATAAACTAGGTTTAAATATTTTTCCAATGCACTACTATATGCTTTTCTATCAAAATCTTGCAAAGCTGAAAAAATGTTAAATCCAGATTTTTTTCTTTTTTCTTTTCTTTTATTAATTTGATTGTTTTGAGTTTTTATGTTTTGAGAAATATTCTTTTCCTGATCTAAACTTATACTTTTCTCTTCATCTACATTTTCATTTATTTTATTATTATTCTCTATTTGTTCATTATTTGTATTAACAATTTCTTCTTTATCCAATAGCTCCTCAAAATTTTCATCTACAAGATTTTCTGCTTTAATAATTTCATTAATTATAGAATTTTTTTCATTATTAACTAAATCATTTTTTTGAATAATAATATTATTATCCTCCTTTTCAACTTCATCTAATTCCTCACTTATTTGATTATTGTCATCATCATTTGAAGCTATTAAATCAATATCATCAGATGAATCTTCTTTATTAATTCCTTTATTTTCATAATCAAAATTTGAAATAATATTATTTAAATCAATTACTTCTTCAATAATTTTATTGGAATCAGTATTTGAAAATTTTAATACATTATATTCCGTAATTTCTTTTTCTTTTAATTTTATTTATAAATTTTGAAAATTATTTAAAGTGTTAATTTGTTTAACCGAAACTCTATAAAGATTATTTTTTCTTTTTAAAATTTTTGAAGATTTAAATCCTTTCTTTTTTAATTCGTTTACTCTATCCCAAGCATTAAATCCATTACTATAACTGCCAACAATTATTTCATAGTAATCATCTAAATTTTCTAATAAAATTTGTGGTTTTTTAATATCATCTTCTTTTTCTGTTTTAGAAACAATACTATCTTTTATTATTTCTTGATTTTCAATTTCATTTAAAGAAACTTTATTAATTTCTTCTATTTCATTCTCTTTATTTTCAGTAATAACTGCGTTATTATAATCAATAATATTATTATCTAAATCATGCTGTTCAATATTAGTTTTTTTAAATCCTTCCAAGGCAAGTTTTTTTTGAAGCTGAACTGCTAAATCATAATTTTTAAAACTTAAAACCGAAACCTTAAATAATTCATTTTTTTTGGGTAAAATTTTTGCTGTTTTATAACCAAGTTTCTTTAATTTAATTACCTGATCCCAAGCATTAAATCCATTTTTAAATGTTCCAGTAATTACGTGATAATTACTCTCCTGAATATTGGAAATCACTAATCTATTTTCTGAGTGAAATGAAAATGCAAAATTTATTGTAAGAAAAAAAACTAATATGTAATTTCTAAATTTCACTTTATTATTTATATACTTTTTATCATTAAAAAAACCTTGGCGTTAATATTTTACCTTGAGAGTTAAATAGATCAAGTCTAATAATTATCTCATATGTTCCATCATTAAATTGTCTTAATTGAGTTGTGCTATAATCATACGCTAATGCAACAAAAAAGCTATCAGATAATTGAAATCCTGCTAAAGCACTAAAAGAGGAATCAAGTCTTGAAGAAATTCCAAGAGTTATATTATAATTAATTAAAAAATTAGCAGAAAGATCCCACTGTAATGGAGATCCTCTAACAATTTTTAATAAAGTTGCTGGTTTAACTTTAATATTTGAGGTTAAATCAAAAACATATCCAGCTATAGCATAATAATGATTTCTGTCTGATACAGTTGAAAAAGACGTGTTTGAAATTTTAATATCATCATAATATTTAGTTTTTAAAATATTTGGAGATGAAAAGCCTAAATAATACTTATCAGTATTAAAATAAAATCCTAAACCTAATCTTGGCTTAAGTCTGTTTTTACTTGATCCAATAAAAGGATCATTTACAGAGGCTATATTTAATTTTGAATAATCAACTTCTAAATCATTTACCCCAGCTTTTATTCCAAAAGTTAATTTTGACCATAAAAAATTTAAAGAATAAGCGTAATCTATATTTAACATTGTTTCAGCTGTTGGTCCAATTTTATCAGATGAAATAGATAATCCTAATCCAACATTATCTTCTTTACCAAAAGATGTGTCTAAAAATACTGATGATGTTTTTGGAGAACCCTCTAAGGACAACCATTGTGTCCTTCCAATTAAATTAATGCTAGTGCTTCCTCTTGAACCAGCATAAGCAGGATTAAAAAGCTGAACGCTATACATATATCCAGTATATTGAGCATCTTGCTGTGCATTAGATATAAATGAAAAGAAAATTATAAGTCCAAAAAAATTAGTATACTTATTTCTCATTAATTTTTGTTCATTTCTTAATTATTTAAATATAAATACCCACTATATGATGATTTTCCAGGATTTTCGCCTCTGAAATTAACTATATAGTAATATGTACCTACTGGTAATCTCTTATTTTTTTGTATAGTAATTCTTCCTCTTGAAAAACCTTTAAATACTCTATCTGATGCGGCATTGTTTTCATAATTTTCAGTTTCAAAAACTAAAACACCCCATCTATTATAAATTCTAACAAAAGTATTTGGGAAGTTCTCAACTCCTCTTATTTCAAAGAAATCATTTAGCCCATCACCATTTGGTGTAACAAGGTTAAATATTTCTAAATATTCAGGCGTAAATGTTATAAATGTTCTTGTTGGATCATCTACAGTATTATTGTCAGTATCATCACCATTATCACTGACATCTTCAACAAGACTATTATCAAATTGACTAATTGATTTACCAAGAACACTATTATCAATTGTTCCTGCTTCAACATCTGAAATCTTAATCCTATAACTTGCAGAATAGGTAGCAATTTCGCCTACTTTTAAATTTCCTTGACTTGATCCTAAAGAAGAATTCAAAAATGTTGGTCCAGTTGTTAAACTTAATGCTTTACCATTTCCATCAATCATTGTGTCAATCAGAGTGAGATCAATTAGATTAACATTTCCGATATTCTCAATAGTAATTGTATAATTAATAATATCACCTGGTCCAGTTTCTCCATCTTGATTAATATCATTAACCTCAGCTATTTTTGTAACTTCAATCAATGGTGTAGGTGTTATCAATACAATTGTTGGATCGTCAACCGTATTTCCATCAGTATCATCGCCATCATCACTTATATCCGTAACACTATTAACATTTAGACTACTACTTGCAATTGCTGTAGCAGAGTTTTCAATACTCAAAGTATTAGCAGCATTTTGTTCAATAATATAAAAAGCTATATAATTTGCTGTTTCACCTACTTGAAGAAATCCTTCAGCTGAGCCCATATCAGATCCAGAGAAATAAGGTCCATTACTTAACGTTAATGGATTTCCTAAACCATCTTTAATTGTATCTGTAATTTTTAAATTTCGAAGTGATATATTACCTGTGTTCTCAACAGTTATTGTATAAGTTAAAATATCACCCGTTTCAAGTTTTCCATCACCATTATCTGTAATCTCTACTGTTTTAGTTACTTCTATACTAGGTTTTGGAGCAATAAATACTTCTGTAGGATCATCAACCAAATTGCCATCAGTGTCGTCCCCATCATCACTTGTGTCTGAGACATTCGCTGATTTTCCTGGACTACTTCCTGTAGCAATAACACTATTTATAATTTTTCCTGTTTCCGAAGCATTTTGCTCAATAATATAAAAGGCTAAATAACTTGCAATTTCACCAGCTAATAACACTCCTTCTCTAGAACCTTTATCAGATCCAGTATAAAAAGGGCCATCACTAAGATCCAATGAATTTCCATCACCATCTTTTAAAATGTCATTAATGGTAACGCTAGTTAAAGTAGTTTTTCCAATATTTCTAACTTCTATATTATATGTAATTATATCTCCTGCTTCTACTTCTCCATCTCCATTATCTGTAATTTTTGAAGTTTTTGTTACCTCTAAACCTATATCGTCTGAACTAGTGTTAACTATTGTTGGGTCATTTATGGTATTTCCATCAGTGTCATCGCCATCGTCACTTACATCGCTTACATCATTGGTGTTTCCTGGACTACTTCCCGTTACTGTAACAGTATTAACGATAGAGCCACTTGAAGCTGCTTCTGCTGATATAGTAAAGCTTGCAGTATAAGTAGCTATCTCGTTTGAAATCAAAGTTCCTTGAGTTGAACTTGCAGTTGAAGAAACAAAAATTGGACCACCTGTTAATGATAATGTTTTGTTGCTTCCATCAGTTAAAGTGTCTAAAATTGTTATTCCAGTTATATTAACATTTCCTTTATTTTCAATTTTAATTTCATATGAAATTATATCTCCATTATCTACAATATTATTACTATTAACATCTGTTACTGAGGCTGTTTTAGTTACTTCCAATTGTTTAGTAACTAGTAATTGAGTTATTGTTGGATCATTTGTGGTATTTCCATCAGTGTCATCGCCATCGTCACTTACATCAGTTACATCATTTGTATTTCCTGGACTACTTCCTATCGCTGTTGCAGAATTTTCGACTTTTCCACTTGTAAATGTTGCTGATGATATACTATAACTTGCTGTATAAGTACCTATCTCTCCGGAAATTAATGTTCCTTGGATAGATCCAGAAGTTGAAGAGGTAAATGTTGGCCCAGATGCTAATGTTAATATATTACCGCTGCCATCCTTAAGAGTATCGGTAATTGTAATTCCGGTTAGGGTAACATTACCTTTATTTTCTATTTTAATTGTATAAAGTATAGAATCCCCTATATCATTAATTCCATTATTATTAATATCGGTTACTAATGCAGTTTTGGTAACTTCTAATTGTTTAGTAACTAGTAATTGAGTTACTGTTGGATCATTTGTAGTATTTCCATCAGTGTCATCGCCATCGTCACTTATATCACTTAAATCATTTGTATTTCCTGGGCTACTTCCTGTTACCGTAACAGAATTTTGAATTCTACCGCTTGAAACATCATTTTGGGTTATGGTATAACTAACAGTATAAGAGGCTGTTTCTCCTGGGGTAAGAGTCCCTTCTGTAGAACCTGAACTGGATGAACTAAAAGTAATACTTCCATTCAAACTTAAAGGAGTACTATTTCCATTAGTTAATGTATCAGATATTGTTATCGAAGTTATTGTTACGTTACCTTTATTTTCGATAAATATTGTATAGTTAGCTATATCGCCAACATCACTAATGTTGTTATTATTAATGTCGGTAACTGAAACTGTTTTGGTTACCTCTAATAATTTATTAACTGCCATTAAGGTAACTGTTGGATCATTAGTTGTATTACCATCACTATCATCACCATTATCACTTACATCAGTTACATCATTTGTGTTTCCTGGACTACTTCCTGTCACGGTAACTGTATTGATAACTTTACCTGTACTAACAGCATTTTGAGTAATTGTAAAGCTTGCTGTATAAGTTGCTGTTTCTCCTGGTTTTAAAGTTCCTTGAGATGAACTTGAACTTGAAGAGCTAAATGTAGGTCCAGCAATAAGATTTAATGTTGAACTATTAGCATCAGTTAAAGTATCAGATAGTGTAAGAGATGTAAGAGTAACATTTCCTTTATTTTGAACTACTATTGTATACAAAATACTATCTCCTGAATCATTTACTGAATTATTATTTAAGTCAGTAACAGAAGCTGTTTTTGTTACCTCTAGAATTTTGTTAGCAACCATTTCTACTACAGTTACGTCATTAGATGTATTACCGTCTGAATCATTTCCATCATCACTTATGTCTCCGACATCATTAGTGTTTCCAGGGCTACTTCCTGTTACAGTCACATAATTAATTATTGAACCTGTTTCAGCTGCTACTAACGAAATTGTATAAGTTGCAGTATAAGTTGCAGATTCACCAGCTTTTAATGTTCCTTGAGTTGAACCAGATGAAGAATTTGTGAATGATGGTCCGCTAGTTAATGTAATAGTTGAACTATTAGCATCAGTTAAAGTATCTGAAATTGTTACAGATGTTAGAGTTACAGCTCCGGTATTTTCAACTAAAATTGAATAAGTAATAATATCTCCAAAATCATTTATTCCATTAGAATTTATATCTGAGACAGTTGCTATTTTTGTAGCTTCAATTGAAGGAAGTGCAACTGTATAAACAATTGTAGGATCATTGGTTGTATTACCATCACTATCATCTCCATCATCACTAATATCACTTACATCATTAGAATTACCTGGACTACTTCCTGTTACAGTAACTGTATTTTTTATACTGCCACTATTATAGGCAGAGTTTTGAATAGTATAAGATGCTGAATATGTTATAGATCCAGCGGGCTTAACTGTTATCGATGTAGAACCACTGGTTGCCGTTACAAAAGTTGGTGATGAATTTAAACTAAGAGTATTACTAGCTCCATCTGTTAATGTATCAACAAGAGATATATTTGAAATATCAACACTTCCTGTATTTCTAATAATTATAGTATAATTTATTACGTCTCCAGTATTATTAGTTGAATTACCATCATTTTGAACTACTGTAGCCGTTTTTGTAACCTCAATTGATGATCCTGTAGAAACATTCACAACAGTTGGATCATCAAAAGTGTTGCCGTCAGTATCGTTTCCATCATCTGATGTATCAGAAACATTGGATGATTGGCCAGGACTATTTGCAATGGCAATTGCAGAATTAATAACACTTCCTGAGGCAATAACTGATTGTTGTATAATATAAAATGCTTTATAAATAACTGTTTCTCCAACTTTGATTGATCCTGGACTTGAATTTAAACTTGAAGAAACAAAATATGGTTGTTGGCTTAGTGAAATAATGTTTCCGTCTCCATCAGTTAATGTATCGCTTATTGTTAGGCCTGACAAGGATAATTGACCGTCATTTACAATTTTTAATGTATAATAAATTACATCTCCCGTATCAACAAGATTATTACCATTACTATCGGTAACTGAAGCTGTCTTTGTTATTTCAATCGATGGAGATGCTGTAATTAAAACTACTGTTGGATCTTCTAAAGCTCCAGTATTAGGATCATCACTTGTGTCTGTTACATTTCCAGTTTGACCAGGTGAACTAGCAATTACTGAAGCTAAATTAATAACCTTTCCGCTATCAACAGACTGTTGATCTATTAAATAAAAGGCTATATAATTAGCTGTTTCACTAACTTTTAAACTTCCTTGTGCAGAACCCTGATTTGATCCGGAAAAATAAGGGCCACTTGTCAGTGTAAGTGTAGAACTATTGCCATCCGTTAAAGTATCGGAAACTGTAAGTCCGGATAATGTAACATTTCCAGTATTTTCAATTGAAATATTATATTGTAAAAGATCTCCTTTACCATTCACTCCATCTCCGTTATCAGATATAGTAACTGATTTTAACACTTTAATAGATGGAGAAGATGTTGTTGTTACAATTGTTGGATCATTAGAAGTTCCAGTATTAGGATCATCACTAGTATCCGTTACATTTCCAGTTTGCCCCGGAGAACTTGCAATTACAGTAGCTCTATTAATTATACTTCCTGAGTCCATAGCAGACTGATTTATAACATATGTTGCCGTATAAGAAATTGTCCCTCCAACTGCAACAGTATTTGAATTTGATCCAGCTGTAGCTGAACTAAAAGTTGGACCACTATCTAAACTAAGATCTCCATTATTTCCTGTTGTAATACTGTCAGTTAAAGACAAGTTTGACAAAGTTATATTTCCATTATTATTAACTATTATTGAATATGTGATTAAATCATTTGTATCGGTAATACCATTTCCATTTACATCAGAAACAGTAGCAGACTTCGTTATGTTAATGCTTGGTTCTGAAACTGTGTTTACAACTGTAGGATCATTTGTTGTATTTCCATCATTATCATTCCCGTCGTCACTAACATCATTAACATCATTAACATTGTCTGGACTACTTGCAGTAACGGAAACCGTATTAATTATACTTCCTGTATCAACTGCTTGTTGATTAATATTAAAAGTCGCGCGATAATTAATTGTTCCACTAACCTGAAGGGTAGTGGAATTAGATCCTGAAGAACCATTTAAATAAGTTAATCCTGATGACAAGGTTAGTCCATTTCCTAAACCATCAGTTAATGTATCACTAACTATAAGTCCGGATAATTTTACATTTCCTTTATTTTCAATGGAAATATTATATGTTATTACATCTCCTAGATCAGTTTTAGCATTATTGTTTGTGTCTGCTACTGAAGCCGTTTTAGTCACCTCCATTAATGGTATATTTTGAGTGTCTGATGCCGTTGAAGTCATATATACGACTGTAGGATCATCTGTTGTATTACCATCAATATCATTTCCGTCATCTGAAGTGTCTGATACATTATTGGATTGGCCTGGACTGCTGGCAGTA
>CAYUZY010000057.1:0-12430 GCA_964448645.1 uncultured Flavobacteriaceae bacterium
CCCGCGACCCCATGCGTGACAGGCATGTATTCTAACCAACTGAACTACCAGACCTTTTTAATGCTTGCAAATATACACTGGAATTTAATTATTCCTATTAAATGGTAATCAAAAAAATTAAATTAAAGCATCTAAAGCTTCAGCATAAGTTTGCTTTGAGGAAACTCCAACTTTACGATCAACCAATTCTCCTTTATTAAAAATAAGAACTGTTGGTATATTACGAACACCATATTTAGCAGCAAACTCCTGGTTATTATCTACATCTAGTTTTCCTACAATTGCCTTTCCAGAATAATCGTTACTAATTTCGTCAATTATTGGACCGACCATTCTACATGGACCACACCATTCAGCCCAAAAGTCAACCATAACTGGCTTATCTGAATCTAAAACTAATTCCTGAAAATTTGAATCTTTAATTTCTAATGCCATTTTATTTTTTCTTCAAAATTAATTAATTTTTTAAAAAATTTAAATAAATATCAAACTCTAATTTAACTTAAAATCAAAGTCTTCTTTATCTAATTCTTTTAGAAGTTTAGGAGTTATATCTATTTTGTTTTTTTTACTATTTAGTATAATCCTCATTTTTTCATCATTATCATAAATATCAAAAAACAAATGTTTATTCCCTTTAAACCCATTTAAATTACTTTCTATCTTTTCAACTAAACCATCTTTAATTTGTTTAATATTAATTTGAAAAGTTAATTTCTTTGAATTTTTTATTATTGTATCTTCTAATAATTCAAAGCTCATAAATTGAATTCTAGGATCACCTTGTCTTCCAGTTTCTTTACTGTACCAACCCTCTTTTACTAAAATTTTTATTCTAATAAATTGATTAACTACTAGAAAATGTCTGAATTTTAAATAATCCTCTCCAAAAATTCTAAATTCATGTTGATCAGTAAAATCTTCAACTAGAAATTTTGCCCAGCTTCTCCCATTTTTAGTTTCTAAATTTTCAACATCATTAATAATTCCTGCTACCCAAAATTCTTTATTTATTAAAGGGTTAAGGTCAACCATATTACTAAAACTAATACTGACAAAATGTTTTATTTCTTGCTTAAAATCATCAAGAGGGTGTGCTGATATGTATATTCCTACAACTTCTTTTTCTCTTTTAAGCTGAATAAGATTATTCCATTTTTCACAGGGGGGAATTGTTAAGTCTTGATAAGTTTTTTCAGTTTTTTCTCCAAATAAACTGATTTGTGAAGAATTAAGATTTTCCTGATACTTTGAACCATACTTTAAAGTTCTTTCTAAAAATGTAATTCCATCAACATCAGGATTAAAATATTGAGCTCGATGAGCTTGATCAAAAGAATCTAAACCTCCTGCTAAAATTAAATTTTCAAATGTTTTTTTATTTGCAGATCTAAGATCAATTCTCTTAACTAAATCAAAAACAGAATCATACTTTTTTTCTTTTCTATTTTCAACTATAGTTTTAACTGCATTTTTACCCACTCCTTTAACAGCTCCCATTCCGAAACGGATTTCCTTTTTTTCATTTACAGTAAATTTATAAAATGACTCATTGACATCTGGTCCTAAAACATTCAATCCCATTCTTCTACATTCCTCCATAAAAAAAGTAACTTGTTTAATATCATTCATGTTATTTGACAAAACTGCAGCCATAAATTCAGCTGGATAATGTGCTTTCAAATAAGCTGTTTGATAACCAATAAAAGCATAACAAGTAGAATGTGACTTATTGAATGCATACGAAGCAAAAGCTTCCCAATCTTTCCATATTTTTTCAAGAATTTCCTCATCATGACCATTTGCCTTACCTCCTTTTATAAATTTTGGCTTTAAATTATTTAAAAGATCTAAAATTTTCTTTCCCATCGCTTTTCTCAATAAATCGGCATCACCTTTTGAAAATGAAGCAATTTTTTGAGATAATAACATAACTTGTTCTTGATAAACTGTAATTCCATATGTTTCCTTTAGAAACTCTTCCATAACATCAAGATCATATACTATAGATTCTTCACCATTTTTTCTAGCAACAAAACTTGGTATATAATCTAAAGGGCCCGGTCTATACAATGCATTCATCGCTATTAAATCTCCAAAAACATTTGGCTTTAATTCTCTTAAATATTTTTTCATTCCCAAAGATTCATATTGAAAAATTCCAACTGTATCTCCTCGTTGAAATAATTCATAAGTAATCTTATCATCTAAAGGAAATAAGTCTGGATGAAGATCTACGTTATGTTTATACTTTATTAACTTACAGGTTTCCTTTATTAAAGTAAGTGTTTTTAAACCTAAAAAATCCATCTTCAAAAGCCCTGCATCTTCTACAACTGAATTATCAAATTGAGTTGCAAAAAGTTCAGAATCTTTAGCTCTTGCAACAGGAACAAAATCAGTTAAATCTCCAGGAGTAATTATAATTCCACATGCATGTGTGCCAGTATTTCTAATTGTTCCCTCTAATATTTGAGCTTGTTTAAGAGTTTGAGCTATTAAGTCATCCCTCTTTACCAGTTCTTTTAACTCTTTAACTCTACTATATTCATCTACTCTTAATTTTTCTTTTAATTCTTCAATTGAAGAGCTAAAAATTTCATTTAAAGAAATATTTGGAACTAATTTTGCAATTCTATCTGCATCAGATAAGGATACATCTAAAACTCTTGCTGTATCTCTAATTGAAGATTTTGCAGCCATTGACCCATAAGTTATTATTTGAGCTACTTGATTTAATCCATATTTTTCTATAACATAATCTATAACTTTTGATCTACCTTCATCATCAAAATCAATATCAATGTCAGGTAAACTTACTCTATCCGGATTAAGAAATCTTTCAAAAAGCAAATTATATTTTATAGGGTCTATATTTGTTATTTCTAAACAATAGGCAACAACAGAACCTGCTGCTGATCCTCTACCTGGACCCACTGAAACTCCCATTTTTTTTGAAGCAGAAATAAAATCTTGCACAATTAAAAAATACCCCGGATAACCGGTATTCGATATAACATTTAATTCAAAATCAATTCTATCCTTTATTTCCTCAGATATAGTTTCGTATCTTTTTTTTGCTCCTTCATAAGTTAAAAACTCTAAATATTTATTTTCTCTTACACTATCATCCTCATTAACAAACTCTTTAAAACTTTCTGGAATAATAAACTTTGGAAGAAGCACTTCTCTAGATAAATCATAATATTCAATTTTATTAATAATTTCTCCTATTGAATTAATTGCTTCTGGAATATCAGAAAATAATTTTTTCATCTCTTCCTGAGATTTAAAATAATATTCATGATTCATTAAACCATACCTAAACCCTCTACCTTTACCAATAGGTGTAACTTGTTTTTCACCATCTTTTAAGCAAAGTAAAATATCGTGAGCATTTGCTTGACTTTTCTCAGTATAATATGTGTTATTTGTCGCAACTAAAGATATTTTGTGCTTATTAGACAATGAAATTAAAGTCTCATTTACTACATCTTCATCATCTTGTGAATGTCTCATTATTTCTATGTATAAGTCATCTCCAAAATTTTTCTTCCACCACACTAATGATTCTTCTCCTTGAGTTAAACCAATATTTAATATTTTCGAAGGAACCTCTCCATATAAATTTCCTGTCAACACAATAAGATCCTCTTTATATTTCTCTACAATCTCTTTATCTATTCTTGGAACATAATAAAATCCTTCTTTAAATGATATTGAACTCATTTTTGATAAATTATCATATCCTTTTTTGCTCTTTGCTAAAAAAACAATTTGATATCCATCATTCCTTCTTGTTTTATCTAAGTGATTTTCACAAACAAAAAACTCACAACCTATAATAGGTTTAATTTTATTATTATCTTCTGAAATACTTTTATTATAGTTTTTTACTTCTTTAATAAGTCGAAATGATCCCATTAAATTTGCATGGTCAGTCAACGCAATTGCAGGCATTTTATAATCTATAGCTTTAGATATTAAATTTGAAATTTTAGATGTTGACTGAAGTATCGAAAATTGAGAATGAACATGGAGATGAGAAAAAACTTGATTCTCTAAATTTGAAAACTCTGTATCAACTTTTAAAGGAGTTGATTTTAGATCATCTTCTTTTTTCTTTAATTCCTCTGAAGCTAACTTAAAACTTTCATGATCTAAACCTAAAACAGGGACAACATCCTTAAATTTTTCTTCAATTTTAGCATGTATCTGAGCTATCTCCTTTATCGACGACTGATTATTTAAAAGTTTTCTTCTAAACAATTCTATTAGACACCTACTAGTAGCTTCAACATCAGCTGTTGCATTATGAGCCTCTTCAAAATTCTCATTAAATAAATTAAGATATAATTCAGATAAAGTTGGAAATTTAAACTTTCCTCCTCTTCCTCCAGGAAGTTTGCAAATTTCAGCAGTAAACTCTGAACACGAATCAATAATTGGAAATTTCTCAATTTTATTCTCATTTCCAAGTCTAATTAATTCAGCTCCTATAATATTAATGTCAAACTTAACATTATGACCACATACGTATTTACAATTATTAATTGAATTCAAAAATGTTTTTAAAACATTTTCTATTTTTTCTCCCCTTAAATTTGCTAATGAAGTTGAAATTCCATGAATTTTTTCTGATTCATATGGTATAGTATATCCTTCTGGTTTAATTATAAAACTTTTATTTTCAATACATAATCCACTAAAATCATGAATTTGCCATGCAATTTGAACACATCTAGGCCAATTATCACTATCTGAAAGAGGTGCATTCCACTTTTTGGGTAACCCAGTAGTTTCTGTATCAAAAATTAAAAACATAAAAACTTATATTAAAGCTAATGTAACTTTAATAATATTTTATTTTAAATTTTTTTTTTAGTAGTTATTAACTATTAAATTAAACTTTTTGAAGTTTATATTTGTATCAAAAAAATTAAACCAAACATCAACTTATATAAAAATTTAATTTCTCAAAATGAAATAAAAAATTCCATTTTGTCAAATGAATTAATCTATATAAAAGGTCTTATTGGATCAGGTAAAAGTTATAGAATAGCTTCTTTATTTAAAAAGTCAAGTAATGATTTTTTTATAATACTAAATAATCAAGAAGAAGCTACTTATTATTTAAATGACTTTGAAAATATTCTTTCAAAAGATGAGGTCTTATTTTTTCCATCAAGTTTTAAAAAAGAAGCCACTCAAGAAATTTATGAAAATTCAAATATTTTATTAAGATCTGAAGTTCTAAAAAAAGTAAAAAATAAAAATAAACCTAGATTAATTGTCAGTTATTCAGAAGCCATATTTGAAAAAATTATTTCACAAAGTACTTTAAACAAAAAATCTCTTAAAATAAATAGAGAAAAATCTTTTTCATTAGATTCAATAAATGAACTTTTATTTAAATTAGGTTTTAATCGTGTCCCTTTTGTTTCAACTCCAGGAGAATTTTCTATAAGAGGAGGAATTCTAGATATTTTTTCTTTTTCATATAATCATCCCTATCGATTAGAATTTTTTGATGATAAAGTTGAAAGAATATGTAGTTTTAATGTTGAAACTCAACTTTCAATTAATGCTTTTGATAGCATAACAATTATTCCGAACACTTCTAATATAGATTTTTCAAATAAAAGAGATTCTATAATAGATTTTTTTTACGAAAACACAGTATATGTTTTTAATGATTTTGACCAAACAATGAAAATTTTAAATCAATTATATAGTGATGCAGAAAAATTTTACAAATCAAAAATAAATAATGATCAAACACCTAAAACTTTATTTATAAATGACTCTGAAATAACAGAAAAGATTAAAAACAAAAATGTAATAATATTTGAGCCTTCATTTCACATTAAGAAATTAAAAAAAATTGAAATTGATCAAAACCCTCAACCAAGTTTCAATAAAAAATTTAATTTATTAATTGATCATCTTAATAGAAATAGTGATAAAGGATTTGAAAATTTTATCTTTTGTTCAAATGAAAATCAGGCAAAAAGATTTCATGACATTTTTCAAGAAATGGAAATTCCTTTAAAATATAAGACAATTATAAAACCTCTATATAAGGGATTTGAAGATGAAGAAGCGCAAATTTCATTTTTTACAGATCACCAAATTTTTGAAAGATATCACAAATATAAATTAAGAAATAATTATTCTAATTATAAAAACCTCAGTCTTAAAGAAATTAATAAATTAAATAAGGGTGATTATGTAACTCATATTGATCATGGAATAGGAAAGTTTGCAGGTTTATTAAAAATTGAAGTTAATAATAGCTTTCAAGAAGCTGTAAAAATTTTATATGGAGATAGTGATATTCTTTATTTAAGTATTCACTCTCTTTATAAAATTTCTAAATATAATGGGAAAGATGGTGCAATTCCTAAAATATATAAATTAGGATCAAAGGCATGGAAAAATCTTAAACTTAACACAAAGAAAAAAGTTAAAAAGATAGCCTTTGATTTAATCAAACTTTATGCAAAAAGAAAAGAAAAAATTGGATTTTCTTTTAATCCTGATAGTTCTTTGCAATGGGAGTTAGAAGCGTCTTTTTTATTTGAAGATACACCAGATCAAACTAAAACTACTAATGATGTTAAATCAGATATGGAATCTCCACATCCAATGGACAGATTAATTTGTGGAGATGTAGGTTTTGGTAAAACAGAAATTGCTATAAGAGCTGCATTTAAAGCTGTGGACAATAATAAACAAGTTGCTGTTCTTGTCCCAACAACAATTTTAGCATTTCAACATTATAATTCATTTTCCGAAAGATTAAAAGATTTTCCAATAACTATAGATTATCTAAATAGATTTAGATCCTTAAAAGAAAAAAAAGATATATCTGAAAAATTGACCTCTGGAAAAATAGATGTTTTAATTGGAACTCACCAAATAGTTAATAATATCATTTTTAAAGACTTAGGTTTATTGATCGTAGACGAAGAACAAAAATTTGGGGTATCAATTAAAGAAAAACTTCGAAATTTAAAAGTAAATGTTGATGTATTAACTTTAACCGCTACACCTATTCCAAGAACATTACAATTTAGCTTAATTTCAGCAAGAGATCTTTCAATTATTACAACGCCACCTCCTAATAGATATCCAATCCAAACTGAGATAATTAGATTTGATGAAAATATTATTAAAGAGGCTATTATCTATGAAATGCAAAGAGGAGGTCAAGTTTTTTTTATTCACAATTTAGTAAATAACATTTCTGAAGTATTTGAATTTATTCAAAGACTTGTCCCTGATGCAAAAATTGTAATTGGGCATGGTCAAATGCAAGGAAAAAAATTAGAAAAAACCATGTTAGAATTTATTAAAGGCAAACATGATGTACTTATTGCTACAACAATAATAGAAAATGGTCTTGATGTTCCAAATGCTAATACAATTTTCATAAATAATGCAAATAATTTTGGATTGAGTGATTTACATCAAATGAGAGGTCGAGTTGGAAGAAGTAATAAAAAAGCTTTTTGTTATTTAATTTCACCTGAAAATTCAAATATGACAACAGAAGCAACTAAAAGAATAAAAGCAATTGAAGAAAATTCTAATCTAGGATCAGGAATTAATATAGCAATGAAAGATCTTGAAATTAGAGGAGCTGGAAACCTTTTAGGAGCAGATCAATCAGGTTTTATTAATGAAATGGGATTTGAAACTTATCAAAAAATTCTCCAAGAAGCTATTGATGAATTAAAAGAAAAAGAATTCAAAGAATTATATAAATCCGAAAAATTAGATGATCCCTATTACATTAAAGATATTCAAATAGATACTGATTTAGAAATACTTATTCCCGATAACTATATAAATGATACAACTGAAAGACTTTCTTTATATCAGGAACTATCTATAATAAATGATAAAGAAAATCTGGAAAATTTTAAACTAAAATTAAAAGATCGTTTTGGTAAAATACCAAAAGAAACGAATGAATTAATTGAAACGATTAAGTTAAAATGGATTTTGAAAAAAATTGCTATTGAAAAGATAGTTATTAAGAAAAATCAGTTTATCGGTTATTTCATTAATAATCAGAATAATCCATTTTTTAACAGTAATATTTTTTCAAATTTGATTTTAAAAATTCAAAATCAAAATAAAGTTGTAAGAATTAAAGAAAAGGAAACAAAGAAAGGTCTAAGATTATTATTAATTATAGACAATATAGAAAATATTAAAAAATTAAATAAAGTTATAAATAAACTTTTGGGCTCATAATGATTTTAAATCTTTTATTACTTCAAAAGCAATATTAACCTGAGTTTCATCCATAAGAATTGTAAATTCGTTTGAAGTAGATATTACTTCATTTATGTTAACACCTTCCCAAGATAACCTTTGAAAAATAAAATAATATATTCCTGGTATAGTCACATTTTCATCAGGAAGTTTAATAGTTATTGATGACAAATTCTCTGTTTTACTATTACAAATTTCTTTTTGAAACAATTCATCTACAAAATAAGATATGTTTTTGCTTACAATAATATTTGATTCTGCAACTCCTCTTGATGAAGTATAAAAAACATCTTTTAAGTTTTCAATTTTAGACAATAATTTCCCTTGAGATAATAAAAGTGATTCTGATATTGAAAAACTATAATCTACTAGGGATGATCTTACAGTAATATCTCCTAAGTTCTTTAAAACCCCTATTATTTTATGAGTAGAAATAAATTCTAAACTATCAGAAATTCTTTTTAAAGCCATTACTATAGCTCCACTTTTTGCAGGTTTTCGAAGACCGTTTTCAATATTAGGTTGAATTTCTCGAGCTAAAGATGTCAAATTAATTATTCCCTGAGAAAGAGCAGTTGACAAAAAAGGTTTTGTTTTTATATAATCAGTTACTTCAGAAGCAATAGTTCTCATACATTTTTTTTCAAAATTACTAAATTTAACATTATGTTGTATTTAAAACATTTTGTTAAAAAAATCGAATTAATAAAAAAATAAATGAGATAAGAAAATAAACTAATTAACTTATTTTTGAAAAATATTATAAATGACTGATTCTAAAGAAAAATATACAATTACAGCTGCTCTACCTTATACAAATGGTCCTATTCATATTGGTCATTTAGCTGGTGTTTACATTCCTGCTGATATATACTCAAGATACTTAAGAGCTATTGGAAAAGATATAGTTTTTATTTGTGGAAGTGACGAACATGGTGTCGCAATATCAATTAAAGCTAAAAAAGAAAACAAAACTCCGAAAGAGATAATTGACAAATATGATTCTATGATAAAAGATGCTTTTAAGAAATTTGATATATCCTTTGATAATTATTCCAGAACATCCAAAAAAATTCATCATGAAACAGCATCAGAATTTTTTAAAAATCTTAATCAAAAAAATGTTTTTGTTGAAAAAGAAGCTAAACAACTTTATGATAATGAAGCTAAACAATTTCTTGCTGACAGATTTGTTAAAGGGACTTGTCCCTTATGTGATAATGATGAAGCTTATGGTGATCAATGTGAATCCTGTGGGTCATCATTAAGTGCAAATGAATTAATTAATCCTAAATCAACTATTAGTAATTCTAAACCTGTATTAAAAAAAACTAAACATTGGTATCTTCCTTTAAATAAATATGAAAAATTTATATCTGAATGGATTTTAAAAGGACATAAAAAAAATTGGAAAACAAACGTCTATGGTCAAGTAAAATCGTGGATTGATAATGGTCTTAAAGAAAGAGCTGTTACTAGAGACCTTGATTGGGGAATTCCTGTGCCAATAAAAGGTTTAAAAGAAAAGGTGCTTTATGTATGGTTTGATGCTCCAATTGGATATATTTCTTCGACAAAAGAATGGGCTAAAAATAATGAGAAAGACTGGGAACCATATTGGAAATCGGATAAAACAAAATTAATTCATTTCATAGGAAAAGATAATATTGTGTTTCATTGTATTATTTTTCCTATTATTTTAAAAGAGTCCTCTGGTTATATACTTCCCTATAATGTTCCAGCTAATGAATTTTTAAATTTAGAAGGAAAAAAAATTTCAACTTCAAAAAACTGGGCTGTTTGGCTTCACGAATATTTAAAAGAATTACCCGGAAGAGAAGATCTTCTTCGTTACGTTTTAACTTCTAATGCTCCTGAAACAAAAGACAATGATTTTACTTGGAAAGAATTTCAAGCAAGAAATAATAATGAACTAGTTTCAATTTATGGAAATTTTGTTAATAGAGTTTTTGTTTTAATTAATAAATATTTTAAAGGGAAAGTTCCTTCCCCTAATAACTTAAATAATAAAGATTCTAAAATATTAAAATCAATAAAAAAATTTCCGAAACAAATTGGAACAAAAATTGAGGAATTTAAATTTAGAGAAGCTAGTCAAAACTTAATTAATATTTCTCGTATAGGAAATAAATATCTAGCTGAACAAGAACCTTGGAAATTAGTAAAAACTCAAATGGATAAAGTTCAAAATATTATGTATATAGCTGTTCAACTTACTGCTACTCTAGCAATACTTAGCGAACCATTTCTTCCTTTTAGCAGTAAAAAACTAAAATCCCTTCTAAAAATTTCTAAATCTGAATTAAAGTGGAATGATTTAATTAATATAAATGAAATCATAAAGCCAGGACATATTATTAGCAAACCCGAACTTTTATTTAAAAAAATTGAAGATGAAGAAATTGATTATCAAATCACTAAATTGAATGAAAGATCAACAGAAAGTTTAAATAAAAAAAAAAGAACTTCTTATAATAACTTTTCTAAATTAAATATCTCTGTTGGTTCAATTATTAATGTAAATGAAATTAAATCTTTTAAAAATTATAAAAAATTTAAAATAAATACCGGGTCAAAAAACTTAAATATAATTTCGGAAGTCTCAATAAATTTTAATGAAAAAAAATGTATTGGGCAAAAGGTCTCAATTATAACAAACCTAAAACCAATAAAAATAAAAGGAGAGATTAGCGAAGGACTTATACTCTCAACAAAAAATGAAAAAGGAGAAGTAATCTTTATAATTCCTGATAATAATAAAATAAAAAATGGATTATCGATAAGTTAGATGACCAATTTTATTCCTATAGCATACCATAAAAAATATAAATTAAAACTTCCTAAAGGACATCGCTTCCCAATGGAAAAATATGAACTACTACCCTTGCAACTAATACATGAGGGTGTTTCAAGGGAAAGTGATTTTTTTTTACCAGAATATGCAAAATTAGAGGATGTACTTGAAATCCATGATAAAGAATATATTCTAAAGCTAATTAAACGTAATTTAAACAAATCTGAAATTAGAAAAATTGGATTTCCGTTAACAAAAGAACTTATAGATAGAGAGTTTTTAATCACTGGAGGGACAATTATGGGAGCTGAAAAAGCCATGAAACATGGAATATCAATGAATATTGCAGGAGGAACTCATCATGCTTTCTCAAATAAAGGTGAAGCTTTTTGTATATTAAATGACCAGGCAATAGCTGCAAAATATTTATTAAAAAATAAAAAAATTAATAAAATATTAATTATTGACCTCGATGTACATCAAGGAAATGGAACTGCTTCTATTTTCAAATCAAATAAAAAAGTTTTTACATTTTCAATGCACGGAGCAAAAAATTTTCCTTTTAAAAAAGAAAAAAGTGACCTTGATATTGAATTAGAAGATAATACTTCAGATGAAAAATATCTAAATAAGCTAGAGGAGGCCTTAAATAAATTAATAAAAGAAGTTAATCCTCAATTTGTGTTTTACCTTTCTGGTGTTGATGTCATAGATACTGATAAATTAGGAAGGCTTTCTTTAAGTTTAGAGGGATGTAAAAAAAGAGATCAAATTGTCTTTTCAATTTGTAAAAACAAAAAGATTCCAATCCAATGTAGTATGGGTGGCGGTTATTCTAAAGATCTTATAACTATAGTTAATGCACACTCAAATACTTTTAAAATGGCAAATGAAATTTTTACTTAGCGCCAAGTTTGACTTTTCATATTTAAAGCTGCAATTACAATATCCTTTCTACTAAGCTGACCAACTAATCTATCTTTATTGATAACCGGAAAACGTCTTTTTTTTGTTTTAAAAAAAAGAGAAGCAGCATCAAAAACTGTAGTAGAAGCATCTATTGTTTGAACATTATTTGTCATAAAATGTTTAACAGTTTTATCAAGAATTGGCATATTAAAATATCTGCTATCAGATATTTCCTTCATACAATCAGCCTCTGAAATTATACCAACTAGTTTTCCCGAAGAATTTACAACTGGTCCACCAGAAACTCTATACTTTATAAACTTTTTCATAACATCATGAATTGATTCATTAGGACTAAATAAAATCAATTTATGACTCATGACATCAGAGACTAATAGTCTAATTGGAGAGGCCTTTTTT
>CAYUZY010000058.1:0-12415 GCA_964448645.1 uncultured Flavobacteriaceae bacterium
CCCCCGACCCCTTGGGTGTAAACCAAGTGCTCTAAACCAACTGAGCTAAGCGCCCAAAAAATTGATTTTTTAGACAGGCAAATATATACAAATATTGGTATTTATTAACTTTTAAAATTTTACTCAAATTCATACTCACTATAACCGTCATTTTTTTTAACAAAAGTTCTGGCTTTAGTATTATATACATTTCCATTCCAAGTATCAATAACAATATCTGTATTTGAGTTATGTAATTGATATCTAGCGCTAAATGAATTAAAAATTAGTCCAATAGAAATAAAAATTCCAACTACAAAAACAATCAAATTAATAGAAAACTTATCCATAAAAAAAACTTTATTATTTAATAATACTAAACTATAAAAAATTCCAATTTTATAATTAATTAAGATCCATTAATTCATCAGCAATAAAATTACTTCCTGAAAGAATAATCAAATCTTCTTTTAAAGAAATTTCTAAAGCTTTGTAATAAGCTTCCTTCAATGAATTTGAATAAACAATTTTATTCTTAAAAGATTCTAATTTTAATCTTATTTCTTCAATTGGATAAGCTCTTTCAATATTAGGTTGACTAATAAAATAAAAAGCATCCTCGGGAAGTATTGAGAAAATTTGCTTAATATCTTTTCCTTTTACAAAACCCATTACAAAAATCAAATTTTTAAAGTTTTCAATTTTTATTTGTTTAATTATATTTTTAAACCCTTCCAAATTATGGCAAACGTCTAAAATAACTTTAGGACTCTTACGTAAAACTTGCCATCTCCCTTTAAAAGATGTTTTTTTTTCATAATTCATCAATCCACTCTCAATATGTTTTTTGTCAATATTAAAAAAACTTAAAAAGTTTAAAGAAGCTAACACTGTTTTTAAATTTTTTTTCTGATAAATAACATCCATTAAATGATCAAAGCCATAATTAGAATCTGAGGCAAAAATTATTTTTGACCTCATCTTCAATGCAATTTCCTTAAAGACTTTTTCTGTCTGATTATCTCTTTCTCCTACAACAACCGGGACCTCTTTCTTTATAATACCTGCTTTTTCTTTTGCTATCTTTTCTAACGTTTCTCCTAAAAATTCTGTGTGTTCTAAACTAATATTGGTTATTATAGATAGATTAGGAGTTATAACATTTGTAGCATCTAATCTACCTCCCAACCCTACTTCGATTAATGCTATGTCAACTTTATTTTTTGAAAAATAATTAAAAGCCATTGCCGTTGTCATTTCAAAAAATGAGATATCATTTTCAATTAAAAAACTCATATTTTTTGTAATGAACTCTTTAACTTCTTTTTTTGAAAAAAATTTTCCATTAATTTTTATTCTTTCTCTAAAATCAATCAAATGAGGTGATGTAAATAAACCAACATTATAACCTGATTCCTGTAAAATTGATGATATTAAGTGTGCCGTTGACCCTTTTCCATTAGTTCCTGCCAAATGAATACTTTTAAAGTTTTTTTCTGGATTTTTTAAAGAAATTAAAAGGGTTTTTATTCTATCTAATCCTGGTTTGTATGCTGAAGATCCTGTCTTTTGAAAAACAGGTAACTGTTTATACATCCATGATAAAATATCTGAATATTTTTTCAAAATTCTACTCTCCTAACTTGAAATTAATAACAACAAACCCAATTTGTCTTTCAGGAGCATTTTCATCAGGATGCCACTGATGAAGTAAGGCTGTTTTTAAAGCTGGCTGAAGTAAACAAGAATCCATATTAGTTGTTCCCTTTACACCTGGATCAGCGTCTATTACATTACCTTTTCTATTTACAGTAATCCTAACAACTACAATACCCTCTTGATTACAATCCTGAATAACTTTTCCGCTTGATTTTAAACTTCTTCCATTTAAACCATAATTTGTTTCTTTGCCGCTAATATTATAGTAAGTAGAAGAATATAAACTTCCATCTAAATTTCCCTTATTTGAAGTTTCTTGTTTATCATCCAAATCTGAAATATTTTCTGAGTTAGATTGACTTTTTATTAAATTATCAATAACCTTTTGGGTACTTTCAGAAATTTCTTGTTCTTTTTCTTTAATTTCAATTTTTTTTTCTATTTTATTTTTTTCTTGAACTAAGGAACTATCTATCAAATCTTTCTCGTTTACTTTTACAACACTTTTTTTTTCTGTTAATATTTTGTTTTCTTCATTTGAGTTTATTAATACTTTTTTTGATTCTTGATTTGAATTATTTTTTTCAATTTGATTTTTACTTTTTGAAATATTTTCGGAAATATTTTCAGATGTATTTCCAAAACTTACTTCCATTCCATAAACTATTGGAGGGTCGTAATATGTCATTCCAATAAAATAAAAAATAAGTAAAATAAAAAGTGCAATAAATAATGTAATTATAGCTGATTTCTTTTTATGAGGTGTTTCTAAAATGTTCATAAAAATATTCATTGAGAGTTAACAGCCAGTACAACTTTAATTCCATTTTTATTGGCTATATTCATTACATAAACGACTTGTTCTATATCAACATTTTTTTCAGCTCTTAAAATAATAGACGGTATTTTATTTAAATTAACTTCTTTTAGAAGTTTACTTTTGAAACGAGATTTAGAAATAGAAGCAGAATTAATATAAAATTTATTATTATTATTTATTGTAACTGAAACAGTATTCCTGTTTTCAGTCTTACCCTCTGCTTTAGGTAATTTAACATCAATAGTATTTAACTGTTTAGCTAAAGTAGAGGCAATCATAAAGAAAATAAGTAGTAAAAAAACAATATCTGTCATGGAAGACATACTGAATTCAGGTTTTATTTTATTTCTACCGCTTAATCTCATTATTCTGCAGGTTCATTTAATAAATCTAAAAAGTCAAGAGTCGATGATTCCATTTGATAAACAACCTTATTAATTTTAACTACTAAATGGTTATATGAAATATAACCGCAAATACCTACAATTAAACCTGCTACAGTAGTAGTCATAGCAGTATAAAGTCCATCTGATAATAATTGCATATCAATATTTCCTCCAGCATTTGATATTTCAAAAATGGATAATATCATACCTATAACTGTTCCTAAAAACCCTAACATAGGAGCAACACCAGAAATAGTTGCTAAAACACTTATATTTTTTTCTAATTTATAAACTTCTAATTTTCCTGCATTTTCAATTGATGTATTAATGTCTTCAAGAGGTCTTCCTATTCTAGAAATACCCTTTAAAATTAATCTAGCAACAGGCACATTTTCATTCATACAATGTTGCTGGGCACCGTCAATTTTACCATTTAAAACATATGTCCTAATTTGATTCATAAAATCAGGAGAAACTTTTACTGCTGAACGAATAGCAAAAATTCTTTCAAAATATATGTAAATTGATAGAAGAAGTAATATAAAAAGTAAACCAATAATTAATTGTCCACCTAGACCTCCATTGTTTATAAGTTCAATTACTGACAATTTTTTTTCTGTTAGTAATGTTTCTGTATTTTGAATAAAAATTGCTAGTAAACCCATTGCTAAATAATAAAATTAAATGACAAAATCTCTTAATAAAACAAATGAAACAAAACCTGATATAAAACCTGCAAATGCTAACCAAGCAATTTTTTTTAAATACCAGAAAAAATCAATTTTTTCCATTCCCATTGCTACAACACCTGCTGCAGAACCTATGATTAACATACTTCCTCCCGTACCAGCTGAGTATGCAATTAAATGCCATAATGGATCATCAATGGGTTGAGAAAACATACCCATGCTAGCTGCAACTAAAGGAACATTATCAATAATGGCAGAACCTATACCAAAAAGAGCAATAACAATGTCTAGATTGGGTATTACTTCATTTAAATTTTCAGCAAAATTAAATAGCATACCTAATGATTCTAAAGCTGCAACAGCCATTAAAATACCGAGAAAAAATAGAATACTTGTAAATTCAATTTTAGATAATGATTTTTCAACTGGACCAGACATTGAGTGAGAATCATTTTCAACATCAATAGAAGTAATATTAATCTTAGCCTTACTGAAAATTTCAGCAAAAGTAGCCACTACAGATAATGAAAGCATCATACCAACATAAGGAGGTAAGTGAGTAATTGTTTTAAATACTGGAACAAAAACAATAGCAGAAAGACCTAAATAAAGCATCGTTGCACCTCTTTTATGTATTTCAGTAGGTTTATCCTCTTCAGGAATTTCAATTTCTCCTTTAAATGCAGGCAGCATTGATGCAATAAATGTAGGGACAACGAAGCAAACTATTGAGGGTAATAAAACATATAAAATCAAATTACTAGTTGATACTTTATTGCCTATCCATAACATTGTTGTTGTAACATCTCCAATAGGAGACCATGCTCCTCCAGCATTTGCAGAAATTATAATCAATCCTGCAAACCATAATTTTGTTTCCCTTTTAAAGATTACCTTTTGCAAAATAGTAATCAAAACAATTGTAGCAGTTAAATTATCAATTATTGCAGAAAGAATAAATGCTAGAATACCAAAAATCCATAAAAGTCCTTTTTTACTTTTTGTTTTAATAAAATTTTTAATTGTATAAAAACCATTGAAATAATCAATTATTTCAACTATTGTCATAGCTCCTAATAAAAAAATTAATATTTCTGAAGTTTTTCCAAGATGGTGAAGTAGCACCTCATCTAAATGCGATAACTCAAGTTGTTTTAAAGTAGTATTTACTTCATAAACATCAATATGATTTAATGCAATTAAAGCCCATAATATAGCCATCATAGCTAATGCAGGGATTAATTTATCAATTTTTAAGGTATGTTCAAGCGTAATTGCTAAATACCCAAATATAAATACTGAAATGATTAATGTTTCCATTTAATTTTAAATAATTTTTTTTAACAATATAATTTTTATTTTTTTAATTCAAAAATTACTCCACTAGAATGGTCTTTTTTAGCTCCTGTTATACTGGACAAACAATTTATTTCATTTCTTAATTTTAAAACACCTAAAAATCCAAAAATAATTGCTTCTTTATAATTAATTATTTCAGATTTTGGTATCACAAATTTGGCAAATGATTTGTTTTTTAAATTACTAATTAAAAATTTATTAAACGCTCCTCCTCCTGTAACTAAAACTTTTTGGTTTTTACTAAAAGCATTTGAAATTTGAAAAGAAATATGTTCAATATATGTTCTTAATAAATCATATATAGAAAAAGATTGATATTTATTTATCAAAGGCCATATGAATTTTTCATTCCATTCTATTGCTAAAGATTTAGGGTAAGATTTTTTATAAAAGTCGATTTGATTTAGTTCATCAAATAACTCATTTATAATATTACCTTTTTTTGCAAAATTTCCATTAAAATCATAGTCTTTACCAAGCTTTAAAGACAGATTATTTAATATTGTATTTACAGCACAAATATCGTAGGCTATAAAATTTTTATCTTCTTTGATTGATAAATTTGCAAATCCTCCTAAATTTAAAAAACATTTATATTCAGAAAATAATAACTTATCTCCAATTGGAACTAAAGGCGCTCCTTGCCCACCAAGTTTAACATCTTGTTCTCTAAAATTAACAACAACTTTTTGATTAATTAATTTAGATAACTCTGGTAAGTTTCCAATTTGAACTGTAATTCCTTTTTTAGGTTTATGAAAAACTGTATGACCATGAGAGCATACAGCATCTATTTCTTTAATACCATTTTTTTTAATAAATAAATTAATTTGATCTGCCAAAAATTCTGTATAAAGTTTATCTAAACTATTTAATTCATTAGGCTTTAAATAAATAGATCTTTTTAATTTTCTTTTCCAAGAAATAGGATAAGGAAAAGTCTTGAATTTTTTTAAAGCAAAATCCCATTTTTTTGAAAATTTAAAAGTAACATAAGCAATATCAATTCCATCTAAAGATGTCCCTGACATAACTCCAATAATATTATAAACCACTCTGTTTTCTTAAATTAATGCAAATAATAAAATAATTAGTGGTTTTTTATGATTTTGCCATTTTTTTTAAAAATAATTAATGATTTAATAAAAAAATTGAATTAAAATAATTTTTCTTAAATATGATTTAATTAATATATCTCTATTTACAAAACTTAATAACATATTATTAAATTTGTCTTCCCTTCAAAAAATTTTATGTTACCAGCTAAACAAGGACTTTACTCCCCTGACTTTGAACACGATAACTGTGGAGCCGGTTTCATTTGTAGTCTAAAAGGCAAAAAAACAAATGATATTATTCATAAAGCATTAAGTATATTAGAATGTTTAGAGCATAGAGGAGCTATCAGCTCTGATGGAAAAACTGGAGATGGAGCAGGTATCCTTATTGAAATCCCAGACAAATTTTTAAGAAAAGAATGTGATTTTAAATTACCTAAAATTAATGAATATGCTGTTGGAATGGTTTTTTTACCAAAAAAAGAAAATCAAAGAAATTATTGTATTGGAGTACTTGAAAATGAAATTAAGAATCAAGGGCTTAAAATTCTTGGTTGGAGAAAAGTTCCTGTTGAAAAAACTGTAGTTGGTAAAATTGCTAAAGAAACTGAACCTACAATAATGCAAGTTTTTATTGGTAAAGGTTCTGCCAAAATTAATGAACATGTATTTAATGTTAAACTATTTATTGCCAGGAAAATATCTGAACACACTATAATAGCATCCAAATTATCTCAATCATCATACTTTTATTTACCTAGTTTATCTAGGCATACACTTATTTACAAAGGACTTTTAGTTCCAGAAGACATAAGATTATATTACAAAGACTTATCAGATCCATTAGTTATCACTAGATTGGCCCTTGTACATCAAAGATTTTCAACTAACACATTCCCAACTTGGGACCTTGCTCAACCTTTTAGGTACATGTGTCACAATGGAGAAATTAACACATTTAAGGGTAATATTAGTAGGATGAATGCCAGAGAAGAGTTATTTAAAAGCAATTTGTTTGGAGATGATATTAAAAAAATTCTTCCAATTATACTACCTGATAAATCCGATTCCTCTTCAATGGATATGGTAGTTGAATTTTTGCTTACAACTGGAAGATCATTGCCAGAAGTTATGATGATGATGGTTCCAGAAGCATGGGAAAAACATAAATCAATGGATGATGACAAAAAAGCCTTTTACGAATATAATTCTTGTATAATGGAACCATGGGATGGTCCCGCTTCAATTCCATTTACTGATGGAAAATATATTGGGGCTCTTCTCGATAGAAACGGTTTAAGACCTTCTCGATACTCTGTAACTAAGGATGGTTATGTAATTATGTCCTCTGAAACTGGAGTCTTAGAAATTAAACCTGAAAATGTTGAACGACATGGAAGGTTAGAGCCGGGAAAAATGTTTTTAGTTAATATGAATGAAGGAAGAATTATTGAAGATGAAGAAATTAAAAAAGAAATTTCAACAAAAAACCCATATCGTGAATGGTTAAATAAAAATATAGTTCCATTAAGTGATATTAATTATACTGGAAATATAAAAGAATATGAAAAAGAAGGTTTTGAAATTAGGCTAAGAATTTTCGGATATACTCAAGAAGACATTAAAACTATAATAAATCCAATGAGTGCAAATGCCAAGGAAGCTATTGGATCTATGGGAACTGATACTCCTTTAGCAGTGCTCTCTGACAGACCTCAATTACTGTATAATTATTTCAAACAACTCTTTGCTCAAGTTACTAATCCTCCTTTAGATGGTATTAGAGAAGAAATAGTTACTGACACAAGCTTAAGTATTGGAAAAGATTATAATATTTTTGAAATTATACCTAATCATGCAAAAAAACTTAAAATTAAGAATCCAGTAATTTCAAATGAGGATCTGGATAAAATTAAAAATATTAATAAAAAAGATTTTAAAGCTCATTCAGTTAAAGCCTTATATAATATTAAAAAAGGATTAAATGGTTTAGAAATTTCTTTAGATGAAATGATTTCTTCTATAAAAAAGGCCATTGATAATGGTGTTAATATTATAATTTTATCGGACAGAGGTGTTTCAAAAACTCTTGCCCCAGTTCCAATTTTATTAGCATGTGCACATACTCATAATTTTTTTAAAAAATCTAGACAAAGGTCAAAGTTTGGAATAATAATTGAATCTGCAGAACCAAGAGAACCTCATCATTTTTCTCTTTTATTTGGTTATGGCGCAAGTGCAATTAACCCATATATGGTTAATGAAATTATTGAGTATCAAGTTAAAAATAAAATTTTAAAATTATCAGTAGAAAAAGCTATTTCCAATTTTAACATAGCCGTTGCTAAAGGAATAATTAAAGTAATGAATAAAATAGGAATTTCTACACTTCATTCCTATAGAGGATCTCAAATTTTTGAAGCCCTAGGTCTATCAACAAAATTTGTAGATAAATATTTTTGTAATACAAGTACTAGAATTGAAGGTGTTAATTTGTATGAAATACAGAATGAAATAAATATTAGACATCAAAAAGCATATATTAATAACCTGTCAAATGAATTATCTCTAGAAATAGGTGGTGAATATAGATGGAGAAGAAATGGTGAAATTCATTCAGTTAATCCCTCCACCATATCTAAACTTCAACAGGCTTCCAGAAAAAATGATTATAAAAGCTACCTGATTTTTTCGAAGCTTATAAATGAACAAAATAAAAAATTAATGACCCTAAGAGGGATGTTTGAATTTTCAAATTTTGATCCAATTCCAATAAATCAAGTTGAACCTTGGACAGATATTGTAAAACGATTTAAAACTGGGGCCATGTCACTTGGATCAATTAGTCAAGAAGCTCATGAAAATTTAGCAATTGCTATGAATCGTCTTGGAGGAAAAAGTAATTCTGGTGAAGGTGGTGAAGATCCAAAAAGATTTTACCCAGATAAAAATGGAGATCTAAGAAATAGTGCAATAAAACAAGTAGCATCTGGCAGGTTTGGTGTGTCAAGTTATTATTTAAGTTCAGCTAAAGAAATTCAAATAAAAATGGCTCAAGGAGCAAAACCTGGAGAAGGAGGTCAATTACCTGGTCCAAAGGTTAACCCTTATATTGCCTCTGTTAGAAATTCTACTCCATATGTTGGTTTAATTTCTCCCCCTCCTCATCATGACATTTATTCGATTGAAGATTTAGCTCAATTAATTTATGATTTAAAAAACGCAAACAGACAGGCTAGAATAAATGTAAAATTAGTTTCTGAAGTTGGTGTTGGAACAATTGCAGCTGGTGTTTCGAAAGCTAAAGCTGACGTTATTCTAATATCAGGCTACGATGGGGGAACTGGAGCATCTCCTTTGACTTCTTTAAAACATGCTGGTCTTCCATGGGAACTTGGTATTGCTGAAGCTCAACAAACTTTAGTGCTAAATAACTTAAGAAGTAGAATAATTCTTGAATGTGATGGACAAATGAAAACAGGTAGAGATGTTGCTATAGCTTGTCTTTTAGGTGCTGAAGAGTTTGGGTTTTCAACAGCTCCATTAATTGCATCAGGATGTATAATGATGCGTGCATGTCATCTTAATACTTGTCCTGTAGGAATAGCAACACAAGATCCTGAATTAAGAAAAAATTTTAAAGGTAAGCCTGAACACGTTATTAATTATATGCATTTTGTTGCAGAGGAGTTAAGAAAAATAATGTCTGACCTTGGATTTAGAACAGTTAATGAAATGGTGGGTCAATCTCAAAAATTAAATATGAAAAAAGCTATAAATCACTTTAAAGCTCAGGGTATAGATCTTTCAAAGATACTTTATAAGCCTAATAATTCAGATCAAGTTGACAATTATAATACTGAAATACAAAATCATAACTTAAATAATGTTTTAGACTTTAAAATTCTTAATGAAGTTCAAAATTCAATAAATAAAAAAGAAAAAATTAATTTAAAATATTTTATAAAAAATACAGATAGGACAATTGGAGCTATTTTAAGTAATGAAATTTCAAAAATTTATGGATCTGATGGTTTGCCAGAGAATACTATAAATATCCATTTTACAGGAACAGCTGGTCAAAGCTTTGGAGCATTTTCTGTTAAAGGTCTTTCTTTAAAATTAGAAGGAACTGGAAATGATTATTTTGGTAAAGGTTTATCAGGGGCTACTTTGATTGCAAAAGTTCCAAATAAAGCAACTTTTATAGCAAACAAAAATATCATTATTGGAAATGTAGCTTTATATGGTGCAACTTCTGGAGAAGTATATATTAATGGTATTGCAGGTGAAAGATTCTGTGTTAGAAATTCTGGAGCAACTGCAATTGTTGAAGGAATTGGAGATCATGGATGTGAGTACATGACAGGTGGAATAGCAATTATTTTAGGAGATTTTGGAAGAAATTTTGCTGCTGGAATGAGTGGAGGTATTGCTTATATATATGATAAACAAGGTGTTTTTGATGAAAAGAAATTCAACTTAGAAATGGTAGAACTTGAAAGTTTAAAAAATGATGATATTAAAACACTTAAAAAAAATATCCAAAATCATTTAAAATATACGAATAGCTCTTTAGCAAAAAACATTTTAAATTCTTGGACTAAAGAAATTAAAAATTTTATAAAAATTATGCCTAGTGATTATAAAAAAGCACTGGAAATGATTAAAAACCAAAAGTCAGATAAAATAATGTAATGGGAAAATTAAGGGGTTTTATGGAATTTGATAAGCTTGAGGAATATACTCATGATCCCAAAAGACGTGTTAAAAATTATAAGGAGTTTACAATTTCTCCAAAAGTAAAAGAACTTCAGAATCAAGGAGCAAGATGTATGGATTGTGGAGTCCCTTTTTGTCACAGTGGATGTCCTCTTGGTAATTTAATTCCTGATTTTAATGATCACGTTTATAACAACGATTGGCAAAAGGCACTATCTGTTCTTCACTCAACAAATAATTTTCCTGAATTTACTGGAAGATTATGTCCTGCTCCATGTGAAGAATCATGTGTTTTAGGAATAGTAAACCCTCCAGTTTCAATTGAGTTAATTGAAAAATATATCATTGAAAGGGGTTTTTCTGAAGGATGGGTTAAACCAAATCTTCCAAAAAAAAGAACTGGAAAAAAAATTGCTATAGTTGGATCAGGTCCAGCAGGACTAGCAGCAGCTCAACAACTAAATTCGGTTGGACATTCAGTTACTGTATATGAAAAAGAAAATAAAGTTGGAGGTCTTTTGAGATATGGAATTCCAGATTTTAAATTAGAAAAAACAATAATTGATAGAAGATTAAATATTTTAAAAAAAGAAGGTATTAAGTTTATATGTAATTCAGAAATAGGGAAAAATGTTTCAGTTAAAGAAATTGATTCAAATTTTGATGCTATATTATTAGCAACAGGTGCAACTTTAAAAAGAGAACTTCCTATAAAAGGCAATAATCTTAAAGGTGTTGTCCAAGCAATGGATTTTTTACCTCACAACAACAAATTTATTGATAATCAACATAAATTATTAGATAAATATAATGCTAAAAATAAAAATGTAATTGTCATTGGTGGAGGGGATACTGGATCAGATTGTATAGGCACTTCAAATAGACATGGAGCTTCTAGTGTTACAAATTTTGAAATAATGGCCAAACCTTTTAAAGACAGAACAAATGATTACCCTTGGCCCTTCTGGCCAGTAAAACTTAAAACTAGCTCATCCCATCAAGAAGGAGGTGAAAGAAAGTGGAGTATTTTAACTAAAGAATTTGTTGGTGATAAAAATGGCAATTTAAAAAGTTTAAAAACTGTAGAAGTAGAGTGGAAAAAGACTGATGGACAAAAACTTAACCTTAAAGAAATACCAAAATCTGAAAAAGAATGGCCATGTGAATTAGCACTTTTAGCTCTTGGTTTTACTGGCCCCGAAAAATCACTTCCTGAACAATTTGGTATTAATTTGAATAAAAAAAATAATATTATTTCTAGTGATAATTATCAAACCTTAAAATCAAAGGTTTTTGTTGCTGGTGATTGTAGAAGAGGTCAATCTTTAATTGTTTGGGCAATTTCTGAAGGAAGAGAAGCTGCTTATCATATTGACACTTTTTTAATGGGTAAATCTAATCTTTCTCAAAAAAATATTTCTGGAGATTTAATTGATATGTAATAAAAAAAGACCCTTAGTTAAAAACCAAGGGTCTCGAGGAAGGCGGCGACATACTCTCCCACCTAATGGCAGTACCATCTGCGCTAATGGGCTTAACTTCTCTGTTCGAGATGGGAAGAGGTGAGCCCCATTGCAATAACCACCCTAATTTTCGTAGCGTTATGCACTACTTAATATTTTGACATAAAGAAAAAATATATAGAATTTTTTACAAATTTTAATTAAGAAAAAGTATCACGATAGGCTTACGGGTAATTAGTATCACTCGGCTATGACATTACTGCCTTTACACCTGTGACCT
>CAYUZY010000059.1:0-12405 GCA_964448645.1 uncultured Flavobacteriaceae bacterium
AGATGGTGAGTGGGTAATGAACAACCAAAATATTTCGATTAGCGAATATGAAAAACTACCTACCTTTTTTAATCCTATTGATTTTGATGCTAAACAATGGGTTTCTCTTGCTAAGTCTGCAGGCATGAAATATATTACTATAACTAGCAGACATCATGATGGATTCTCTATGTTTGACTCTAAAGCTACAGATTATGATATTGTTGACAGTACACCTTATAAAAAAGATGTTTTAAAATTATTGGCTGAAGAATGCCACAAGCAGGGTATAAAACTCTTTTTTTATTATTCATTGCTTGACTGGAATAGAGATGATTATTTTCCAAGAGGTAGAACTGGAAAGGGTATAAAGGGTAGAAAAGAAGGAAAATGGGAAGATTATATAGCTTTTATGAAGTCTCAACTTCGAGAATTATTAACCAATTACGGTCCAATTGGAGGTATCTGGTTTGATGGTCATTGGGATCAAAAAGCATGGGATGGAAAAAGTTTTTCTGGAGACTCTTTAGTTGATTGGCATTATGATGAAATATATGGAATGATTCATGAATTACAACCTCAGGCTTTAATAGGAAATAATCATCATTTAGGAGTAATTGATGGGGAAGATTTTCAAATGTTTGAAAAAGATTTGCCTGGAAAAAATACTACAGGATGGGGAACTCCTGCAGATCAAATAGGTAGATTACCTCTTGAAGTTTGTGAGACGATTAATGGCTCTTGGGGTTTTAATCTTCAAGATAGAAAACATAAGTCTAAAGAGAAACTAATTCAGTACCTCGTAAATGCAGCAGGGTATGGAAGCAATTTTTTGCTTAATGTAGGACCAATGCCTAATGGCAAAATTCAATTAAATCATCAAGAATCTTTAAAAGAGATTGGCTCTTGGCTTATAAAACATGGAGAAACTATTTATGGAACTAAAAGGGGCCCAATTTCTCCAAATGACAGATTTGTTTCTACTCAAAAAGATAATAAGGTATATATCCATCTTTTTGACTATAAAACTAGATTTTTACATATAGAAGATTTTCCATTTCAAATAAAAAATATTGTTGGTTTTGAAAACAAGAAAGTTTTAGGTTTTAAAAAGAACAGATTTGGTTTGACTATTGATTTGTCAAAATTAGAAATGAATAAAGTTGATAATATTATTCAAATAAATCTTAGAGAAAAAAAAACAGTTTATAATTTTAAAAAAGTTACAAATGGCTATTTAACTAAGAATAAAAGGGATGTTACAGGGGCAGTTTCATTGGTTGATGGTAAAGATTTAAAAACCATTGTTGCATCAAATTTTGCACAAAAGCTTCAAGGAAAAGTTTCAGGGGTAAACATTGTAAATGATTCAAATCCTGGTGGGGGAGTTACTGTTCGTATTAGAGGAATTGGTTCTTTGGGAAATAACAATCCTTTATATGTAGTTGATGGTGTTTCAACATCTGATTTTCCTGCAGACCTTAATCCAAATGATATTAAAACAATTCAAGTTCTTAAAGATGCATCTACTACTGCAATTTATGGTTCTAGAGGAGCCAATGGAGTAATTGTTGTAAAAACTAAATAAATATAAATATTATGGCTACATATGAATGTTCACAATGCGAAATGTCTGTTAATGCTACTTGCGCAAAGTGTGACGAACCTCTTCAAGATGATATATTAACTCTTGATGATGGTTCAGAAGTACAAATTTCTAAATGTCCAGAATGTCAGGGAAAGATTAAGTCACCTCAGTGTTGTGGTGAGGATATGACTTGTTCAAATTAGAAAGATGTTAAATAAGTTTTGGATTTAACCCATTAGGGATTGTACTTTCATTGCAAGCCCCATGTCTCCTGAAATTTTTATTTGACCTCCCATAACTGCCATCATTGGGTTAATCTCTCCATCACGAAGTTTTTCTAATACTTCTGCTGTCAAGCTTATTGTACAATCCGCATCTCCATCTCCAGCACTTACAATGTTAGAGTCTCCTGATCCGTCAATAATTATACCCATTCCATCAACTTCAAATTTAAGTTTTCCGCCAATTGGAGAAGCACTTGATGCACGTTTTTCAAATTGGGCAACAATGTTTTCTATACTCATTTTTAATCGTTTTCTCAAATTTAGTTAAAACAATACTATTTATTATAATTTTTTTATAACATATGTGACTATTCCCCAAATTATAAGTTCATTTTCTTCATTTATTTCAATTGGTGAATATTTTTTGTTTTCAGGGATTAGATAAAGTTTCTTTGATTCAATTTTAATCCTTTTAACTGTAAATTCTCCATCAATAAAACAAACCGCTATTTTATTATTTGAAGGTTCGATGCTACGATCAATTATTAGTAAATCTCCATTTTCTAAACCAGCTCCTTGCATGGAATCTCCAGAAACTCTTGCATAAAAAGTGGCTTCTTCATTTTTAACTAACTCTTTATCTAAGCTAATTCTAATTTCTTTAAAGTCATCTGCGGGAGAGGGGAAGCCTGCAGATATACCTTGATCTATAAGCCATTGACCTAGGGTGTTTTCTTTTTTTGGAATTAAAAAATTAAGTTTTTCTTTTTTCATTTGACCGTTATAATTTCATCTAATTTAGTTGTGTAGTTGAAACTTAGTTTTTCTTGTTTCATTTTCCATCTATTTTTTAAATCTTGATTAGCCAGTTTAATTTTATTTTGTCCTTCTTTTTTTTGAATAAAATCAATGGTTTTCATTAATTTTTTGTGTTTTGTTTTTTCATTTTCAAATAATGTTATTTGATAACTTTTGTCTGAAGTTATTCCCGTGATAATTACGCCTGCTTTTTTATATTTAATACCGGGTTTAAATATTTTTCCAAGCCCCATAACAGCATATTTACTTATTACAATATTTGAATTTGTTGAAAAAGGAGTAACCATGACAATTCCCTTTCTATATTGATACTCACTCTTTTTAAACTTATTACTTTTCACAAAAACATAAATAGAGTTACAGTTGCTGTTTTGAACTCTTAATTTTTCAGCACAGCAAATAGCAAATGTTGATATTCTTTCTTCAAGATTTTTAAATGTAGTTATTGTATTTTCAAAACTTCTAGTTGTTGCAACAGCTTTTTTTTGAGGTCTAATTTCTTCTAAACCTAAAATAGGCTCACCTTCTAATTCTTTTTTTAATTTTAGACCCACTACAGTCATTTTTTTTCTTACCCAATTGTCATCAAGAGATGTAAAATTATAAGCATTTTTTACTTTAATTTCTCTAAGTTTTTTTGAATTTTTAAAGCCTATTCCCCACACATTTTCTATTTCGAGCCACTTAAGTGCTTTGATTCTTTTTTCATTCGAATCTATTATGTAAACTCCATGAGTTTGTTCAGGAAATTTTTTACAAATTTTATTAGCGACTTTTGCTAAAGATTTTGAAGGTCCTATACCAATACTTATAGGGACACCAGTCCACTTCAGCACTCTTTGTTTTATTTTTTTACAATATTTTTCTAAATCATAATTATTAAAACCTTGAAATTTTAAAAAGGCTTCATCAATACTGTAAATTTCAATGTTTGGGGCAAAAGATGAAAGAATATTCATTATTCTGCTACTTATATCTCCGTAAAGAGGGAAATTAGAGGAAAACACGTAGACATTATTTTTTTTTAAAATAGATTGATATTTAAAAGCAGGAGCTCCCATCGGGATTCCTAAAACTTTAGCTTCGTTACTTCTTGATATGACACACCCATCATTATTTGATAAAATTACTATGGGTTTTTTATTAAGAGCTGGATTAAAAACCCTTTCACAAGATGCATAAAAATTATTACAATCAATTAGTGCGAACATTTTAAACTTTATTAGAAATAATAGTAGTTGAATTCGTTAAAAATAATTCTTTTAATAATAAGATGTATTATTTGTTAATAAATAGATGTTGTCTTTGTTAAAAGTTGTAATTTAGTATTTGGATTTAGATAATTGAATATGGATAAATATTCTTTTTTAAATGCAGCTCATACGGATTATTTTACGGAGCTTTATGATAAGTATTTAAAATATCCCGATACTGTAGAACCAAGTTGGAGAGCTTTTTTTCAAGGATTTGATTTCGGATTAGAAAATGGAACTATAATTAGTTCTACTTCAGAGATTGAAGTGCCAGATCATTTGAAGAAAGAATTTGCAGTTGTAAAATTAATTGATGCATATAGAAGTAGGGGACATTTATTTACAAAAACAAATCCAGTTAGAGAAAGAAGAACGTATAGCCCGGATTTAAATTTTCAAAATTTTGGTTTAGAAGAAAAAGATTTATCCACTGTTTTTAATGCAGGAGAAGTGATGGGAATAGGCCCAAGCACCTTAGAAAAAATAATCACTCATCTTAAAGAGATCTATTGTGATTCAATAGGAATAGAATACATGTATATTAGAAGACCTGAAAAGGTTGAATGGATTCAAAAAAGACTTAATATAAATAACAATCATCCAAATTTTACGGCTGATCAAAAAAAACATATTCTTTCAAAACTAAATGAAGCTGTAAGTTTCGAAAACTTTTTGCATTCAAAATTCGTTGGTCAAAAACGTTTTTCTTTAGAAGGTGGAGAATCACTAATTCCTGCTGTTGATGCAATTATTGATTTGGCTGCAGCAAAGGGTGTGGAAGAGTTTGTTATGGGAATGACTCATCGTGGAAGATTAAATACACTGATAAATATTTTTGGCAAATCTGCTAGAGATATGTTTAATGAATTTGAAGGAAAGGATTACAGTGAAGAAATGTTATTTGATGGAGATGTAAAATATCATTTAGGATGGACTTGTGAAAGAAAAACAGATTCTGGAAAAAAAATTAATTTAAATATTGCTCCTAATCCTTCACATCTTGAAACAGTTGGTGCGATTGTTCAAGGAATTACTCGAGCTAAACAAAATGATGATTTTTCAGGGGATTCTTCAAAAGTCCTACCTATAATAGTTCATGGAGATGCGGCAATTGCAGGCCAGGGTCTTCCATATGAAATAGTTCAGATGGCTGGACTAAAAGGATACAAAACGGGGGGGACTGTTCATATTATTGTTAACAATCAAATTGGTTTTACAACAAATTATCTCGATGCAAGAACTAGTACTTATTGTACAGATGTAGGAAAAGTAACTTTATGTCCTATTTTTCATGTTAATTCAGATGATGTTGAGGCTGTAGTTCATGCTTCTATTTTTGCTTTGGAGTATAGAATGAGATTTAATCAAGATGTTTTTATTGATTTGTTGGGTTATAGAAAGTATGGCCATAATGAAGGTGATGAACCGCGTTTTACGCAACCCAAACTTTACAAAGCTATAGCAAAACAAAAGAATCCTAGAGATATATATTCTGAAGTTTTATTAAAAGATGGAGTTGTAGAGCAGGATTATATAGATAAAATTAAAATAGATTATAAAGATAAACTTGAAAAGGCTTATGAGGAATCTTCTAAAATAGAAGAAACTGAGATAACTGATTTTATGGCTGATAAATGGAAGGGTTATATAAAAGCTAATAAAGAAGTTTTAAAAAATGAAATAAATACTAAGGTATCCAAGTCAAATCTAGAGAGTATTGCAAAAACAGTATCCTCTTTACCTAAAGAGAAAAAGTTTTTAAGAAAAATAGAAAGGTTAATTGATGATAGAAGATCAATGTTTTTTGAAAGAGATAAAATTGATTGGGCAATGGGAGAGATGTTAGCCTATGGTTCAATATTAATGGAAGGATATAATGTCAGGATTTCTGGACAGGATGTAGAGCGAGGTACATTTTCTCATAGACATGCTATCTTAAAATCTGAGGAGTCAGAAGAGGAAGTAGTTTTGTTAGATAATATAGAAAGTGGAGCTAAGGGAGCTTTTAAAGTATATAATTCTCTTCTTTCGGAGTATGGTGTCTTAGGTTTTGATTATGGATATGCCATGGCAAGTCCAAAAACCTTAACAATATGGGAAGCGCAGTTTGGAGATTTTAGTAACGGAGCACAGATTGTTATAGATCAATATATTTCTGCTGCTGAAGATAAATGGAAACTACAAAATGGAATTGTCCTTTTTTTACCTCATGGATATGAAGGTCAGGGTGCAGAGCATTCATCAGCAAGAATGGAAAGGTTTTTACAACTTTGTGGAGATGATAATATGATTATGGCAAATTGTACTACTCCATCGAATTTGTTTCATTTATTAAGAAGGCAAATTTTAGCTAATTACAGAAAACCTTTGGTTGTATTTACCCCTAAGAGTCTTTTAAGACATCCTTTGGCAGTTTCTAAAAAGAATGATTTTTTAAATGGGAAATTTGAAAAATTAATTCCTGACAATGACATTTTATCAAAAAAAGCAAAATCTTTGGTATTTTGTTCTGGTAAATTTTATTACGATCTTATTAAAGCGCGAGAAGAAAAAAATAGAAATGATGTAGCTATTATTAGAATTGAACAAATTTTTCCTCTACCGATTGATCAGATAAATGATCAATTAAAATTATATAGTAAAACTAAGGATGTTGTATGGGCTCAAGAGGAGCCAAAAAATATGGGACCCTTGAGTTATTTACTTTTACATTTTCAAAAAGTATCAACTTTTAGGATTGTAAGTAGGCCTTTTTCTGATTCTCCTGCTTCTGGAAGCTCCAAGAGATTTGAAAAAAGACATAAAAAGGTAATTGAAGCTGTTTTCAAAAAGAATTGATAAATTAGATTTAAAAAATTGACTTAAAATAATCATGTTATGGTTTTCGAATTCTTATATCGAAAAATATCTCTTTAAAACCTTATTTTACTTGAAAACTTCAAAAATTAGTAGAAGATGGAATAGAAATCTATACACTTTCAACTTCAAAAAATTATCAATTAAAATTCTTGGTAAAAAAGAAAAATAAATAAAAATTAAACATTTTTAATACACTTCAATTTCCTTTTGATACTTGGGGTTTCTTTTATATTTAAACTCTCTCAAATCAATTAATTTTCCTTTTATTTTCTCTTTTTACTTTTTTCCTACTATTTATTAATACTTCACATTTTAATATTTCAAAATATTTTTTTTCCAAAAATTTATTTTAAATATTCCTACATCTATATTCCAAATAAAATATATAAAAATTAATATAAAAAGTTCTATTCACATAGGGTTTTGACATATTAGTTAGAATAGAAGTATGGTTATATTAGAGTATAAATAAAAACATATATAATGGGATTAGAACAGTATAACTTGGAATTAGGATTATGGTTTAAAAACTACTCAATAGAAAACTATAATAAAGATTATAATCTAGTAGTTGACTTGACGTATCGGTTGGGAGTGAAACATCATTTCCAGTGTAGAAAATGGATAAGTAAGTTAAAGAAGTATATAGAAGATAATGGATATACTATTGATGGATTTATGGTTAGTGAATATAATGGAGAAAAAAACCTACATAATCATTTATTGGTAGTCGGTGACTTTAGTAATAGTGTAGGTAAAAAACTCATATATAACTTTTGGAATAAGATTGGTAGTTGTTTAATCAGGGATTATGACGAAAATCAAGGTTATTCGATATACATGTCGAAGTTTTTAAATCAGGGAATGAATAACGAATGGGAAATAATATCAAATCTATAAAAAGTAGTCGTATCTCTATGTGGTTGGGGGTAAAAGGGGTTGTAACTTTATGGAGACTACTACGGAATTTCATATTTAGTGTCGAATTTAACTTATAGTATATGACAAATAGTAACACGTATTATTACAGTAAACAAGAAGTTGTGGATTTCAATAAAAAAGTCAATGAAGTGAAACAACATTTGAATCAAATAGATTGGGGGTATCTTAAAAAACCTGAATAGTCTTTACAACATAAATGTATGAATCCTTTTATACCTCTCAACATAAAGTTGGGGGGTTTTTTTATTTCTATCCTGTATGTTTTTCATGTTATTAGTTAGAATAGAAGTTGAGGTATATTAGTAGTATAAATAATTAATAATAACATTTAAAAATAAAAATTATGAGTTTAATAAAAACATACAAAAGAGAAAACGAATTAGTAAGATTGTTTAATACTCCAATCGTGGGTAGTGAAAAAGTAACAATGAATGATAAAGTATTTTATATGATGATAGAATCATTAGGAGTTAAAGTAAATAGAAGAAAACCAGTTGATTCAATTTGTAATCATAAAACATGTGGTAACTGTGGAATTAAGAAAAGTGTAGATTATTTCTACTCGGATTCTTATAGTGAAGATGGATATCATGTTAGATGTAATTCTTGTGATAAAACAGTAAATAATTCTTACGTAAACTAATAATGAGTTTAAAAAAGAAATCTAATAAATACATTCAATTTCTATTTAAACATTCATTATACGAAACGATAAATGGTATAATAGATAAGGATTTAAGTAAGGAGTTAAGTGATTACCAGAATAGTTACTATTATAATTTATACTGGTTTATTTATGTAGGTTTTACAAATTGGTATTTGAAACAAGAAAATAAACTTGTAGTTACCGATAAGATGATTGAATTATATCACAAAAACGAGTTAGATGAATTTATAACTGATAAACTTCGATATACTACACAGTTAAAAATCAATTTTAAAGACATAGAATTAACTAAAAACCAATACAAAGTATTCATTGAAAAGTTAAATGATTTAATGGATATAAAAGTTGATAGGGAATGGAGAAAATACTTTAATTGGAAACGTTGGGAATTGAGATTTAGAAAAGGTAGAGATGATAATAATTTAAACGGAGTTATAATTCAATATCTAGTTAATCAATGTAAACCAATGTCAGTTTGGAAAGATGTAGTTTATCTCGGAGTTTGGAAAAGAGATTATATAACTAAAACCGAATTACATCAATTTCAAAATCAAATAAGTTATATAACTACAGAATTCAACGAATTGATTAAAAAGAATGTAAATATTCAAATAAAATCAATGTATAGAGGTAATGAGTGGTGGAGTAATAATGAGAGGTATTGGAAATGTGTTGAGATATTCAAAGAATACTTTCATACCACGACTTAATGGTTGTCTATATCAATAAAGACAAATGAATAGTTGAGAATACGTGTTTACTGTAAAACTGGTATTTACATTTATAACATAATGTTGGTTGTTGTATAATTAAAATGTATTCAAAATGAAAAAGGTTATAGGTTATTGTCGAGTAAGTAGTGTTATTCAAATGGAAAAGGATAACAGTATCAAAAATCAAAAGAAACAAATTAGAGATTATTGTAAAAGGTTGGATTTGGAATTGATTGATGTTTATGTGGATGAGGGAATTTCAGGTTTAAAGAATAATCGTGACGGATTAAATGAATTACTCAATATTGTTAAAAAAGGAAACATTGAAGGAGTTGTGGTATACAGTCTAAGTCGATTAGGAAGAAAATTAACTGACGTAATCGGTTGGATTGAGTTACTATCTAAAAAGAATATTGATTTTATTAGTATTAAAGAAAACTTCAATGTAAATGAGATATATGGAAAGTTAATGTTAAACATATTGGGTAGTTTAAATGAATTCGAAGTAAACGTATTAGGAGAAAGAATACGTGATGTTAAACAATTTAAAAAGTCTAAGAATGAAGTTTATTGTGGAGATATATTATTCGGAATGTATAAACGAAATGGTAAACTAATTAAAAATAGACATGAATTAAAAACACTTAAATTAATTAAAGATTTACGTGAGAAAGAAAGTATGTCTTATAATCGAATAAGTGAGTATTTAAATGATAAAGGTATATTGAGTAAGAATAAATGTCAATGGTATTCGAATTCAGTTAGTAGTGTTTATAATAACGGAGTAATTCAAAAGTATTTATAGAAATATGTGATAAATGTGGGGGTTGGTTAACTCCTTCATACATTTATATTGGAGGAGACTACTATATCTATAGAAGTTGAATCTGAGGGTTCAACATAAAGGTAGTAAGGAATTTCAGGGTAACCACATAAAAATTCAAACTCATTCATTTTTGTCATATACTCATAAATATGGAATCTTCACTACCACTTCATCAGGAATCCATCGATAGGTTGGAGATGATTCAAAAAAGTTTGTATCGATTCATATATCAAAAACGGATTCTCATATCGACAGTATATATTGATATATAGTGGGTGGTATGGTGTTTGTATGTTTATATAGTATGAGGTATCTAATTATATTTTGTTTTGTATTTCTAATTCAATGTGATAAACAAGTCGAAGACATTGAGGTAATCAATAAAGTTGAGGGATTTTGTAATGGAGATTGTTGGGTAAAGTTATATACGGAGAATCCTGATACTAATGGATATTATCATGTATATAGAGAATTTGGTGGAAGTTATCCTCCAAGATTTGATTTAAACATAGAAAGTAGTTTGATGATTGATAGATACGTTTATAATAATGTATATAATGTTTCATCTTATTTCAGTAGTAAATGGAATCATACAATAGATAATCTTGTTTTTTCTCTACCATTATATAATCCGTTTCAATCATTATACACTTATAATGGAATGATACCAATTAGAGATACTATAGTAACAATAGATTATTTTAAAGGAGAGATATATCCAGTCGTTCAAGAGACTAGAGTTTATCATAGTTTAAAAGATGATGTTTTATATTCTAAAAAAATAATACCATTATTCGAAGAAATGATAAACGATACAATGACGGTTTATTCAAATACTAATTTCGATTCGAGATTACAAATCCAAGATTCAATCAAAATAATAATTCACGAATTAAATTAATTTCTATCTTTATTCTAATTAATCAACACAATTGGAATAGAATGAGTAAAATTAATCTTCCAAATAAGAGAAAGGAAATATATCTAAGTAGGAGAAAATTCAATGAAGATGGAGATATAATTCAAAAGAAATGTAGTGATTGTAATGAGTTTTTAGTTGTAGAAGAATACTTTAAGAATAAACAATCTTTTGATGGATTATATCAAAATTGTAAAGTGTGTTTTAGAGAATTTCAGAAGGAAAAATACAAAGAAAAGAAACATAAAGAGATTTTAGAAAAATATGGTGACGATTATATTGTTGGGATGGAAAACTCAATTGAAGATGATGTTACACATAAAGTTTGTAAGGATTGTGATATAGAAAAACCTCTAAAGGAATTTTATAAAACTAAAAGAGGAAAATATGGTGTTGATTCTTATTGTAAGAAATGTAGTTATATAAGAAGAAAAAAATAGGAGATAATGGGAAGAAGTAAAATACCTCATAAATTCGGAAGTATTCCTAAAACTTTATGGGATAAAATACCAGGTAAAGGAAAACAATTCCTTTACAAATACGATTATCATAGAAAAAAAATGGTTGAGATAGATGAGGAAATCGAAGAATTAAAAATTGATATAGAAGAAAAAAAGAAAGAAAAAGAAAAACATAGAAGAAAAAGTGAGGAGATATATAAAAACAACAAAAATTTAAAATCTGATTATTCAGTTTCTTTTAATATTTCAAAAAATGATAAAAAAATAAAAGACAAGATTCATCGGTATTGGTTAGTAAATATCAAGTTTAAGGGAATGAATAAACCTATTCATATTGGTAAAGATGATTTTGTAAAAGACTATATCAAAAATGATAAGTGGTTAAATGAAAATATGAGTATTCCTAAAAAATTAAGTGAAGATGATATTCGAAGTTGTATAGATATGTTAGTTAGAGATTCTATAGACGATTTGGTTACGAGTGGAGAGAATTTATTTGATAAAACAATACGATTTACAGACTTAGTAGATTGATTCTATCCTGATAGTATTCTTGGTTATCAGTTAGAATAGAATGTGTGGTATATTAGAGTATAAATTAATAATAACACTTAAAAACACACATTATGAGTATTAAAACCTTTAGTAAAAAACTGGGATTTGAAATCGAAACTGTTGATAGTAGAAATTACAAATCAAAACCAATGAGAGAAAAATTAATCACTGTCATTGAGAAAGAAATCAATCTATTAAATAGTAGAGATGATTTAAAACTTCAACGAATCGATAAGAATATCGATGGGAAAGTAACTTCAGTAAAAGAAGTAAGATTCTGGAAAGAGAATAGAGATAATCCTGAATATGTTTATGTATGTATCAGGTTTAAAAACAAAATATTCGGTTTCGGAGAAACTACGGATAGATATAAACCTACTTATTTCAAATGTTTAAATGATAAGGATAGTGTCTTGAATATGTTATCTGGTATAAAAGATTCGTTTATTGAAATGGAAGATAACGATGAGATATTTAAACAAACTCCTAAACAATTAATCAATGGATAAAGGTAATTGGAGATGGTATTCTTCTCATAAAGACAGTTATGTAGAAATTAGAAACTATCCAATACAAACCCAATACCTATAGATTCTTTAA
>CAYUZY010000060.1:0-10975 GCA_964448645.1 uncultured Flavobacteriaceae bacterium
TACTAATTGGATATTGAGGATTCAATTTTAATAGTCTTTTCATTTGTCTAAAATAAATAAAAACAAACCCCTAATATTTATAGGGGTTTACAGTTATAATTGTGGGGAGAGCAGGATTCGAACCTGCGAAGGTAAAACCAACAGATTTACAGTCTGTCCTCGTTGGCCGCTTGAGTATCTCCCCTTTAATAAAAACACTCATTATTTAATTGAGCCGATGGAGGGACTCGAACCCACGACCTGCTGATTACAAATCAGCTGCTCTAGCCAGCTGAGCTACATCGGCTTAAAATTTTGACTGCAAATTAAGTGTTAATTTTAGTGGATTCAAAAAAAAAATACTAAAAATATAATTTAAAAAATATTTTATTTTTTTCTTTTTTTTCTTAATAATCCTCTGAGCTGAAACTACAGCAATTTTAATTGCTTTTTCAAATGAAGTAGATCTTTTTTTTACTACTATATTATTTCCTGGAATTCCAATCTTTATTTCAGCATATTTATTTAATCTATTTGATGTATTTTCAATTTTAGTTGAAACAAAAACATTAATAATCCTTTTATAAAATAAGTTTATTTTATTGATCTTTTTTTTTGCAAAGTTTTTAAGTTTAGTGTCTGCTTTATAATTAATTGATTGGAAAATAATATTCATATATCTAGATTTTTAATTTGTTTTAATTTTTTTCTCTTGGATGTGTTTTAAAATAAATTTCTTTTATTTTACTCATGCTAGTATGAGTATATAATTGAGTTGCAGCTAAACTTGAATGCCCTAATAAATCTTTAATTGAATTTAAGTCCGCTCCTTTATCAAGTAAATGGGTTGCAAAGCTATGACGGAGCATATGAGGGCTTTTTTTTGTTTTAGATGATACTATACTAAAATAATGATTTACCGTTTTGTAAACAAAAGATTCTGTTAACATTTTCCCTTTTTTATTTACAAAAAATGTTGATGAATAATTTTTAATTATTATTTCATTTTTCTTTTTAAGATAATTTTTAATTATTTCTAATAATTCATCTAAAATTGGAATTAATCTTTCCTTGTTTCTTTTTCCATGAACTTTTAAAATACCTTCTTCAATTAGAACATTGTTCTCTTTTAAATTAATCAGCTCTATTCTTCTAATTCCTGTAAAATAGAACATTGCAATTATAGTTTTTTCAAGAATACCTCTATAATCATTTAAAAAATGATCCCCTTTAAATAATGACTTAATTTCATCTTCAGAAAAAGGTACATTTAAATTTTTAGGAGTTTTTAAAACCTTATGATTTTGAAGTGGTGAGGATTTAATGGTACCCGTTTTTAATAAAAATTTATAATATGATCTTAAAACAGAAACTTTTCTGTTGACAGTTCTATTTGAATTTCCATTCTCTATTAATGTTATTATCCATGATCTAATTTCATTATAAGACACTTTTTCTATTGAGTCAATACTAAAATTAGTTTTTACAAAATCTTTAAAACTTAATAAATTTGAATTATATGCAACTTTAGTATGGTGGGAAGATTTTTTTTCCAGGTATATATAGTCTAAAAATTTAGAGATAGACATAATAAAGTTTGTAATCAAATTTACAAACTAAAAATATAAAAAAAGTATTTATTATTGATTTTGAATATCTAAAAGCTTCTGAACATACTGAGCTTTTTGAACCTTTTGGCGATGCTTAACAGATGGTTTAATAAATTCCTTTCTAGACCTGAGTTCTCTCATTGCTCCAGTTTTATCAAACTTTCTTTTAAAACGTTTTAATGCTCTATCAATGTTTTCTCCGTCTTTTATAGGAATAATTAACATAAATATTTTTTTTCAAAGTTCGGGCAAATATAAAAAAACTAATTTAATTAAAGATCTTACTTTATAAATCTCTTGAAATAACAATTTTTTGAATTTCACTTGTTCCTTCACCTATAGTACATAATTTTGAATCTCTATAAAACTTTTCTACAGGAAAGTCTTTTATATAACCATAGCCTCCATGAATTTGAACAGCTTCATTTGAAACTCTAACACACATTTCTGAAGCAAATAATTTTGCCATCGCTCCTTGAGAAGTAACATTCTTTCCTTGATTTATTAAATCAGAAGCTTTTTTAGTTAGTAATTTAGCAGCTTCAATTTCAGTTGCCATTTCTGCGAGTTTAAATGATATACCTTGAAAATTAATAATTGGTTTTCCAAATTGTTCTCTTTCTTTTGAGTATTTTAAGGCTGCTTCAAAAGCACCTCTTGCTATCCCAAGAGAAAGCGCTGCAATTGATATTCTTCCTCCATCTAAAATTTTCATAGACTGAATAAATCCACCTCCAATATCTCCTAGTCTATTGCTGTCTGGAACAATGCAATTATCAAAAACCATTTCAGATGTTTCAGAGGCTCTCATTCCCAATTTATTTTCAACTTTACCAGAACTAAACCCTTCAGTTCCTTTTTCTATTACAAAAGCTGTCATTTCATGACTTTTTGCTTTGGCTCCATTTCTTGCTATAATAACAGCAATATCACATGATTTTCCATGAGTAATAAAGTTTTTAGTTCCATTAATTATCCAATTATCACCATTTTTTTTAGCTACTGTATCCATGTTTTTAGCATCAGAACCCGTATTTTGCTCTGTCAAACCCCAAGCTCCTAACCATTCACCTGAACACATTTTTGGGAGCCATTTATTTCTTTGATTTTCATTTCCAAATAAATAAATATGATTAACGCTTAAAGAATTATGAGCAGCTAAAGACAATCCAATTGATGGATCAACCGAAGAAATAGCTTCTATCATAGCTACATATTCATGATATCCCATTCCTGCACCTCCATATTCAACAGGAATTAACATCCCCATAAACCCTAAAGATCCAGCATCATTAAATATTTTTTTAGGAAAAAATTGTCTTTCATCCCAATCCATAAAATAAGGTTTGATTTCTTGATTAGCAAAATCTATTGCAGAATCATAAACCATCTTCTCGGTTTCAGTCATTTTTAAATTAGAATCAATTTCTATATCTATCATAATAATTTCGCAAATATAATTCTAAAAAATACTTTATAAAAAGTATTTTTTATTCTAATTCTGAGATTTTATGCTATCTATTTTTAGTATATAATTGTTTAACTCCTCTTTTACTTTTGGATATAATAATAAAAGGCCTATCATATTGGGAAAAACTAGTGCTAATATCATTGCATCTGAAAAAGCCCAAACAGAAGACATATCTCCAGCAGCACCAATAACAATAAAAATTAAAAAAAGAAACTTATATATTAATCCAGAAATTTTACTTTTTCCAAAAACATACATCCAAGATTGAAGACCATAATATGACCATGAAATCATTGTTGATAAAGCAAATAAAACAACTGCTAAAGTTAAAAATGGTCCTGAAAAAGAAATATATTCAGAAAATGCTGCGGCAGTAATTCCAGCACCTTCAGAAGGAACACCATTAATCATTACAACTCCACCAACTCCTCCATAATCAAAAACATTATTATCACCATTAAAAATAATAATAACCAAAGCAGTCATAGTACAAATAACAACTGTGTCAATAAAGGGTTCAAGTAAAGCAACCAGACCTTCAGATGCTGCATATTTCGTTTTTACTGCTGAATGGGCAATTGATGCCGAGCCAGCCCCAGCTTCATTTGAAAAGGCAGCTCTTCTAAAACCAGTAATTAAAACACCTAATAATCCTCCTAGACCTGCTTGAGGATTAAATGCTTGATCTATTATCATACCGAATGCATCATCTATAAAAGAAAAGTTTATTCCAATAATATAAAGACAAGCCATAACATAAATTAAAGCCATAAAAGGAACAACCTTTTCAGTTACCAAAGCAATTCTTTTAATTCCTCCTATAATTATAATTCCAACTATAACCATCATAATAATTCCAATAATTGTTCATGCACTGCCTCCTGTCATTCCAAAAGAACCAACAAGCTGCATAGCAGCTTGATTTGATTGAGCAGCATTTCCACCACCAAAAGAAGCTCCTATACATAATAAAGCGAAAATTACAGCTAATATTTTTCCGATTTTTTCAAAACCTCTTTCCTTTAAACCTTTTGTTAAATAATACATAGGCCCTCCGTAAACCGTTCCATCTTCTCCAACATCTCTGTATTTTACTCCTAAAGTACATTCAACAAATTTTGTAGACATTCCTAATAAACCACAAAGTATCATCCAGAAAGTTGCTCCAGGACCTCCGACAGCAATTGCAAGAGCAACCCCCGCAATATTTCCATTACCTACAGTACCTGAAACTGCTGTTGCTAAAGCTTGAAAATGACTTACCTCTCCTTCTTCACTATCATTTAATTTTTGAATATTATTTTTTGATTTTTTTTTATCAAAAAAATCATATTTACCTCTAACAGTATTAATTGCAGTACTAAAGTGTCTAATATTTACAAAACCAAAATAAATAGTAAAAAATAAAGCACCTCCTACCAAAAGAAAAATTATAGTCGGTATTTCAGTTCCAGGAAAATTATGTAAAATTAAAGCTTCCCACCAATTTGCAATCGGAGTAAATGCTTCATTTATCTTATCATCTAACCCTTTTTCTTTAGCACTTAAATTAAAACTATTTAATAAAAAAAATATTAGAAAAATAAAATTGATTTTTTTGATCTTGTAGCTCATTTTAATTATATATTAATAATTGCAATATCAAAAAAAGAAAGTGAAAAAAAAATTATTAAAGACAAAGATTACATTTATTTATTATTAGGCTTAATTAAAGATCAAATACAGAACTCCTTTTTCTATACAACATCCCTCTCAATTTAAATAAAAAACCTACAATCAAATAAAGTATAAAGCCTCCAATTATTGTTGTAAAAGAAGCATAAATAAAGAACAGTCTTACATTTTTAACTTTAATTCCTAAAAAATTGGCTAATGTTAAACAAACAGAAAAACCGTGTCTTTCAAAAAAGAATCTTATTCTTTTCAAAATTTTATATTTTTTTAATTTCACCTTTCCATTCAACAATCCCTCCAACTAAATTATATGTAATAAGACCATTTTGATTCATTAAACTACATGCCATTTCACTTCTGACTCCAGTTCTACAATAAACATAATATGATTTACTTTTATCAAGTTTAGAAATAGATTCCATAAATAAATTTGGTTGATTAATATCTATAAGAATAGATTTTCTAATATGACCTAGGTTATACTCTTCTTCTGTTCTAACATCAACTATTAAACTTTCACTATCTTCTTGATTGTTTTTTAGCCAATCATTTTGATTTAAATTCATCTTTCAAATTTAAATGCAAAATATAAACTTTTCAAATTCAATTTTTTAATATTTAAAAAATAATATATTATTGCAATAACAATTTAAAAAAATTACAATAATGAACAAACTCATTTTAGTATCATTTTTATTCTTGATTTCAAATACAACTTATTCTCAAACTATATCTCGTTCCATAAAAATAGATAAAAGTTATGTAAAATGGTATGGAGATGAAATAACTGGAAAACAACATTATGGATCATTAAAATTTAAAGAAGGAAAAGTTATTTTAACTGGAACTGGAAAAGTTTCAGATAAAATTATTTCTGGAAATTTTATTGTAGATATGACTAGCCTAAGAGTAGAAGACCTAACTGGAAGAGGAAAAAATAGTTTAGAGGGTCATCTGAAATCAGATGATTTTTTTAGTGTTAGTAAATTTAATTATGCTTATCTAAAAATCCTAAAAAGTAATGATCCAGTTAATGGAGTTCAAACAATTAATGGTGATTTAACTATAAAAGGCATATCACACCCTGTTATTTTTAAAATGGAATTAAATGGAAAAAAAGCTAAATCTAATTTAGTTTTTGATAGAACAAAATATGATGTAAAATTTAGATCAGGTAACTTTTTTCAAAACCTTGGAGATAAATTAATTTATGATGACATTAAATTAGAAGTAAGTCTTGAATTTGAATAATAATTTCCTCTAAATTTTAAATATTAATTTTTGTGCTATATTTGCAGACTATGAATCATTTCAGTAACAATATTAATTGGTGGAACAGAATAATTTAAATTATTCGTGAACCAATTCTTTTATAAAGGGCCTGTCTTCACGACAAGCCTTTTTTTTTTATAAGTAATGAAAAAATATAAATTAAATTCAAACCATAAAAAAATAATAGCCGATACATTAACTCCTGTTAGTGCATATCTTAAACTTAGAGATATTTTTCCAAACAGCATTTTACTTGAAAGTAGTGATTATGATGGGAGAACTAATAATTATTCATATATATGTTGCAATCCAATTTCAACAATAAGCATTAAAAATAACGATTTAAAAATCACTTATCCAGATGGGGAGAATATCATTAAAAAAAAATTAAATAATGATGAAATTCCAAGGGAAATTGAATCCTTCTCAAAAAAATTTGATTGCAAAAAATACAATTATAAATTCATTACTAATGGCCTTTTTGGATATATAGCACATGAAGCTGTTTCCTATTTTGAAAAAATTAAATTGAATAAAAAGAAAAAAAATCTTGAAATTCCCGATATATATTATGCTGTTTACAAAAATATAATTGCTATTAGCCTTTTTAGTCATGAAGCTCATATATTTTCGCATAATTTCAAAAATGATGATAATTTAGATCAAATTAAAAAAATTTTAAAAACAAATAAAATAACTAAATATGATTTTAAAAAAAGAGGTAGAGAATTATCTAATCTTACAGATAAAGAATTTATAGATTTTGTTCACAAAGGAAAAAAACATTGTTACAGAGGAGATGTCTTTCAAATAGTTTTGTCAAGAAGATTTTCTCAAAGTTTTACAGGAGATGAATTTAATGTTTACCGAGCTTTAAGATCTATAAATCCTTCACCATATTTATTCTTTTTTGACTATGGTAATTTTAAAATTTTTGGAAGTTCTCCAGAAGCTCAATTAATAATAGAAAATAAAAAAGCTGAAATCCATCCTATTGCTGGTACATTTAAAAGGACTGGAAATGACAAAAAGGATAAAGAAACTGCAATTAAGCTTTCAAAAGACCCAAAAGAGAATAGTGAACATGTTATGTTGGTTGATTTAGCAAGAAATGATTTAAGCAGAAATGGAACCAATGTAGTAGTAGAAAAAAACAGAGAAATACAATTTTTCTCTCATGTAATTCACTTAGTTTCTAAAGTAACTGGAGAAATAAATAAAAACTCTAAAACATTTCAAATAATTGCAGATACATTTCCTGCAGGAACACTTAGTGGTGCACCAAAACATAAAGCTTTAGAATTAATTGATTTATATGAAAAAACAGCCAGAAACTTTTATGGTGGAGCTGTAGGTTATATGGACTTTTATGGAAATTTCAATCATGCAATTATAATTAGATCTTTTTTAAGTAAAGACAAGAATTTATATTACCAAGCTGGAGCTGGAATTGTAGCAGATTCCATTCCTGAAAATGAATTACAAGAGGTTTATAACAAATTAGGTGCTTTAAATAAAGCTTTAATTTTTGCAGAAAAATTATAAAATAATTATGGAAAAAATTTTTATAATTGATAATTACGATTCTTTTACATACAATTTGGCACATTATTTTCATGAATTAAACTGTAAAACAATTGTAAAGAGAAATGATGAATTCAATATAAATGAAATAAAAAATTTTAATCATATTGTTTTATCTCCAGGTCCTGGTATTCCTGATGAAGCTGGTCTGATGAAATCTACAATAGAAAAATATAAATCGACTCACAAAATTTTAGGAGTTTGTTTAGGCCATCAAGCTATTGGAGAGGTTTTTGGTGCTAGTCTAATTAATCTTGATAAAGTTTATCATGGTGTTGATACTAAATTAAATGTTTTAACAAATGATCTTTTATTTGAAGATCTTCCAAAAAGTTTTGTTGTTGGAAGATATCACTCATGGATAATAGACAAATCTGTGCCTAATTGTTTAGAAATAACTTCTGTTGATAACAATAATCAGATTATGTCAATTAGACACAAAAAATATAATATAAGAGGAGTTCAATTTCATCCCGAATCCATTTTAACTCCTTTTGGAAAAAAGATATTAAGTAACTGGATTAAAAGTTAACTCTTATGAAAAGCATTTTAAATAGATTAATTCAATACGAGCAACTTAATAAAAATGAAGCCTATGAAATTCTAATCGAAATTGCTAAAGGTAAACATAATCATAGTCTTATATCTTCATTTTTAACTATATACATGATGCGTTCAATTAGCTTAAATGAATTAGAAGGGTTTCGACAAGCTCTACTTGAATTATGTATCTCAGTAGATTTATCTGATTACCAAACAATAGATCTTTGTGGAACTGGAGGAGACGGAAAAGACACTTTTAACATATCAACCCTATCATCTTTTATAGTTGCTGGTTCTGGAATAAAAGTATCAAAACACGGAAATTATGGCGTTTCATCTGGCTGTGGTTCTAGCAATGTTCTTGAATTTCTTGGTGTAAAATTTTCAAATAATGAAAGTTTTATAAAAAAATCAATTGAAAAATCTGGAATTTGTTTTTTACATGCTCCATTATTCCACCCTGCAATGAAAAATGTTGCACCAATTAGAAAAGAATTGGGTTTAAAAACTTTTTTCAATATTTTAGGTCCTCTTGTAAATCCCTCTTCTCCAAAATATCAATTAACTGGAGTATTTAATTTAGAAATAGCTAGACTTTATGGTTATTTATTTCAAAAAGCAAATCAAATTTATACGATACTTTACTCTTTAGATGGCTATGATGAGATTTCTCTAACCAATCAAACAAAAGTGATTCAAAAAAATAAAGAACTATTAATAAACCCTATTGACTTTGGTGTAAATAAATTAAAATCAAATCAAATAATAGGAGGAAATAATATTAAATCATCAGCAAATATATTTTTAAATGTACTAAGTGGAAAAGGAAGTTCTGCACAAAACAATGTTGTCTGTGCCAATGCTGGTATGGCAATTTGTACAGTTGAAAATTTATCTCCAAAAGAAGGTTTTGAAAAAGCAAAGGAATCTTTAAATTCTGGAAAAGCTAAAAAAGCTTTTGAAAAATTAGTTGAAATATCAAACAAATGAATAATATTCTTGATATAATAGTAAAGGACAAAAAAATTGAGGTTAATAACAAAAAAGAAATATTTTCCTTGAATTTCATTAAAAAGCATCCCCTTTACAAAAGAAATAGTATATCATTGAAATCAAATCTAAAATCAAGCAATACAGGGATTATAGCTGAATTTAAAAGAAGATCTCCATCAAAAAACAATATAAATTCAAGCTTATCTGTTTATGATGTTGCAAAAAGTTATGAAAAAAACAATGCATGTGGAATGTCTATTTTAACCGACAATAAATACTTTGGAGGTTCACTAGAAGATTTAATTCAAGCTAGGAGTAATTCAAATCTCCCTCTTCTAAGAAAAGAATTTATAATTGACAAATACCAAATTCATGAATCAAAAGCTTTCGGAGCCGATATTATTTTATTAATTGCATCTATCCTTAGCAAAAAGGAAATAATTGAGTTTTCATCAATTGCCAAAAATTTAGATTTAGAAGTTTTAATTGAAGTTCACAACAAAGAAGACCTTAATAAATCACTTAATAAAAATGTTGATTTTATAGGTGTTAACAATAGAAACTTAAAAACTTTTGATGTAAGCTTAGATATAAGTAAAAAATTATCTAGTAAAATTCCTGATAACTATTTAAAAATTTCTGAAAGTGGAATAAAATCAATTAAAGACATTGAGAAACTCAAATCATATGGGTTTAAAGGGTTTTTAATTGGAGAAAACTTTATGAAATCTAAGTCCCCAGGCATTGAATTAAAAAATTTTATTAAAAACATTAAAACATGAAATTAAAAATTTGTGGAATGTTGATTTCTGAAAATATTATTGAAGCTTCAAAATTAAATCCTGATTACTTGGGTTTCATTTTTTGGAAAAAATCTCCCAGATATTTTAATAAAAAAATTCCTGTAATTAATAAGAAAATAAAATTAACTGGAATTTTTGTTAATGAATCATTTAATGAAATAAAAAAACAAATAAACATTCACAAACTTGATCTAATACAACTTCACGGAAATGAGAGTCCTATAGTTTGTGAAAAAATTAAGACTCTTGGAATTGAATGCATAAAATCTTTTTCGATAGATAAGGATTTTAATTTTAATAGACTTAAAAAATATGAAGATATTTGTGATTATTTTTTGTTTGATACTAAAGGTAAATTGCCAGGTGGAAATAGTTATAAATTTGATTGGAAATTACTTAAAAAGTATACTTTTTCTAAACCTTTTATTTTAAGTGGAGGTATAGGTCTAAACGATATTTCTGAAATTAAAGAAATTATAAAATCAGATCTTCCCATTCATGCTATTGATGTAAATAGTAAATTTGAAATAAGCCCTGGAAATAAAAATATTGAACTTTTAAAGAAATTTAAATTAAAATTATTTTAATGAAATATAATATAGACAAAAATGGATATTATGGTGATTTTGGAGGAGCATATATTCCTGAAATGTTATATCCAAACATAAATGAGTTAAGAGAAAATTATTTAAAAATCATATCTGAAACTAAATTCAAAAAAGATTTTAATTTACTACTTAAAAAATATGTTGGACGACCTACACCTCTATATTTTGCTGAAAGGCTTTCTAATAAATATAATACCAAAATTTATTTAAAAAGTGAGGATTTATGCCATACAGGAGCTCACAAAATAAATAATACTATTGGACAAATACTTTTAGCAAAAAGATTAGGAAAAAATAGAATTATCGCTGAAACTGGAGCTGGACAACACGGAGTTGCAACTGCAACTGTTTGTGCTCTTATGGGTGTTAAATGTGTTATTTATATGGGAGAAGTTGACATTAAAAGACAAGCTCCAAATGTTGCTAGAATGAAAATGT
>CAYUZY010000060.1:10985-11419 GCA_964448645.1 uncultured Flavobacteriaceae bacterium
GCAAAATCTGGAAGTAGAACTTTAAAAGATGCAACAAATGAAGCAATAAGAGATTGGATAAATAATCCAGTAGACACTCATTATATAATTGGATCCGTTGTTGGTCCTCATCCATACCCAGATATGGTTGCAAGATTTCAATCAGTAATTAGTGATGAAATTAGAACACAACTTTTAAATACAGAAAATAGAGATTATCCAGATTATTTAATTGCATGTGTAGGTGGAGGAAGTAATGCTGCAGGGTTATATTATAATTATTTAGAAAATAAAAATGTAAATATTATCTCAGTTGAAGCAGCTGGAAAAGGAATCAGAACAGGTGAAAGTGCGGCAACTTCAATACTTGGAAAAGAGGGTATTATACATGGAAGTAAAACTTTGCTTATGCAAAATAGTGATGGTCAAATTACTGAGCCTTATTCAATTTCTGC
>CAYUZY010000060.1:11429-12399 GCA_964448645.1 uncultured Flavobacteriaceae bacterium
CCCTCATGGCCAAGTAAGCTTAGCACATTCAATTTCTGCAGGATTAGATTATCCTGGAATTGGTCCAATGCATGCTAATCTATACCGTTCAAAACGAGCAAAGTTCGTTTCTGTAACAGATAATGAAGCTATGAATTGGGGCCTTATTTTATCTCAAATGGAAGGTATAATACCTGCAATTGAAACTGCACATGCATTTTCAGTTTTAGATACTATGAAATTTAAGCCAAATGACATTTTGATTTTTAATTGTTCTGGGAGAGGAGACAAAGATTTAGATACTTACATTAACTATTTTAAAATATAATGAATCGAATTGACAAAATATTTTTAAAAAAAGAAAAATTAATTTCTATATATTTTACAGCTGGATATCCTAATCTTAATGACACAATTCCAATTTTAAAAAAATTACAAAAAGTTGGTGTAGATATAATTGAAATTGGACTTCCTTTTAGTGATCCGCTTGCGGATGGTCCAACTATTCAAGATAGTTCAAAAATTGCTCTAAATAATGGGATGACCAGTGAGAAATTATTTAATCAACTAAAAAATGTTAGAAATGAAATCAATATTCCTCTAATTATTATGGGATACTTTAATCCAATACTTCAATATGGAGTCGAAAAGTTTTGCAAAAATTCAAGTAAAGTTGGAATCGATGGCTTAATAATTCCAGACCTTCCTATTGATGTATTTCGAGATAAATATCAAAATACTTTTGAAAAATATGATTTACATAACATGTTTTTAATTACCCCTCAAACAAGTGAAAAAAGAATCAAATTCATTGATGAAATTTCAAAAGGTTTTATATATATGGTAAGTAATTCTAGTATAACTGGAGCAAAAGGTTCAATTAAAAATTCTCAGTTAAACTATTTTAAAAAAATATCTTCATTAAACTTAAAAACACCTCAATTAATTGGTTTTGGAATTAGTAATTCTGAAACTTATAATGATGCTATTA
>CAYUZY010000061.1:0-12303 GCA_964448645.1 uncultured Flavobacteriaceae bacterium
TCTAACTATAAAGGTTTGAGTCCTTTTACAAATGAAAAAACTCCAAGTTTTATGGTTTCTCCAGTTAAGCAAATTTGGAAAGACTTTAGTAGTGGGAAAGGTGGTAACATAGTGGCTTTTTTGATGGAACATGAGCATTTTAGTTATCCAGATGCGTTAAGGTTTTTAGCAAAAAAATATAATATTATAATTCAAGAAACTCAAGAATCTGAAGAAGAAAAAGAAAAAGCTAATGAAAAAGAATCTTTGTTTTTGATTAGTCAATATGCAATGAACTTTTTTAAAGAGAACTTGTTTAAACAAGAAGAAGGTGTTTCCATAGGATTATCATATTTAAAAGAAAGAGGTTTTTCGAATGTAATAATTGAAAAATTTGTTATTGGATATTCTTTAGATTTAAAAAACTCATTTTATAAATCAGCAATAAAATCTGGTTATTTAAAAGAAAATATCGAAAAATCTGGACTTGTTATTAATAATACTAAAGATACAATTGATAGATTCAGGGGAAGAATGATTTTTCCTATAAGGAGTATAGCTGGAAGGGTTCAAGGTTTTGGAGGAAGAATTTTATCAAATATTTCTAAAACAGCAAAATACATTAATTCTCCAGAGAGTCTTATCTATATTAAGAGTAAAGTTTTGTATGGAATTTATGAAGGCAAAAAGGCTATTGCTAGCAAAGATCTTTGTTATTTAGTAGAAGGATATACTGATGTAATTCAAATGCATCAATCTGGGATTGAAAATGTCGTTTCATCATCAGGAACTGCCTTAAGTATAGAGCAAATACTAATAATTAAAAGGTTAACAAAGAATGTTACATTATTATTTGATTCTGATGAAGCAGGATTAAGAGCTGCCTTAAGAGGAGTAGATTTGTTTTTAGAACAAGGAATTAATGTAAAAATTTTAGCTTTTCCTGACGGAGAAGATCCTGATAGTTTTGTTAAAGGAAAAGTTAAATCAGAAATTTTAAAATATTTTGATCAAAATTCAACAGACTTTATTCAATTTAAAACTAATTTATTGCTTAAGGATTCAATAGATGATCCTGTAAAAAAATCTTTAGTAATTAAAGATATTGTTATAAGTATTTCAAAAATTCCTGACTTAATTCAGCAAGAAATTTTTGTCAAAAAGTGTTCAGAATTAATGAACGTTTCTGAAGAAGTTTTGTTTAACACAATAGAACAAGAAAAAAATAAAAGTCAATATAAAAATAATAAAAAGAAAAATTTTGAAAAGCCATTAGAGCTTGTTGAAAAAATTTCGAGTATAGGAAAACCTGATTTAGAAATAGCTTCTTTAGAAAAACAAATAGTTTACATTTTGCTTCATTATGGAGGGGAAGAAGCTCTTTTTGACGAGATTTTTTTGTTACAAGGAAATAATGGACAAGTAATTGAAGAGTCTAAAATTGTAAAAAGTAAAGTTTATGAAAAAGTTTTTCTTGATTTACAACAAGATGAAATAGAGTTAATTAATCCTTTATATCAAGAATTATATAATATTTTAATTGAATTTTATCAGACAGAAGGAAAAGTTATTATAGATAAATTAATTAGAAATCTTAAACCGGAATTATCACAAATAGTTTCAGATCTTTTATTGTCTGATGAAATTTATGAGCTTCATAATTGGGATAGAAGAAATGTTTTTGTTAAGGATAAAAAAAGTTTGGTAGGTCAACTAGTTAGTGAGACTATTTTGTCTTTAAGAAAAAATTTGATAGATCAAAAGATTAAAAGTTTAGTTATTAATTCAAAAGGAGAAAAGGGTATATTAAAAAATCCTGATTTTCTATCAGATATTATTAATTATCAAAATTTAAAAAAGCTTTTATCAAAAAAATTAAATAGAGTTATTTAAAATAATTTAGATTCATTAGCAAATTTATATAAATCTATTGTGTTAATAGCTCTAGTCTTATTATAAACTCTTGTTTTATATGTATTAACTGTTTTCTGATTTATTTTAAGTATTTTCGAAATTTCAATATTTCGTTTACCATCAATTAAGTGTTTTAAAACCTCTATTTCTCTTTTAGAAAGTGTAGTTTTATTTCTGTTTAATTTTAGATAATTCAAGTTTATGAATTTGGTTCCAATGGATTTTTTGTAAACATTATTTATTGAATTGATAATAAGTTTTTTTTTAGAGGTTTTTAAAAGGTATTCTGAAACACCTTTTTTAATAAATTTATTTATATCGTTTGAATAAGGTTTTGAGGTGAAAATTATTATTGGAACTTTTTTATTTATTTTTTTAATTAAATCTTCAATATTACCATCTTTAAGTTCAATTTCAGAAATAATTATATCTATTTTATTTAGTGATGAAGATAATTTAGATAGTTCTTGAAGAGATCCAATTGTTTTATGAACTCTTAAATCATTATTATTTTTAAAAAAATATTTAAATCCTTTTTGGACTACTGGATGAGGGTCAATAAATAATATATTAATCATTATTATAATATATTCAAAGGGATTTTACAAACTGGAATTGAAGTCATTTTATGAAAATTATTTTTATTATATCTTTTGTAGATTTTTAACACTAATTTTTGTCTTTTTGAAAAAGTCTTTTCTTTAACTTTTTTTTCAGATATTTTCATAGCCCACTCAAGTTCTTTATATGTTACGCCAAATTGATCTTCATCTGTTCTGTTATCAGGCCACAGTCCATCTGTAGGAGCTGCTTTTTGAATTGATTTTATTATTTTAAGATCTTTCGCTAATTTATAAACTTCTGTTTTTATTAAATCAGCTATTGGACTGATATCAACTCCTCCATCACCGTATTTTGTAAAAAACCCAACTCCAAAATCTTCAACTTTGTTTCCGGTTCCAGCTACAAGATAATCATTTAATGAAGCAAAATAATATAAAGTTGTCATTCTTAGGCGAGCTCTTGAATTAGCTAGGGATAGCAGTTGTTTTTCATTTTCACTTTTTATAAGAGGCATCTTATTTTTAAATAAATCAAAAACTTCTGATAATGAAATATTATAATGATTTACATTAGAAAAATTCTTTTCAAGCCAATTTATATGATCACTAGACCTTTTTTTTTCATTTTTATTTTGATGAATTGACATGTCTAAACATAAAACATTCTTTTTTGTTAAAGCACATAGAGTTGATACAACTGCAGAATCAATACCTCCTGAAACACCTATAACAAATCCATTCATTTTTGATTTATTACAATAGTCAATTAACCAACTGACAATATGATCAATTACTTTTTTTGGAGATTTCATGCTTAATAGACTTAATGAGTGTAAATTTGTGTTAAAATTAATTATTTGAGGTTATGAACAAAATTTTTTATTGATTTAGTTATGAGTTTAAAACATTTTATAATTTTTTCAAACATTTTATTTTTTGTTTTTTTAAATATTCAATGTAAAAAAGATAATACTAAAGATGAAATTAATTTAATTCCAATTAATGTTTCTTTTGATAGGTTTGATAAAAAATTTTATAATATAGATTCATTTAAGTTAAAAGATTTAAAAAAAGATTATTATTATTTATTCCCAGAAAAGTTTGATGATATAGTTTGGGTTAATCGAAGAAAAGATTCTTTACAACTTATTTTAAAAAATGCTATTGAAAAAAAATTTAAAAGCTTTGATTTTATAGAAAATGAGGTAAATCAACTTTTCAAACATTTAAAATATTATTTCCCTAAAATAAAAATTCCTAAAATAGTTACATTAATTAATAATGTTGATTATCAATCTAAAATTATTTACTCGGATTCATTAATCCTTATATCTCTTGATACTTATTTAGGAAAAAACCATGAGGTTTACAATGGGATTCCTAGTTATATAAAATATGATATGGATATATCATTTTTATCCTCTCATATAGCAGATAAATTTTTAAACAGTAAAATAAATTACCCAAAGGAAAGAACTTTTCTGTCTCAAATTATATACTATGGCAAAAAGCTTTATTTAAAGGAAAAATTATTGCCTAATAAAAATGATACTATTACAATTGGATATTCAAAACAAGATTTGACTTGGGCTCAAGAAAATGAACTTTACATATGGAAATATTTTATTGAAAGGGAATTGCTTTATAATACTGACAGCAAACTAGTAAGAAGATTTTTAGATCATTCACCTTTTTCTAAATTCTATTTACAGATTGACAATCAATCTCCAGGTAGAATAGGAAGATGGATTGGATGGCAAATAGTTAGATCGTTTATGAAAAAAAATCCAGAAACAAGAATTGAGGATTTAATATTAAAACCTAGTGAAGAATTATTTGTTAAATCTGGTTATAAACCTAAATTATAATTTAAATGAAAAAATCAAATATTAATATTGAAGTAACTTTAGATGAAAATAAAATTCCTGAAGAAATGTTTTGGTCGGCTCCTGATGGCGGGGTTAATAAAAAGGAATGCAAAGCTTTACTTATGTCTTTTTGGGATAGTGATGTCCAAGAGACTTTAAAAATGGATCTATGGGTAAAAAATATGCCAATTGATCAGATGCAAATGTTTTTTTATCAAACTTTATTGTCAATGAGCGATAGTTTTTATAATGCAACAAAAGATGAAAAAATGACTCAGTCCTTAAGGGATTTTTGTAAATATTTTGGTGAAAAATTAAAAGTCATTAATAAATAAATATTTATTTTTTTAGATTTTTATTTAATACTTCAATTTCGGTTAAAATATTTTTAACCCCCTTTTTTTTGTGAGATGAAGTGATATAAATAGGAGGCAGCGATTTTAGAGAAAATTTTAAAAGAGATTTTTTATATTCATCTACATTTTTTTTAATATTACTTTGAGATATTTTATCAGATTTTGTGAATACTATTGAAAAAGAAACATAATTATTAATTAACCATTTAATAAAAGTTAAATCAATTTCTTGGACTTTGTGTCTTATGTCAATAAGAAGGTAAGCATTTATTAATTGTTTTCTTTTTTTAAAGTATTCAGAGACCAATTTTTGAAACTCTCTTTTGTTTTTTTTAGATGTAGAGGCGTATCCATATCCAGGAAGGTCTACTATAAACCAATTATTGTTAATTAAAAAATGATTTACTAATTGAGTTTTTCCAGGTTTTGAAGAAGTTTTAGCTAGTTTTTTTTTATTACACAAACAATTAATGAGACTAGATTTGCCAACATTTGATCTACCAATAAATGCATATTCTGGAATTGAATAATTTGGACATTTTGAAACATTAGAGTTACTTACAACAAATTCTGCTGATCTAATTATCATAATAACTAATTAATCAGATTAACCAACCAATTGTGCATAATTTTGTTAAATTTTTGAGGATGTTCCATCATTGGAACGTGGCCACATTTGTCAATCCAAAAAAGGCTGGAATTAGGAAGTAATTTATTGAATTCTTCTGCAACTTCTGGAGGAGTTACAGTATCTTGATTTCCCCAAATTATAGCAGTAGGTGTCTTCATTTTTGGTAGATCATTTGCCATATTATGCCTTATAGCACTTTTTGCAAGTGCTAATGTTCTGATTAGTTTATCTCTATCATTAACAGTGTCAAAAACTTCATCAATCAATTCTTTTGTAGCAATTTTAGAATTAAAAAAAACATCTTCAGTTTTTGATTTTATCCAATTATAATTTTCTCTATTTGGATATTTATCTCCCATATTATTTTCATAGAGTCCCGAACTGCCAGTTAGAATTAAGCCTTTTAATAATTTAGGATAATTTTTTGCAAATAATAAACCTATATGACCTCCCATAGAATTTCCAAGTAAAATAATATTTTTTAATCCTTTGAAAGCAATAAATTCATATAAGAATTCAGATAATGATTTAAGTGTAGTGTCTGAAATAGGCATTGAATAAATCGGAAGTTCAGGTATTATAACTTTATAGCCTTTAGATGGAAAAAAATCATAAACTGTTTTAAAATTACTTAGTCCGCCCATTAATCCATGAAGAATAATGATTTCTTGGCCTTCTCCAGATTCTATATATCGATATTTATTTTCTTTAATTACAGTTTTATTCATAATTATGACTATAACACCTTTGTAAATATAGCCATTTCAATTTTAGTTGTTTTAATTCATGCTAATACTTTTGAATAGAAAATTAAATGTAAAAACTTATCAACAATGTGGTAAAATGTGGTAAAATGTGGTATTAATATTTTATATTTGATATATAAAAATTGTTTAATGCATCATTTTATAGGCTCTTATGAATGTAAGCTTGATTCTAAAGGAAGGATAATGATACCAGTTGCAATAAAAAAACAACTTAATCCAATTATTCCTAAAGGTTTTGTAATAAAGAGAGCCGTTTTTAATAATTGTCTAGAACTATATCCGATTGATGAATGGAACGATCTTATGGAAAAGGTAAATAGTTTAAACCGCTTTAATAAAAAGAACAATGATTTTATTAGGAGATTTACTGCAGGAGTTCGTAAAATAAAAATTGACTCTTCAGGTAGGTTACTTATTCCTAAAACCCTTATTGGTTATGTTGACATTAAAAAGGAAATAGTTATAAGCTCTACTGTTAATATTCTTGAAATATGGGATAAGAATAATTATGAAAAGGCAATAGATGAAGCTACAATTGATTTTGGAAGTTTAGCTGAAGAAGTAATGGGTAATAAAGATGAAAATGTATCATAAACCTGTATTAAAAAAAGAAGCAATAAAGGCTCTTTCTATAAATCCAGAAGGGTTATATGTGGATGCTACATTTGGAGGAGGAGGGCACTCATTGTCAATATTAAACAAGCTTGGGTTAAGGGGAAAATTATTTGCTTTTGATCAAGATAATGATTCTAAAGTAAACACCATAAATGACTCAAGGTTTATTTTAATTAATAATAATTTTAGTAGTATAAAACAGTATTTGAAATTTTATAGTATTGATAAAATTAATGGTGTTTTAGCAGATTTTGGAGTTTCGTCGCATCAAATTGATACAAAATCAAGAGGATTTTCAATAAAAAGTAATTCTAGATTAGATATGAGAATGAATCAAAATCAATCTTTGGATGCTTATTTTATTATTAATAATTATTCAGAGAAGAAATTAGCTTCTATTTTTTTGAATTATGGAGAATTAAAAAAAGCTAATATATTTTCTAATGTAATTATAAGCAAAAGAAAAGAACGTTTAATTGAGACTACATTTCAACTAAAAACGGCTATTAGTAAACTTTATAATGATAAGAATAAAAATAAAATTTTATCGAAGGTTTTTCAAGCTATTAGGATAGAAGTTAATAATGAGTTAAATGAAATAAAAACATTTTTAAAAAAATCATCAGAAATTTTAATTCCAGGAGGAAGGTTAGTTTGTATTTCATATCATTCTCTTGAAGATAGAATTGTTAAAAGGTATATGAAATATGGAAATTTTGAAGGAATTCCAAAAAAAGATTTTTATGGTAATATAATTAAACCTTTAAAAGGTATAGGTAGAATTATAGTTCCTTCAATTGATGAAATAAAAATAAATAGAAGAAGTCGAAGTGCTAAATTAAGAATAGCAGAAAAGTTATGAAAAATCTTATATCAATATTGAATATAGAATTTTTAATTAAAAGGGATTCATTTAGAAATTGGAGAATGATTTTATTTATTTCGGTTCTTGCATTAGCAATGATATCAAGTGGACATAGCGCTGATAAAAAAATTTTTTTGATAGCAAGTCTAAATTCCAAAATTAAAGCTTTAAAAAGTCAGTTTATTGAAAATAAAACTTATTTAATGGATTTGAAAAAAGAGACTAATGTTGTTAAAAAGTTAAGTATAAAAGGGATAAGACCAAGTTCAAACCCGCCTATTAAAATAATTGTTCAAAGTAAATAATGTTGAAATGAGAAAAACCAATATCATGACAAGGTTTTATTTTATAATATTTGGAATGGTTTTGTTTTCATTTCTTTTGATATTTAAATTGGTTTATTTACAATTAAATGAAGGAGAAAAATATAAAGAAATAGCAAAGTCCAACATAATAAAAAATGTTGTTTTAGAGCCAAGTAGAGGTAATATTTATTCTTCAGATAATAAAATATTAGCAACATCAATTCCTAGTTATGAAATTAGGTGGGATGCAACACTTATAAAAGATCAAGATTTTAAGATTCATAAAACATCATTAATTGACTCAATTTCATCTTTTTTAGAAGTTTCTAGATTAGAAGTTCAAAAAAAAATTGAGTTAGCTAGAAAAAACAATAATCGTTATATGCTAGTTGCAAAAAATTTAAATTATTCTCAGTATATGAGAATAAAAAAATTTCCAATATTTAACCTTAATTCATACAAAGGGGGTTTTATTGTTGAACAAAAATTAGTTAGAGAACAACCTTTAGGTAAAATAGCTGAGAGAACTATTGGATATGAAAAAAAAGGTGTTACTGGCTCCTATTTTAGAGTAGGTCTTGAAGGAGCATTTTCTCAATATTTAAAGGGAGAAAAAGGATATCGTTTAAAACAAAAAATAGCTAATGGACAATGGAAACCAATAAATTATATAAATGAGAAAGAGCCTACTGAAGGATATGATGTTTATTCAACTATAGACACAAACATTCAAGATATTTCACATAATGCTTTATTAGGTCAATTGGAAGAGTTTGAGGCTGAGCATGGTTTGGCTGTTGTTATGGAAGTATTTAGTGGAGAAATTAAAGCAATAGTAAATTTAGGAAGAACTAGTAATGGGAAATATTATGAAAAATTAAATTATGCAATTGGAGAATCTCATGAGCCAGGATCAACATTTAAATTAATGTCTATGATTTCACTTCTTGAAGATAATTTAATAGATGAAAATACTAAAGTAGATACTGGAAATGGAATTTTAGAATTTTTTGGAGAATATAAAGTTAAAGATTCCAAAAAAGGAGGTTATGGAGTTATTACAAGTTCAAAAGCCTTTGAGGTTTCTTCAAATACTGGTCTAGTAAAATTAGTTTATGAAAATTATAAAAATAATCCTAAAAAATATATTGATAGACTTTATAATATGGATTTAAACAAACCGTTAAATCTACCAATAAAAGGGGAAGGATTGCCTATAATTCCATATCCAACTGATAAGAATTGGAACGGATTAACTTTACCATGGATGGCTTTTGGGTACGGGGTATCTCTTACTCCTCTCCAAGTGCTAGCTTTTTATAATGCTGTAGCTAATAATGGTGTAATGGTTAAACCGAAATTTATTAAGCAAATTAGTAACCTTGGAAATAAACCAACAAAAGTTTTTGAAACCGAAATATTAAATCCGTCTATATGTTCAAAATCTACTTTAGTAAAAGTAAAAAAAATGCTTTTTAATGTAGTAGATAAAAAATGGGGAACTGCATATAGAATTAAAGACAAAAATCTTAAAATGGCAGGAAAAACAGGAACATGTCAAACTAATTATACTTCAAATGACATTCAATATATATCTAGTTTTGTTGGATATTTTCCAGAAGAAAAACCAAAATACTCTTGTATTGTTGTAATTCATAAACCAAATAAAAATAAAGGATATTATGGTTCAACTGTAGCAGCTCCAGTATTTAGGAGTATAGCAAAAAAAATATTTAATGACACTCCTAAAATAATAAAGATAAAAGAATCCGATTTAAAAGCTTCATTGTTTAATGATAACAAAAAGATAAAAATTCCCGATTTATTTGGTATGTCAGGGAATGTTGCTGAAAGAGTTTTAAAACAAAAAGGAATTAATTATAAGGTTTCAGGAACAGGAAGAGTAGTAAATCAGTCAATAAAAGCAGGATCTTTTGTTGATAATAGAATTGAATTAATAATAAATTTATTTTGAAGAATTTACAAAAGTTATTGTATAAAGTTTCCATTAATTCTATTTACGGAAACACAAATATTTCAATTGAAAATTTGAGTTATGATTCTCGTGAAATTAAAAAAAACTCAATCTTTTTTGCTATAAAGGGAGAGGTTTATAATGGATTTGATTATATAAATGAATCTATAAAAAAAGGTGCAATTGCAGTATTATGTGATAGTATCCCGATTAAAATTGATAAAACAATAGTATATGTAATTGTTGAGAATGTAGAGATGGCTCTTGGCATAATTTCTTCAAATTTTTATGACAACCCTTCTTCAAAGATGAAACTAGTAGGCATTACGGGAACAAATGGTAAAACAACCTCTACAACATTACTATATAAGTTATTTAAAGATCATAATCTTTCTGTAGGATTAATTTCAACTATTTCTATTAATTACAATAACAAAGTCTTTAATACAAATCATACAACTCCTGATCCAATTACAATAAATTCATTTTTAAAATCAATGATAGATGAAGGTGTGTCTTATTGTTTTATGGAAGTATCTTCTCATGGAATAAGTCAGAACAGAACTTCTGGTTTAGAGTTTTATGGTGCAGTTTTTACAAATATTAGTCATGATCATTTAGATTATCATAAAAATTTTAAAAATTACAGAGATACAAAAAAGTCTTTTTTTGATAATTTATCAAGAGATGCTTTTGCATTAACAAATATTGATGATAAAAATGGTCTTTTTATGTTACAAAATACAAAGGCTAAAAAATATACTTTGTCTATAAAAAAACATGCTGATTTTAATTTGAAAGTTTCGGAGAATTTATTTTCTGGAATGCTTTTGATTTTTGAAAATAATGAATTTTGGACAAAATTGGTTGGAAGATTCAATGCATTAAATATATTAACTGTAATTGCTGTTTCAAAAATTCTAGAATTAGAAACCATTTCTGTATTAAAAAAGATCAGCAAAATAAATAATGTAAATGGTAGGTTTCAAATTTTTAATTCTAAAAAAAGTGCCAAAGTAATTATTGATTATGCTCATACTCCAATTGCTTTAGAAAATGTTTTAAATACAATTAATGAAATAAGAACTAAAAACGAAAATATAATTACTGTAGTAGGTTGTGGAGGTAACAGAGATAGAGAAAAAAGACCTATAATTGGTAAAAAAGCTGCTCTTTTAAGTGATAAAGTTATATTAACCTCAGACAATCCAAGGAATGAAAATCCAAAGAAAATCATTGAAGATATGGTTAAAGGAGTTTCTCCTATTGATTACAAAAAAATAATTAAAGTGACAGATAGAGAGGAGGCTATTATGGCATCAGAAAGAATTTCTCAACCAGGTGATATTGTTTTAATTGCCGGGAAAGGTCATGAAAATTATCAAGAAATTAAAGGTAAGAAAAAGCCTTTTGATGATTATGAAATTGTAAAAAAATATTTTTAAAATATATGCTTTATTATTTATTTGAATATTTAGAAAATGAATTTCAATTACCTGGAGCAAGTTTGTTTCAATTCCTCTCTTTTAGATCTGCTTTTGCAATATTGATTTCTTTGTTATTTACCTTAATTTTTGGCAAATATATTATCAATTTTTTAAAGGAAAAACAGGTTGGAGAATCGATTCGTGATTTAGGTTTAATAGGTCAAAAAGAAAAAGAAGGGACACCATCCATGGGAGGAATTATAATAATTTCAGGTATTTTAATACCAGTATTTCTTCTTGCCAGAATTGATAATATATATATAATTCTTTTGATTATCACAACTCTATGGACTGGTATTATTGGATTAATAGATGATTATATTAAAATATTTAAAAACAAAAAAAGCGGTTTAAAAGGGAAATTTAAAATTATAGGCCAAATTATACTTGGAATATTTGTAGGATGTACAATGTATTTTAATGATGATATTAAAGTTAAGACAAGGTTAAACAAAATAATTAAACAAAATAATTATACAGGAAAAATGATTTTTATAGATAAAAATAATAAAGCAATGGTTACAACAATCCCTTTTGTAAAAAACAATGAGTTTAATTATAATTCCATCTTAGAAACCTTTGGTGTTACAAATCCTAAATTAGTTTGGATCATATTTATTCCTATAATAATTTTTATAATTTCTGCTGTTTCTAATGGTGCTAATTTGACAGATGGTATTGATGGATTAGCTGCTGGAACTTCGGCAATAATAGTTTTTACATTGGGAATCTTTGCTTGGGTTTCTGGGAATATAAAATTTGCAGATTACTTGAATATAATGTATATACCAGATATTGGAGAAATTTCAATTTTTATTGCTGCATTTTTAGGTTCTTTAATTGGATTTTTATGGCATAATACTTATCCAGCATCTGTTTTTATGGGAGATACTGGTAGTTTGACTATTGGAGCATTAATTTCAGTAATAGCTATTATAGTTAGAAAAGAATTATTAATTCCTTTATTATGCGGAGTTT
>CAYUZY010000062.1:0-11921 GCA_964448645.1 uncultured Flavobacteriaceae bacterium
GTAAATTTTCAGATTTTATAATTGAAATAAAAGAGAAAATCAAGAAAAGGCAATAAAAAATAATGATTCTATTTGAAAATAATTGGTTTAAAAATGAAATAGTTTTTCTTACATACACCAAATAAAAAAATATAATAAGATTAATAATACTAAGCACAAGCCATTGAGGGCCAATCCTATCATGAGCTCCCAAGTTTGGAATAAAATATATCCCAATACTAATTACAACAAGTATTTTAAATACCAATTGATTAATAAATGTATTAGTATTGTTCAAAATATAGAGCGATTTATATTAATTGTAAAAATAAAAAAACCCCCTATAAAATAGGGGGTTTTAAACTTAATAATTAATTCTTAAAACTTTTAAGAAACAATTATATAATTAATTAAAGCCAAGCAACTCTAGTTTTCTTAACGTCAGTTGCAGCACCACCAGCTACAGCATCCTCAGCATTTCTAGCATCAGGAGCATCCTCATGGGCAGCTCTCCATGCAGTTTTCTCACCAGCACCAACGCTATTTGCAAGAGCTGATGTAGTTAATTCAGCAACTGTTGCAGAACTTGTAAGAGCAGCTCCAACAAGCTTATTAAGCACAGTTCCAGCAACATTTGATTCTAACATTACAATAATAGCTGTAGATGTTAAATCATTATCAGCAGCTGATCTTGTAGCTCCAATTGTATATTCTACACCCTCTGCAGCATTACCTGTTCCAACAGTTCCACTAGCAGTAACACTCATAGCAACTGTTGTACCAGCACCACCAGAGTGGTCATAACCTCTAACAGTAATTACACCAGCATCAGAAGCAGTTACAGTAGCATTAGAAGAAGATGAAGCTGTACCAGCAACACCATACTTAGCTTGCCATGCAGTTGCAACAGCTTGAGCTAAAACTCCAGTTCCTTGACCAGTTGCAGTTACACTGTTTGAACCAACAGTTAAAGTAACATAATCGTCAGAATCCATGAAGTTAGTAATATTATAACCTGCAATAGTTACAGCAGAACTAGCAGCAGTTCTTGCAGCACTAGTAGTATATCTTTCACCTGTTACAGTTCCAGAAGCACCTAATGTAGCACTCAATGTCTCAATTGTTACAGTAGTTGACCAATTTCCTCCTGCACTAGCAGTAAGAGTTGCTTCAGTAGCTGTAGCTCTTGTTCCGTGAGCAGTATTAATTATACTAGCTAAATCTAGTGTTTGATTTCCAGATAATGCAAGCATATTAATTCCTGTATTAGCAGTATAAGTTTCGCCAGCTCCTCCAGCAAAAATTTCAGTACTATTATTTACTAATCTTGTAAGGTTACCAGCAGAAACACCATCAATAACCCAAGCCTTTTTAGCTTTTGTAGCACCACTTCCAGCAGCAGCAGTATTAGGAAGTTGTCTTAAAATAGTAATATACGCCGCGTTAGTTTGTGCATTAACACCATCAGCTAAAATAAACAACTTATCAGTTGATTCAGCAGAAGCTTCATCAGTAAATGACTCCATATTATCCCAGAAAACATGAGCAGTTGTATCAGCATCAGCAGAAATAGCTGTTAAATAAGTCTTTAAAGTGTCCATTCCTGAAGCAGAAGTAAAAGAACCTCCATCAGTAGCACCAAAATCAGTAACAGCAGGGTCTTCAATAGTATCAACCGCACTAGCATTTAAATCATTGTCATAAATCGCAACAGATGGACTACCAGTAGATCCTCCTTTTGTAACACCAGTAAAATTAACAGTAGTCATATCATCATTACCTGTAACAGTAAGATTCTCAAGATTATCAGAAGAACATGTCAATGAAATTAAAGACGTGTTATCTGTAACAGAAAGAGTTCCATCTGTCCATGTAGTGTCAACAGTTAAGTTTTCCATATCTGTATTACCAGCAAATGTTAATCCAGTCATAGAACTACCTGTTAAAGTAACTGTAGTTAAATCTGTGTTTGTTGATAAAGTAACACCAGCTGTAACAGCAGCAGAAATAGTAACATTCGTTAAATTTCCACAACCAGTCGCACTAACAGAAGCAAAAGCTCCTTTTAAAGTTAAATTGGTAAGGTCAGTAGCGCTAGCAAAAGCAATTGCAGGAGCAACAGGAGTTGCAGCAGCATTTTTCACACCAGTAATATCTAGTGTTTCAAGATCACTTGCAGCAGACACATTTAAAGAAACAACTGAATTAGAAGTAAATGATACTACTCCTTCATCAAGAACAAATCCTGTTGTATTATTGTCTACAGTAGCTGTAGCTACATTTTTAAGAGTAATAGTTCCCTTAGTAAACTTAGTATAATTAACAGAAGATGGACCTTCAATAGTTAAAGCTAAAGCAGTTTTCTTACCTAAAGCATCAACGTTATCTAAAGCATCTATCTTAATAGTACCTCCCTCATCAACTCTTAACGTAAGAGATGCACCAGGGTACCTTTTTAAAGCAGTAAGATGTAAATTAGTAGCTTTATTAAAAGCAATAGTACCAGCTGTATCTGCTCCTGCTGAGCTTCTAGTATTTAATGTTGTAACACTAGTTAACTTATCAAAAGCGATAACTCTTACTTTACTTTTATAACCATCATTTAGATATACATTAGTTGCAGATTCCAAATTAGGAAACTGGTATCCAACTCCTTTAGCAGTCAAAGAAGCAACACCTGTTATAGTAGAAAATGTAACTTCTTTTATTGAAGAAGATTGAGATAAATAACTAAAATCCTTAACTACCGTGTTAATTCTGTCAACAACCGTTTGAATAGAATCAGCATCCATTGTAGTTTCATGAGTAATATATACATTACCATTAACAATGTTAAGTTTAGTTCCGAAAGCCAAAGCTGCACTTAACTGACTAGGTGTTGAAATGGTAAGGTCTCCTTGATAAACATTACTGTTATTCAACAGTTCTGTTAAATCCGTTTGAGCTGCATCAACATCCGATTGAATAGCCTGAACCTCTTCAGATGAAGCAATTCCATCTATCTGAGCTTCCAGCGTAGCAACCGTTTCGTTAATTCCAGCTAGTCCACTTGCAAGAGCTGAATCCACTGTAGAGGCAATAGACCCCGAAAGTGAAGAAACAGTACCTTGAAGCGCTGTAAGATCAGACTGAACCTTAGACAACCCAGCAACTTGCGAAGCAAGAGCCGTAATCTGGCTATTTAAGTCATCAAACTGATCATCATAATTTTGACAGCTCACTATTAAAAGTGCTCCAGCCAAAATACTTAATAAACATTTTTTCATTTGATAAAAATTTAATTAAATTAATATTTGTTTGCCTTTTAAGTTTTAATTAGTTAAAAAATGTCAAAAATCCTAGGAAAATCAACACTTTAAAGCGCATTTACACTTAAAATGCAAAATACATAGTGCAAAGACTATGCCAAACCCCTGTCTTTATAATGTTTATTGACTTTTCATTTAAATTTAGGGCCTATATAAATAAGGTTTGTTAAATTGAATAAAAAAATATTTATGAAACCCCTTTTTATATTAATAAACTTCTTTATAATAATTAGCTGTGTAAATAACTCAAACAATGATTTAATTAATAAAGCTAAGGAAATTCATGAAAGAGTAATAACCCTAGATACTCACAATGATATTGATGTCAAAAACTTTAAGAGTACTTATAACTATTCTATAGACACTAAAAATCAGGTAAATCTTCCTAAAATGATTAAGGGAGGACTAGATGTTTCTTGGTTAATTGTATATACCCAGCAGGGGCCTTTAGATGATAAGGGTTATTTAAAAGCTAAAGAAAATGCTTTATCAAAATTTAATGCTATAAATAGGTTAGTTTATTTATATGCTCCAGATCAAATTGAAATGGCCAGATCCTCAAAAGAGTTAAAACAAATAATAGAAAAAGGAAAAAAAGTGGCTATGATTGGTATAGAAAATGCATTCCCTCTTGGTCTTGACACAGCTAACGTGAAAAAATTCTATGATATGGGAGCTAGATATATGTCTCTAGCTCACAATGGTCATAATCAATTTTCAGATTCTAATACAGGTGAATTTGATAACACTAGTTTACATAATGGTATTAGCCAGCTTGGGAAACAGGTCATTGAAAAAATGAACTATTATGGTATTATGGTAGATATTTCACACCCCTCAAAAGAAGCTATTCGGCAAATGATTCAACAAACAAAAGCACCTGTAATTGCCTCCCATTCTTCTGCTAGAAATCTTAGTGATCATCCTAGAAATCTAGATGACGAGCAACTTAAATGGGTTAAAGAAAATGGAGGAGTAGTTCAAGTTGTGGCCTTAGATGAGTTTATAAATAAAATAAAGCATCAGGCGCATCTTGAAAATCCAAAATTAAATCCACCCGTTGATGTTTCAGATTTTGTGGATCACATAGATTATATTAAAAATCTAATCGGTATTGATCATGTAGGGATAAGTTCCGATTTTGATGGAGGAGGAGGAATTAAGGGTTGGCAAGATGCTTCTGAGACCTTTAATGTAACTCTTGAACTAGTAAAAAGAGGATACTCCGAAAGTGAAATAAGCAAAATTTGGAGTGGAAATTTACTTAGAGTTTTAGATGAAACTGAAAAAGTAGCTAAAACCCTACAAAACAATAATTAAAGTTTTTTTCTAAGATAGAATAGCATTTCTCCAATTGCGTTTCTTACATCTGTATTAGAACTTTTATGATGATTTATCATAATAGAAAAAACATATCTCTTTTTTGATTTACCAATTAAAAATCCTGATAAATTATGATTGTTTCTTAAGGTTCCTGTCTTTGCGAAAACATAAGGTTCTTTTTTTGATTTATAATAATCTTTTATGGTTCCTGAAATTCCTCCAGCTGGAAATAATTTATTAATTCCTTTCCATCCAATTTTTTTGTGGATCTGGTTTAAAAGAGAAATAAGATTTCTTGAGGTGATCAGATTATATCTAGACACTCCTGATCCATCAGCCCATATCAAAGTGTCAGGCAAGAAATTGTCCCACTTTTTTTTAAAAAAATCAATTGCTTGATTACTATTAAAGCTATTAAATTTGTTTTTACTAATCATTAATAATAAAGATTCAGCTATTAAATTATCACTATCCTGAAGCAGGGCTTTATAAAGGTCTTCACTATATTTAGTATATAAAGTCTTCCAATTAAAAATTGAATCCTTTTCATCTTTCATCTTAATCTTTTTCTTTAATGCTTTAGATAACAAATTAATAAATACTGAATCTGAAGTGATAAATGGTCTTTGTATGGTGTCATTTATATTCCACTTATTCTCATTTACTTTAAAAATGTTTTTTTCTTCAACTCTTTTTATTAAAGGCTCTTCTTTATCATAAATTACCTTTAATTTATTTTCAAAAAAATTTGGGAATACTTTAATTTTTGAATCTAAAGAATCTTTATAAATTGAAATAACATTTCCATAAATCGGAAACGCACTAATCTCCGAAGAGAAATAATAGTTATAATCATCCCATGACCAGCCCGGACCATATCTTGATATCGTCTCTTTTGAATTATGATAAACTAGTTTATCCTTATTTTCAAAAAATTTAATAAGAGATTTATCTGAATAGAAAGGATGAAGTAATAATGGAAAGCCTGTAGATTTAAAATTTAAAATCGTATCGTTTTCAATATAATATTCAACAGAAGGAATACTATCAAAAGTATTAATAGAAGCTAAAAAAGTTAATAGTTTAATATTTGAAGCGGGATTCATATACTTGTTTTCATCCTTAGCAATAAACTTTTTTCCAGTATTTAAATCCATAAGACTTATAGCAATATGCGCCCCATTCAAAGCTTCAATTTTTTTTATTTTTCTTTCAATTCTTTTGTTGTATTTCTGAGAAAAAGAAAAAAAGATATTAAAAAGAAAAAAAGGTATAAGAATGTAAATTTTCATAATTCTATTTTCTGTTTACAAACAAAAACTCATTCCAATCTCTGCAATATTAAAGCCAAAATTTATTACTTTTTTATATTCTTTAGTTGAAAAGTCTAAAAGGGGGTTAGTATGATTCATATGGATTAAATAAACTTTCTTTCTTTCTGAAATAGATAAATCTTTTAATAAACTCATTGTTTCTATTACAAAAGGATGTGGAATTTCTGAAATATCCCTATTATTTATTTCTTTGTTATCATAAAAAGTTGCATCAATAAAAGCATAATCCACCTTCTTCAAAACTTCAACAAGTGACATATTCCATTTGTCCCACTTATCAATATCAGGTAAAAATAAAGCTGTTTTCTTTCTACCTTTAATATAATACCCAACTGTTTCAGAAAATTCATCTCTATGAGGAACTAAAATTGGAATTACAGATAAATTATTATTTAAAACAATATTCTTGTTTTCAATAATTTTATTTAAAACAATATTTTTCTCATTTACTAGCTGAGACCAAGGCCCATTATTTTTTAAAAAATCAAACATTCTCTTCATAGTAAAAACATCTACTCTTTTGGCCCCTAAAGCCTCTTTTCCTAAATACATTAAACCAGAATAATGACCTATATGTGCATGCGTTAAAAAAATTCCTTTAAGATTTAATTCTTTTTTAAAATTATTATTTAATGATCTAATCTGTTCTTCAATATCTGGAGTTGCTTCAAATAAAAAGAGGTCATCATAATCTATATCGACTAAGGCCAAAGAAGTTATTAATCTTTGATTTTTTTTTTCTTGAGATAAAAACTTACAACATTTTTTTTCACACCCAATATGAGGAGATCCTCCATCTTGAATAGTTCCAATAACATTTAATCTTAAAGAACTTTTTTGACCATTAATAATTTGATAAAAAATTAAAGAAAATAATAAAAGATATATCCTAAACTTATTCACTTGAGTTATAATTTAACTATTAAACTAGTAAAAAAATTTCTTCCAGGTGCAGCTTCATAATATCTCCCTCCAAAAGCATTAATTCGAATGTTATCATAATACTCTTTATTCAAAATATTTTTTACTCCTCCAGAAATCACTATTTCTCCCCAACTATTATAAAAAGTTTTACTTGATTGAAAATTAAAAATACTATAAGAATCAATCTTAACTTTATTTTCATCTTCCGCATAAAATTTTCCAATGTTATTATAACTAAATTGAACCTTCCATCCATTATTTTCATAATTCAATTCAAAATTTCTTGTGATACTAGGAATCCCTGGAATATTTTTTCCACTTAAATCTTCTCCTTTTTTTATATAATCATCAAAAATATATTTTGCATAACTTAATGATCTAATCATATTAAATTTTTTCCAAGACCTTTTATAAGACATTTCAACTCCAGTTCGATTAGTTGAACCTGCATTTCTATAAAAGGACCTCCCAGGAAATTCTTCTAATTCATAGGGCAATAATTCATTTGAAGACTTAATATAAAACAAGGTTGTTTCAACAATAATATTAGTTCCAAAAAACTTCCAGCCAATTTCATAATTTTTTGCTTTTGAAGGATTTAATTCTTTATTAAGACCTTCTTCTCCTGAAGGGTTAGAGGAAAGTTCACTTAATGAAGGTGATTCAAAACTTGTTGAAAAATTTAAAAAAATTCTATTTTTTTTACCTATTAAATAACTAATTCCAAGACTAGGATTAATAGAATTATAATTAATTTCATTACCAATCTTATCAGTCCTAATATTTTGATTATCATACCGCAATCCTGACTGAAAAAATAACTTTTTATAATTTAAATTTGATAAAAGATATATGCCAAAATTCTTAAAAAACTCTAATTGAGAAAAAGTGATTAAACCTTTTTCGCTAAAGTTGTTTTCATATCTGTCTCGCTGATCTTCTTGTGATAAATATTCTATTCCAAATTTAGCTTTGTGTTTAAATTGATTTATTTCTTTACTAAAATCTAAACTAGTTCCAAAGCCGTAATAATTTCTCTGTAAATCTATAATCCCTCCATTTTTAAAGGGAAGCTTTCCATTAAAATCTCTGTGAGAATAAAAAATATAATTATTAAAAAACATACCATTTCTTATGCTGGTTTTTAAATTCAAGGCTGTCTTAAAATGATTAATTTTTTCACCAGAATCATATTCTTTATTTCTTTGTCTATATGATGTTCTTTCGTTTTTTACAGATTCAATATTTAAACTACCAGGATCTTGGGCCAAAGGACTATTGGTTAAATTTAATTGCCAATCAAGTTTTATTTTTTGTGAAAATTTATGTCTAACCTTCAAATTAAAGATTCTTTGGCTAAGTTTACTATGGTCTCTAAACCCATTAGTTTTTAAAAAATTTTGATGTAAAAGAGCTAAAGTCTTTTTTCCTCTCAATTGGACATCAAAAGAAAACATTTTCATTCCATAAGAACCAATGGTTGACCTAAACCGAGGCGAACCTCCTTTTAAACTATCTAATGTAGATATAAAAATTACCCCTCCAGAGGCATTACCATAAATACTAGATGAGGGACCTCTTATAACTTCAATTTTGTCTATTAATGATAATGGTAGATTGTCAATTTGACCTTGGCCATCAGGAGTTGTCTCAGGGATACCATCCACAATTATTTTTATTCCACGTATTCCAAAAGCAGCCCTAGAACCAAATCCTCTTATAGAAACCCTTAAATCTTGTGCAAAATTATTTGCGTTTAAAGCAAAAATACTAGGTATATTATTTAAATATTCATTAAAAGAATTTTGTTGTTTAAGTTGTTGTTGGTTTCCAAAATTAATTTTTGTTACAGAAAATGGGGTCAAACTATAATTTGTGATATTTTTTAAAGAATTTATAACTACTTCTGATAAGGTAATAGTCGAAGTTGTTGATTTTTGTTGACTAAATGATATATTCCAACAAAATATAATTGAGAATAAAAAAAAATGATCAAAAAAACTTAACTTATTAAAATTAATTTTAGCTCTTAATAAGCTTATGTATTTAAATGACCTAGAAGAAACTGTTGTTTTAATTGCTGCTGTTTTTATAATTATTGCTTTTATTGTAAAAACATACAAAGATATTAAAGAAACAATTGCTGAAGAAAAACAAAAATTATATGAAAAAAATAAAAATGAAGAAAAGGTTAAAAATCTAATTGAATATATTGAAACTAAAAGTAATTTAATTAAAGCTCTTGTTAAAGCAAAAAAAATTATCAAAGAAAAGAAAAAAAACAATTAATATAAATGGACTTAATTCCTAATAGCGGTATCTCATTAGAATCTTTTTTTAGAGGACTTTCTGGAATTCTTATTCTTCTTTTATTTGCTTATTTACTAAGTAACAATAAGAGTAAGATACAGTGGAAAACCGTTTTTATTGGCCTTTCATTTCAAATTTTAATTGCTATTAGCGTTTTAAAAATTAGTTTTATAAAAATAATCTTTGAAACCATTGGCGTTTTTTTTGTAAAACTTTTAGAATATACTGGATCAGGAATTGAAATGCTTTTTGGAGAACTGGCTGATACTTCAAAATATGGTTTTATTTTCGTTTTTCAAGCCTTACCAATTATCATATTTTTTTCTGCTTTAACTTCAATTTTATATTATTTCAATATAATTCAAAAAATAGTAAAATTCTTAGCTGTGGTTTTAACTAAACTTCTTAACATCTCAGGGTCTGAAAGTCTTTCAGTTGCAGGCAATATTTTTTTAGGACAAACTGAAGCCCCATTACTTATAAAAGGTTACCTAAATAAGATGAATCGATCAGAAATGTTTCTGGTAATGGTTGGGGGAATGGCCACAGTAGCGGGAAGTGTTCTTGGAGCTTATATTGGCTTTTTAGGAGGAGATGATCCTGTTCTAAAATTAGAATTTGCTAAAAGCTTACTAGCCGCTTCAGTTATGGCTGCTCCTGGGGCTATTGTGATCTCTAAAATTATTTATCCACAAACTGAAAAAATTGTTTCAGAAATTGATGTTTCTAATGTAAGTATTGGAGATAATTTTTTATCATCAATTTCAGCAGGAACTAGCGAAGGAATTAAGATAGCTGTAAATGTAGGGGCAATGCTTTTAGTTTTTTTAGCTCTAATAGCAATGATTAATGGTGGGTTATCAGGTGTTGGAAATCTTTTCGGAATTAATTCTTGGATTGAAAATAATACAATCTATGATTGCTTTTCCATTGAATTTTTACTAGGATATTTGTTTGCACCCCTTATGTGGTTAATTGGAATTGCTAAAGAAGACATTACAATTATGGGTCAACTATTAGGAATTAAACTTGTAGCAAGTGAATTCGTAGGATATACTCAACTTGTTGATCTAAAAAATATCAATAGTAATATTCATTTTACTTACCAAAAATCTGTGATTATGGCAACTTATATGCTTTGTGGTTTTGCAAATTTTGCTTCAATTGGAATCCAAATTGGGGGCATTGGAATAATAGCTCCAAAAAGAAGAAAAATGCTTACTCAGCTAGGTTTAAAAGCAATGCTTGCAGGAACAATTGTATCATTAATATCAGCTTCAATTGCTGGAATTATAATTGGTTAATTCATTCTTAATCTCTTCCAAGCTTTTTGTAGAAGTATTAATGAAATAATTGATACTGTCAACAATATTATAGCAAAAATATATTCTGAATAAAGAAAATATCCTATTGAAAAAAGGATACTATAAACAAAAAAACATCCTAAAATCATACATAAAATTCCAGTAGGAACATCCCAAGATTCTTTCTTCCCTTTTAAAGCTATTCCTTCATCTTTAGCTTCATCTACTACTTTTTTCCAACCTCTTCCTCCTGGTTGAATTTTTTTATAAAAATTCCTTAATACTTCCTTATCTTCTTCAGGAGTCAAATAAGTTATTAAAATCCAAGAAAGTGTTGTAATTGAAACTCCGATAATCAATTGACCTTCTACAGATATAGGATCAAAACCTATTCTTGGATGAATAATTTGTAGATATAAAGCCACAAGAAAAGAAATAATCATAGCAGAAATTTCACTATAAATATTAATTCGATGCCAAAACCATCTAAGTATAAAAAGTAATCCAGTCCCTGCTCCAATTTGCAATAAAATAGCAAATGCTTGTAAAGCATTACTTAATAAAAGAGCTAAGAGACAGGAAAACAACATTAACAAAACCGTTGTAATTCGACCTAGTAAAACTAATTTTTTTTCTGAAGCATTTGGTTCAAAAAATCTTCTATAAAAATCATTAACAACATAAGAGGAGCCCCAATTTAAATGTGAAGCAATTGTAGACATAAAAGCCGCAGCTAAAGAAGCTAAAAGAAGACCTAAAAGACCTGATGGTAATAAAGTCATCATTGCTGGATAAGCCAAATCATGTCCAATAATACTACTGTCAATTTCTGGAAAAGCCAACTGTAAATCATCAAGATTTGGAAATACAATTAAAGATGCTAAAGCAATTAAAATCCATGGCCATGGTCTAACAGCGTAATGCATAAAATTAAAAAGTAAAGTGGCCCAAACTGCATGATTTTCATTTTTAGCTGAAAGCATCCTTTGGGCAACATAACCACCTCCTCCAGGTTCAGCTCCTGGATACCAAACGCTCCACCATTGAACAGCGATAGGCAATAAAAACACAACTAAAAACATTTCTCTATTAGAAATATCAGGGATTAAATCTAATTTTGGAATAATATCAGGGTGAGAAATAAGTTCTCCTAATCCACCAATCTCTGGCAAATTAACAATTACTGCTGCTGCCCAAAAAGTAGCAACCATAGCTAAAGTAAATTGAAAAAAATCAGTTAATATAACTCCTTTTAAACCACCAAGAGAGCTATAAAAAACTGTTACTGTAGAGGCAATTAAAAGAGTTTGTATAGGAGATAATCCTAACATTACACTCCCTATTTTAATTCCAGCCAAACATACTGTTGCCATAATCATAACGTTAAAGAAGACTCCTAAATAAACGGCTCTAAAACCTCTCAAAAAAGCAGCTCCTTT
>CAYUZY010000063.1:0-2678 GCA_964448645.1 uncultured Flavobacteriaceae bacterium
CCTGTCATTGCAAGAACAAAATCATTTTTAATTTCCTTCTTTTTATTTTTTGTTTTAATAATTATATTTTTTTCTTTTTTTTCAATTATTTCAGAATTAAAAAAGGCAGGGATATTCCCCTCTTTTATTCTATTTATAATGTCCGGGCGAACCCAGTATTTAACATTATCTCCAATTTCACTTTCTCTAATTATCATTGTGACTGATTTAGCCCCTTTTCTATAAGTTTCAAGGGCTGCATCTACAGCTGAGTTTGCCGAACCAACAATGGCTAAATTCATTCCGTAAAATGGATGAGGTTCAGAATAATAATGATAAACCTTTTCTAAATTCTCTCCAGGAATATTTAATAAAAAGGGAATATCATAGAACCCAGTTGCAATAACTATATTTTTGGTTTTATAGTTTGATTTTTCAGTAATAATTTTGAATTTTTTTTCTTTTGTTATAGATAATACCTTTTCATAAAGTTTTATGTTTAATTTCCAATGACTACAAACTCTTCTGTAATATTCTAAAGCTTCTAATCTGCTAGGTTTAGAATTATTTGATATAAAAGGTATTTCTCCTATTTCAAGACGATCAGAAGTTGAAAAAAAAGTCATATTAAGAGGATAATTGTATAAAGAGTTCACAAGACACCCTTTATCAATAATGGTATATTTTAAATTATTTTTTTTTGCTTCAATACCACAAGCTATACCAATCGGGCCAGCACCAATAATTAACAAATCATCCATAATGCTAATGTACAAACAAGATTATAATTGATTAATATAAATATTTCTTATAATTATTATATTATTAATAATTAAATATTATAATATTTATTTTTAATATTAAATAATAATGTATTATAGACTTGAATATAAGATAAAATTATAATAAAATTATAATAATAAGTTTTGTCTTATAATAATTGAAAAGACTGAACAAATAATGTATATAAGACATATTGTTATACTAAAGAAATAAACCAATATTAAACCACTTATAATCCACCATATTGGAAAAATAATTGCTCCGCATCCATATTTCATAGACCCTATAAAATCTTTATCCTTTATAAGATTTAGTATTTTTCTTGAAATTATAATAGGGATGATATTAGGGATTGTAAGAATGTTAATTATAATGTTTTTAATGAAATGGGATTTTTTTAAATTATTATGGTTTTTATGATTTTCTTTTAATAAAGTTTTAATTTTTGAAAATGACATTTTTGTTGTTTTTTTATCAATTAAACTTTTCTTTATATCATAATCATCTTCTTTTTTTGGTAACCACAAACAGTTTTCCATTTCTATTTGTAAGGAATCTCGGATATTATTAATATTTTCAGATTCAAGATTAGTTTTATCTATATAGTCTTTAACTTTAATGGATTTGCCAAAAACTAATTGAACAGAACATCTTGGTTTTTCATGATGTCCATAATTAATTCCTACGGGAATAATGTAAATATCCTGTTTAGGATATTTTTTTTGAGCATTATATACAAGTCTGCTACTTCCTCTTGAAATTCTTTTAAGATAATATTCTGTATGAAGGCCTCCCTCTGAAAACATCTGTACTTTTTTACCTTTACCAAGTACTTCATAACACTTATCAAAAATTTCCTCATTTTTTTTTAGATTACTATAACCATTTCTTAATCTATATACAGGTATCATCTCCATAGCATCTAAGAACCAATGCAAAGGACCTCCAAAAACATCACTTCTTGTTAATGATAAAATTTTTCCAGAGTTATATGATGCAACAAGTACCGGGTCTATAAATGCTGATTGATGATTAGGAGAAAATAGTAAACCTCCGTTTTTAGGTATATTTTCTCTCCCATAAATTTTTATATCTCTAAAATATATGTAACCATATAATTTTAGGTAGTTTCTTATAAAGTGATAAAATAATGATTTAAGCATAATTTAAACATCAGTCTTTACAAAAAATTAAAGTAAATAAAATTTTGATACAATTAACTTATTTATATCTATATAAAAATTTTATAAGGGTAGATGAAATAATTATTACTTTTTCCAGTTAGGCTTTCTTTTCTCTTTATAAGCAGTAATCCCTTCTTTTGCATCATCGCTTTCTAAAACTTTATCTAACATTTTAGCCAAGTATTTTTGATTTTTTTCTTGATCAATTAGTTTTTCAAAAGCTTCTAATCCTAATGAAATTGCTTTAGGACTATTTTCTATAATATTTTTTACCCAATTTTGTACTTCTTGATCTATTTTATTTTTAGGAACGACTTCAGAAATCAAACCCCATTTTTTTGCTTTTTTAGCACTTAAACTATAACCTCTAATACACCAGTCAATTATATTTCTTGGTATCATCACTCTCATTAATAGTCCCATTACTTGCATAGGAAAAATGCCTCTTTTTACTTCTGGTAAAGAAAACTCAAGATGATCACATGCAATAACATATGTACTACAGGCTAAATAAATATAACCACCAGCATATACACTTCCTTCAACTTTTGAAATTATAGGTTTATGAACTTCAGTTAGTATTTGACCTAATAGAATTTCCTTTTTTGAATTTGGAATTGAAGAATTATGCTTTGCAGCATTACCCATCATTGCGTCTAAATCTGCTCCAGAGCAAAAAACACTTCCTGAAGATTCTATTAATATAACCCTAATATTTTTTTCATAGAAAAT
>CAYUZY010000063.1:2688-11189 GCA_964448645.1 uncultured Flavobacteriaceae bacterium
ATTGAAGTACAAAAGCAAGTTCATTTAGGGTTTGAGGATGTATGGCATTTTTTTTATGGGCTCTATTAAGTGTAATAGTAATTATATGATTTTTAAGACTGAATTTTATAAATTCAAAATTTTCTTTAAGAATACTTTTAATTTGATCTTTAGAATAATAATTCATCTAGATAATTTTAATTAATTCAGTTGATGCATCTACACTTTGATTCTCTTTAACTAAAATTGATTCAACTTTCCCATCTTTCAATGCTATAATTGTGCTTTCCATTTTCATTGAACTTATAACAATAAGAGGATCATTCTTTTTTATTTTTTGATTCTTTTTAACAAGAACGCTTATAATTAAGGAAGGAATTGGAGCAAAATAACGAGATTCATTAATAGATGAATTAGCAATAGGATATTGTTCCTTTTTTAAAAGTTTAAAATTACCAAGTTTACTATTTTTTATAAACAGTCTGTTTTTCTTTTCTATTATGTGAAATTTAAAAATCTCATTATCTATTTCAACTATTATTAATTCTTTAGAAGAATCAATTAATTCAACTTTATAATTATTATCTAGTATTTTGAAATCAAAATTATTTGAAGACAAAAATTTATACTTACACTGAATTTCATCATTATTTGATAATATATAGGATGATTTTTGACTTTCAAAAAAATTATTTCTCCATCCAGAAGGTATACCTTTAAGTAGTGTTCTTTTTTTATTTCTGATTTCCCAATCATAAAGGGATGCACAAATTAAAAAAGGAGATAAAGAATCTTTTTTATCAGAGTTTAGAGATTCTAAATTATTTTGCACATAATGTGTATTATAATTTCCCTCTATAAAATCTTTTTGAGATAAAATCTTTTTAAGGAAATCTTGATTGTGATCAATCCCAAGGATTACCATTTCTGATAAGAAATGATTCATTTTATTAATACTTTTCTCTCTAGATTCACAGCATGTTATAATTTTAGCCAATAGAGGATCGTAATGAATTGGAATTAATGATTTATTATTTAAATTAGTTTCAATTCTAACATTATCTCTATCTGGACAAATAAATTTTTCAATACTTCCTGATGAAGGGTTAAAGTTATTTTTTGGATCTTCAGCATATATCCTTAATTCAAGGGAGTGGCCAAGTGGTTTAATTTCATTTTGAGTTAAAGAAAGTTTTTCCCCTAAAGCAACTTCAATTTGAAGTTTAACTAAATCTAGTTTAATTAGCTCTTCTGTTACAGGATGTTCTACTTGAAGTCTTGTATTTACTTCTAAAAAGTAGAATTTTTTAGTTTTATTATCATAAATATATTCAACGGTACCAAGACTATCATAGTTGAGTGACTTTCCAATTGAAAGTGCTGAATCACACATAGCTTTTCTTATAGAATTATTTATAGCAGGAGAGGGACTTTCTTCAATTATTTTTTGATACCTTCTTTGAATAGTGCATTCTCTTTCATAAAGATGAATAAGGTTTTGGTGTTTATCACCAAGTAATTGAATTTCAATATGCCTACCATCAGCAATATATTTTTCAATTAAAATTTTGTCATCTCCAAAAGCATTTTTTGATTCTCTTTGAGCTTGGTTTAATAATTCTTTAAAATCAGATTCTTTTTTAACAATTCTCATACCTTTCCCTCCTCCACCTAATGATGCTTTAATTATTAAAGGATAACCAATTCTTTTAGCCTCTTTTAGATATGTTTTTAAATCTTTTTTATCACCAGCATAACCAGGGACCATTTCAACACCAATTTTTTTTAAATATTTTCTTGCTTCTGATTTTGAAGACATCAACTCCATTGATTGGATATTTGGTCCAATAAAAATTATTTTTTCTTTTTCACAAAGTTTTGCGAAATGAACATTTTCAGATAAAAAACCATATCCAGGATGAATAGCATCTACTTTTACTTTTTTTGCAATCGAAATGATTTTATCAATGTTCAGATATGATTCACTAAGTTGATTTCCTCCAAGATAATAAGCTTGATCAGCTTTTATAACGTAATTAGATGATTTGTCAATATCGGAATAAACAGCAATGGATGTTATTCCCATTTGCTGACAGGTTTTTATTATTCTAGAGGCAATTTCCCCTCTATTTGCTATTAATATTGAATTTATTTTATTTTTCATCACATTCTAAAAACACCATAATTAGAAGTTCCTTTAATAGGCTGGTTATAAACAACGGCTAAAGAAAAACCTATATAATTTCTAGTTTGCCTAGGATCTATAACTCCATCATCCCACATCTCTGATGTGGAAAACCAAGCGGTTTCTTTTTCACTCATTTTTTTTATAAGTTCTTCTTTTTCTTTTTCTAATTCTTTATAATTAATTTTTTTTCCATAGGATTTAGCAGATTGAATTTTAATAATTTCCATTACACCTGCTAATTGTTCTGATCCCATAACACCAGACTTGGCATTTGGATAAGTAAAAAGAAACCTTGGGTCATATGATCTTCCATTCATGCCATAATTACCAGCTCCATATGAAGACCCAACCATTAATGTTAGATGAGGAACTTCACTATTTGAAACAGCGTTAATCAAATTAGCTCCACTTTTGATGATACCACCTTCTTCATATTTTTTACCAACCATAAAACCTGTTGTATTATTTATAAAAAGAATAGGGACATTATTTTTATTTGATAATTGAATAAATTGAGTTGCTTTATTAGCGGATTCTGAAAATATTACACCATTATTAGCTATTATTCCTAATGGGTAACCGTGGATTTTCGCCCAACCTGTTACCATGGTATTCCCATATTCTTTTTTAAATTCTGAAAAATCAGAGTTGTCAATAATTCTTATAATTAGCTCTCTAACGTCAAAGGGTATTTTGGGATTAAATGGAACGATACCTAATAATTCCTCAGCTGAAAATTTTGGAGAAATAAAATTATTTTCTGGAATAAAATGTGGTTTACCACAGTCTAAATACTCTATTATTTCTCGAGCTATTCTAAAAGCATCAATTTCACTTTCAGCTAAATAATCTGATACTCCAGAAACTTTACTGTGCATTTCAGCTCCTCCTAATTCTTCATCAGAAGAAATCTCATTAGTAGCCATTTTAACCAACGGAGGTCCTGCAAGAAAAACTTTAGCTGCTTTCTTTTGTAAAACTGTATAGTCAGACATTCCAGGGACATAAGCTCCTCCAGCAGTTGCATTTCCAAAAACAAGTGAAATTGTAGATAAACCTAATTTGGACCTTTGAGTAATTTGTTTAAAGTTTGCACCAGCATTAATAAAAATTTTATCTTGGTCTGGAAGATTAACACCTCCACTTTCAACAAGATTTATTGTAGGAAGTTTATTTTTTTCAATAATTTCTCCAATTCTAAGACCTTTATAACTTGTAGCATAGTCAACTGAACCACCTTTTTTAGTTCCAACATTAGATTGAATCATGCATAATTTATTAGAGACTAAACCTATACCCGTAATATTTGTCCCTCCAGGACCAAAACCAGAATCATTTTTTAACCCAGCTAAAGGTAAAAGTTCTAAAAAGGGACTGTCTTTATCTAACAAATATTCAATTCTTTCACGGGCTAACATTTTTTTTCTCGAACGAGCTCTTTCTTCGCTTTTTCCAGTACCATGGCTTTTACTTTCTTCAAGAAAAGATTCAAGCATAGTTATATTTTCTAGCATCTTTTTTTTATTTTCTAAAAAGCTAGAATCGTTAGGATTTATTTTAGTCCCAATTTGAGCCATTAAAGTTTAATTTTTAGTTTATTCAAAATATTTTAAAATGTCTTTTTAATAAAATTTCCATACAGCAAGGCCAAAGGTAGATATTAAACCATTTTTAATCACCTTTTTTTTTATTTTTTTAGATCAGCTTTTACAAATTCTAAATATCAATTAATTGATCTTTAAGTTTTTAAGAATTAAAGTGGATTTTTTTTCCTAATTTACAAAGCCACAAGATTAAATTCTAGTGTAATATTTTAATTTAACAAAAAAATTATGAGTGAAATATTTGATTTTAAATTTTATAAATGGGAAAAAGAATTTAAAGATAAACCCTTTTTAAGACAACCTTTTGGTGATAAATGGGAAGAGTATACATGGGGAGAGGTTGGACAAATGGCCAGAAAGCTTGCTTCAGGATTAAAATCTTTGGGATTAAGAGATAGGGCTCATATTGGATTAATTTCAAAAAATTGTAGAGAGTGGATCATTACAGATTTAGCAATTATAATGGCTGGGTATGTTTCTGTTCCTTTTTTCCCATCATTAAAAGGAAAAGAGCTTGCCTATGTTATGGATTTTGGAGATGTAGATGCTTTATTTGTCGGAAAGATAGAGACTTGGGATGAAATAAAAAATGATTTACCTAAAGACATGCCTTTAATCACTTTTCCAACTTATAAAGGTTTTTCAAATATAACGAAAGGCCATCAGTGGTTTGATTTTATAAATAAGTTTGAGCCATTAATGGAACCTAATGTCCCTAAACTTTCTGATTTATGGACAATTATCTTTACTTCTGGAACTACTGGTAATCCTAAAGGAGTAATGTTGTCTTATTTAGCAAATGATATGACTAAAGTTATAACTGAAGATTCAAATCCTTTAAAAATAAATTTTTCAGGAGACAATGATTTTATTTCATTTCTTCCTTTAAATCATATAGCTGAAAGGGTTGTAGTTGAGCATACTTGTTTTCGTTTTGGTGGAACTATTTCTTTTGTTGAATCATTAGAAACTTTTTCTAAAAACCTTCAAGATGTCCAGCCTCATGTGTTTTTTGCTGCACCAAGAGTATGGACAAAGTTTCAACTTGGAATTTTATCAAAATTCTCTCAAAAAAAATTAGATACGTTTCTTAAAATTCCAATTATTTCAGGTATCATAAAAGGTAAATTAAAAAAAGCATTAGGTTTAAGTAGAGCCAGAGCAACTGTATCAGGAGCTGCACCAATGCAAGTTACCCTAATTGAATGGTTTAGAAAGGTTGGAGTTTATATAACTAATGGTTATGGAATGACTGAGAATTGTGCTATTTGTACACAAGTTGATGGAAGAGATTTTGGCAAAATGGACTCTGTTGGAAAGCCTCAATCAGGAGTTGAAGTAAAAATTGATAATTCTAATGGTGAAATTTTAATGAGAGGTCCATTTTTAATGGATGGATATTATAAAAGAAAAGAGTTAACTGATGAAACTCTACGAGGAGGATGGCTTCATACTGGAGATAAAGGGTTTATTGATGACGATAATTACCTTCATATTACAGGGAGAGTAGTTGATAGCTTTAAAACCTCAAAAGGAAAGTATATTGAGCCTCTAACTTTGGAATATTATTTTGGTGACATAAAAGAATTAGAGGAAGTATGTGTCGCAGGACTTGGAATGCCTCAGCCTATTTGTTTAGCTCAATTATCTGATATTGGTAGAGAAATGCCCAAAGAGGAGTTAACAAATATGTTAACTGAGAAATTTAATGAAATAAATAGTGATCTTGAAAATTATAAGAAGATGTCAACACTAATTATTGTTAAAGATAAATGGACTGAACAAAATAATGCAATTGGACCTACATTAAAGATTAAAAGAGGAACTATAGAAAAAATGTATTCTTCTAATTATGAGTCTTGGGGAGAGGATAAGAGTAATGTTATTTGGGAATAAATCTTGGTACTATAATTTCTATAGATCTTTTTAAACATTTTTCTTATGCAATAAAGAAATCAGGTTCACGTTTATATGAGTTGAAGGGCATAAAATGCTCTTCCTATAATTATTCATGGAACGGATGATTCGTTAATAAATTTAGAACATGCCAAAAAATATGTTAAATTTATACCAAAAGCGAGAAAATATTATTTGGAAGGAATGGGACATGACCTTCCAGATAAGTATATTAAATCAATAACAAACGAAATAATAAAAATAATATCGGTTCCAAAAATTAATAAATAAACAAAGTATGAAAACAAAAAACCTAATTAAAACCGCGCTATTTGCTCTATTAATGTTTGTGGCAAATATAGTTCAGGCACAGAATACTATAAGTGGATCTGTTTCTGATGCCGATAATGGAGAAGCAATTCCAGGAGCCAATGTTATAGTTGTTGGTTCAAATACTGGAGGAGCTACTGATTTTGATGGTAATTTTCAATTTTCAACGTCAAGTGATTTCCCATTAACAATTCAAATAAGCTCTATTGGCTTTGGAACTCAAATAATTGAGTTAACTTCTGCTGATCAAGAAATAAATGTAGAGCTTCAACTAGGACAAAATTTAGATGAAATAGTAATTTCAGCTTCTAGAAGACCTCAAAAGGTTCTAGACTCACCACAGTCTGTATCTATAATTTCATCGAGAGACCTAGAGAATTCTGCTAACGCTACGGATCCAATTCGTTCTTTAGTTAATATACCAGGGGTTCAATTACAACAACAATCAGCTAACGTAATCAATATTGAGATGAGAGCTGGTGATGGAGTATTTGGAACGTCAACTTTTCCTATGTTAGATTATAGAAATTTGTTTAATCCAACTTCATCTTCTTTTTTAAGTTATCAAAGTGGATTGTCTAATATTGATATTGCAAGAGTTGAGGTAGTTCGTGGTGCTAATTCAGCACTTTATGGACCAGGAGTTTCTTCAGGAATTGTTCACTTTTTAACAAAGAATCCAATTGATTATCCTGGAACAACAGTTGAGCTTATAGGAGGAACTTTAAAAACTCAAGGAATAGCATTAAGACATGCTTGGGCGAATAAAAATAAAACTTTTGGATATAAAATTAATGCTCGTACTTTAAAAGGAGATGATTTTAATTTTGATCCTAAAAACGCAAATGATAATGAAAATATTGCTGAATTTGCGGACTCTATAAGTGAACCTGCAATTGTAGGTGGAGTAGCTGATCCAACAGTACCAGGAAAAACTATTTTAACTTCAAGTGAACTTTATCCAGACGGAAAAGGTTTACAGACGAAATATAGTAACTCATCTTATAATCTTCATCTTGAATATAGACCTTCAGATAAAACCAATATGTTTTTATCAGGAGGTGTTAATCAAGGAGATGGATTTTTTGCAAACTCTCAAGGATATGGTAGAACAGATGGTAGTGAGGTTTGGACTCAATTTAGAATGCAATCGGGAGGTTTATTTGCTCAAGTTTATTATGTTGACAATGATGGTGGAACAGGAAAAACGCCAACATTTTTATATAATACAGGATTAAATCAAGTAGCAAAAAGAAGTTTACTGGAAGCTCAAATTCAGTATAATTTTGATATGCCTGGATTCTTAAATTCAAATTGGACAATAGGAGCAGATGCAAGACAAAACTCTCAAGATTCAGAAAATACTATTTGGGGTAGAAATGAAAATAATGATGATTATAATATTTCTGGAGCTTATTTGCAAGGAACAATGAAATTAGGAAGTAAATTAGATTTAACTGTTGCTGGACGATATGATAATTTTAACTTTTTAGATGATTCTGGTTTTGCACCTAGAGTTGCATTAGTATATAAGCCAAATGAAAAAAACACTTTCAGAGTATCTTATAATGAAGCGACTGTAATTCCTTCAGCATTAGAAATGTTTTTAGATTTCCCGGTTAATGCTCCTGCAGCACTTACTGGAATTTTAGATATATGGTTATCAGGACAGAGTGAAGCTCAAACTTTTGGAGATCCATCTACGCAAACAATTGATATGACTTTCCCTGGATTAAGTAATTTGCCAGCGGCAACATCATCATTAGGAATTCCTTTAGCTTATTTTCATGGACTTGCGGCAGTAACTCCAGCTTTTGCTGGTGGACCAACAATTTTAGACGCTACGCTTGGCGGAGTTGCTCAAGGAATTATTGGTCTAGCCGGACCGGCAGTTCAACCACTGGTTGACGTTATGAATAATTGGTTTACAACATATTCACCAGGATTAACTGAATTTACGGGATCATTATCACCTTATGATGTATTTAATGGACAAGCGTTTGATAATTATGGTACTGATACTGGTAAAGGAAGAATAGGACGTTTAAATAGTTTTGAAATAGGATATAAGGGAGTTATTGGAGACAGATTAGTAGTTTCTGCGGACTTTTATACTTATGAAAGAACTGGGTTTACAAGATTTAGAGCTCTAGCTCCAGCATATGCATTTGATGCGAGCAGTTTTCCTTCTGATTATGGAAATGCTGTACAAGCGGCAATATTGGCAGACCCTGTATTACAAGCAACATTTCAGGGAGCGTTTGCTGCACAATATGCTGGCGCAGGATTACCTCTTACGGGATTAGATGCGCCAACAGTTGCATTTCTTGGTTTAGCTGCAACTGCTGCTGCAGGATTTTTAGCTCCTGATGGATCTTTGCCTCCAGCTAGTGCAGTAGGTCTTGGAACCTTGGCTTCATTTGCTGCAGGATATAAAGATGGATTTACAGCAGCAGGTCAAGGAATAAATGGATCTCAATTATCACTTTTATACCCAATTGCTG